>NZ_JBBJLN010000005.1:0-297488 GCF_037658235.1 Yunchengibacter salinarum | reverse complement strand
CCGGTCGGTGGCGGGGGCCGTGACCGTGATGGTGCCCAATTCCCTGGGTCCTGGCGAATTGCTGATGCAGTTCGGCACGGATGCACAGCGCAAATACTGGCTGCCCCGGCTGGCCAGGGGGCAGGAAATCCCGGCCTTCGGCCTGACCAGCGATCATGCGGGTTCCGATGCCGCCGCCATGCGGGACGAGGGTGTGATCACCCATGGCACATGGAAGGGCAAGAAAACGCTGGGTATCCGGCTCAACTGGCACAAGCGCTATATCACGCTGGGGCCGGTGGCCACAGTGCTGGGGCTGGCGTTCAAGCTGAAAGACCCGGATGGCCTGCTGGGCAAAACGGAAGATCTGGGCATCACCGTGGCTTTGGTGCCCACCAACATCAAGGGGGTCACCATTGGCGACCGGCATATCCCGTCCGGCCAGGCATTCCAGAACGGCCCCAACTGGGGCAAGGATGTGTTCATCCCGCTTAGTCATGTGATTGGCGGCAAGGCCAATGTGGGGCAGGGCTGGAAAATGCTGATGAGCGCGCTGGCGGCGGGGCGGGGCATTTCCCTGCCATCCCAGAGCGCGGGCGCGGCGGCCCTGGCCGCGCGCACCAGCGGCGCTTACGGCGCCGTTCGGGAGCAGTTCGGCCTGCCGGTGGGCCGGTTTGAAGGGGTGCAGGAAAAGCTGGCCCGGATCGCGGCCAATGCCTATCGGCTGGATGCGGCCCGGCGGCTCACCTGTGCCGGGCTGGATGAAGGGCGCAAGCTGGCGGTGGTCAGTGCCATCATGAAGGCCCATGCCACCTATCGGATGCGCGACGCGCTGACAGACGCCATGGACGTGCACGGCGGCAAGACCGTGATCGACGGGCCGATGAATTATCTGGGGTCCATTTATCAGTCCGTGCCGGTGGGTATCACGGTGGAAGGCGCCAATGACCTGACCCGCAACATGATCATTTTCGGACAGGGGGCCATACGCTGCCACCCCCACCTTCTGGATGAAATGCTGGCGCTGGAAGAAAGCGATCCTCACAAGGCGCTGGATGATTTCGACAGCGCTTTCTGGCGCCATGTGGGTCACAGCACCAAAACCCTGTTCCGCGCGCTGGGCCGGGGCTGGAGCAAGGGGCTTCTGGCGCCCACCTTCGGCAATGGCGTGGTGCGCGATCATGCCCGGCAGTTGTCCCGCTATGCGGCGGGGTTCGCCCTTGCCGCCGATATGGCGCTGTTGACGCTGGGGGGTGATCTGAAACGCAAGGAAATGCTGTCCGCCCGGCTGGGGGACATTTTATCCGAGCTTTACATGATGTCCGCCGTGCTCAAGCGGTTCCGGGATGAGGGCGACGTGCCGGAGGACGAGGCATTGGTGGATTATTGCATGGCTGAGAGCGCGCGCACGATCGAAAACGCCTTTGACGAGATTTTCGCCAATCTGCCATCCCGGATCACGGCGCGGTTCCTGCGTTTCGTGATTCTGCCTTTCGGTGCCCGAACCCGTGGGCCGAGCGACGAGGTGAAGCGGGCGGTGGCGGACCTGATCTCCACCCCCGGCATGGCCCGCGAACGCTTGACCGAGCGTGTTTTCCCCGGTCGCCAGGGGGATGCCATCCATGATCTGGAACGCGCTTTTGAAATGGTCAGCAAGCTGCAATCCCAGAAAGCCGCGCTGAAAAAAGCGGGCGTGAACACCGCCGAGGAAGGGCTGAAGGCCGGTGTTATCACGGAAGAGGACGCGGACAATCTCAAGGCCATGGAAGAGGCGGTGGGGACGGTGATCACGGTGGATCATTTCCCGCCCGAAATGATACTTGGCAAGGCACCGTCCAAATCCGGGGCGAGAACGCAGACGCGCCGCACGCGCACGGGCGCCGCGTCGGCGGGCACCAGCGCCGGTGCGGGCACCAAGAAGAAAGCCCCCGCCAAAACGGCCCCCGCGAAGAAGGCACCGGCGAAAAAGGCATCCGCCAAAAAGGCCCCCGCCAAGGCGACATCCGCCAAGAAGGCCCCGGCCAAGAAGGCGCCCACCAAGGCGGAACCGGCCAAAACGGGGGCGAGTGGGGCGGCCACGACCCGCAAGACCGCGACCGGTTCCACCACCAGGGCGAAAAAGGCGGCCCCGGTCAAGACCGGCGCCACGGCCCGTTCCACGGCCAGCCCCGCCACCAAGGCCCGGCGCAAGACCAAGCCGGAAACCGAGGGCTGAGGCGGCGCGGCAGCTCTTTCAGGGAAGCCGTCGCGGCGCTGGCCGTGGCGGCTTTTTCCGTTCCGCGCGCGGCCTTTTCGGCCCCCGGTCACGCGGGGGGTTCAAAGGGCGCGGGTCGTGGTCTATAGCAGGGCCTGGTGGCACAGGCTCAGGGCACTTCATGGATCTTCAGGCGCGGAAATACCAGCTTCTTGGCGACATTTTCGGCCATGACCGCTTTCGGCCCGGTCAGGAAGCGGTGGTGGATGATCTGCTGGCGGGCCGGGATGTGCTGGCGGTCATGCCCACCGGTGGCGGCAAAAGCCTGTGCTATCAACTGGCGGCGTTGGCGCGGGCCGGCCGCACCGTTGTGGTGTCGCCCCTGATTGCGCTGATGCAGGATCAGGTGGCCGCGCTCAAGGCGCTGGGCGTGGGGGCGGACAGCATTAACAGCGCCCGCGACCGGCCCACCAATGTGGATGTGTGGCGGGCCTTTCAGCGCGGCGATGTGCAAATTCTCTATATTTCGCCGGAACGCCTGCTGACCGATCGGATGCTGGCCGCCCTCGGTCGCCTGCCGGTGGACCAGATCATTGTGGACGAGGCGCACTGCCTGTCCCAGTGGGGGCACGATTTCCGGCCCGATTACCGCGACCTTTCCCGGCTGAAGGCCGCCTTTCCGGGCGCCACGCTGGGCGCGTTCACCGCCACCGCCGACGCCATGACCCGGCAGGACATCATCGACACGCTGCTGGGCGGCACGGCGCGCAGCCATGTGCTCAGTTTCGATCGGCCCAATCTGACGCTGGAAGTGCTGGAAAAGGGCAGTGCCCGTACCCAGGTGCCCGCCCTTCTCAAGGAAATGAGCGGGCAGGGGATCATTTATTGCCTGTCCCGCAAGCAGGTGGACAATGTCAGCGCCCAGCTTTCGGCGCTGGGCCACAAGGCGTTGCCCTATCATGCCGGGCTGGATGACGACACCCGTCGCCGCCATCAGGAGCGCTTTCTGGCCGAGAGCGATGCCTTGATCGTGGCCACCGTGGCGTTCGGCATGGGCATCGACAAGCCGGACGTGCGTTATGTGATCCACACGGACATTCCCGGCGGCATGGAAGCCTATTATCAGGAAATCGGGCGCGCCGGGCGGGATGGTCTGCCCGCCCGCGCGGTGATGCTGTATGGCGGCCAGTCCGTGGCGCGGCGCCGGTCCATGATCGAGGCGAGCGGCGGCCCCGATGCCGTGCGCCGCCGCGCCCATGGCCGGTTCGATCAGTTGGTGGGGCTGTGTGAAAGCGCGGGATGCCGCCGCCAGGTGCTGTTGTCCTATTTCGGCGAGGACTCCGCCCCCTGCGGCAATTGCGATACCTGCCTGCACCCGCCCGATGTGGTGGACGCGACCCCACTGGCCCGCCGTGCGCTGGAAGCGGTGGATGCCACCGGGGAGATGTTCGGGCAGGGCCATATCATCGATCTGCTCACCGGCGCCGACACCGCCCGCATCCGGGCGCGCGGGGACCATCGCCTGCCCGTGTTCGCCAGCGGCGCGGACCTGGATAAGCGGGACTGGCGCCGCCTGCTGCGCCAGATGGTGGCGAATCACATTCTGGCGCTGGATGTGGACGGCTATGGCGGCCTGTCGCTCACTGATCAGGGCCGCGCCCTTCTGGCCGGCAGCGGGCGGGTGGACCTGATCCGGCCCACGGCCCGTCGACCCCGGCCCGCGCCGGGCAGGGGAAAACCCGCGCCGATCATGCTGAGCGGTGAGGCGGCGGCCCTTTATGATCGCCTGAAAGCCCATCGCAGCGATCTGGCCCGGCGGGACGGGGTGCCCGCCTATGTGATCTTTCATGACGAAACGCTGGCTGAAATGGCCCGCCACAAACCCATCGATCGCACCCATCTGCTGGGCCTGAAAGGGGTTGGGCGGAAAAAGCTGGATGCGTATGGCGACTCCTTTCTGGATGTGCTGGCCTCCCACGCCGGGCAGGTTTAAGCTCGGCTTGTCATAGCCGCATGAACGATCAGGGGGTGCGCATGTCCGTCAGTCTGGCCCGGGAAGGGGCGGTCAGGATCATCACCATTCACCGTCCCGCCGCCCGCAATGCCATCGACCCGGAAACGGCGGAGGCGCTGCGGGCCGCTTTCGAAGCAGGGGAGGTGGACGAGTCCACCCATGTGACCGTGCTGACTGGCGCGGGGGATCATTTCTGTGCCGGGGCCGACCTGAAAGCGGTAAGCCGCCACTGGCACCCGCAACCGGGCGCGGACCACGGCCCGCTCGGCCCCACCCGGATGCGCCTGACCAAGCCTTTGATCGCGGCGGTGGAAGGCTATGCCGTGGCGGGCGGGCTGGAACTGGCCTGTCTCGCCGATATGCGGGTGGCCAGCGAAAGCGCCGTGTTCGGTGTGTTCTGCCGCCGCTTCGGCGTGCCGCTGATCGATGGCGGCACGGTGCGTCTGCCCCGACTGATCGGGGAAAGCCGTGCCATGGACATGATTCTGACCGGGCGCCCGGTGACGGCGCAGGAAGCCCATGGCATGGGCCTTGCCAATCGGCTGGTGCCCAGGGGCCGCGCGCTGGAAACCGCGCTTGACCTGGCGCAGCAGATTGCCGCTTTTCCGCAAACCTGCCTGCGCGGAGACCGGCAAAGTGTACATCAGCAATGGGCCTTGCCGGAAGCCGAGGCGTTGAAGAATGAATCCCGAATCGGTGACGAGTCGCTAAAGGCAGGCGCCGCCGAAGGCGCAGCCCGCTTCACCGAGGGCGAAGGCCGCCACGGCCAGTTTTAATCAAGCTGGCGCCGGGATCAGCAGATCGGCGGTGGCGGCGTTGCAGGCGCAGGGGATGTTGGCCAGTGTGGCCAGGCGGATCAGGGCTTTCACGTCGACGTCATGGGGCTGGGGGGTCAGCGGGTCGATGAAAAAGATCAGCGCGTCCAGCCGCCCTTCCGCGATCATGGCGCCCAATTGCTGATCACCGCCCAGCGGCCCGCTTTTCAGCGGTGTGACATTGAGGGCCGGGCAGCTATCCCGCAGCCGCGCGCCGGTGGTGCCGGTGGCATAAATGGCGGTGCCCCCCAACAGGCTGGTTCGGGATTGAACCCAGTCCACAAGGGTCTGTTTCTTCTCATCATGGGCCACGAGCCCCAGTGTTTTCAGAACGGGTTGCATGTCTTTTCTCTCTCAACCGCTTGATTGTTCCTGTCCGTGCCGCCACAACCGCACCCCTACCCCAATACGAATCCATCCTACGGGCGCGACCGCGCCCCGCCGCCCCTGCGGCGCCCTCGCGGAGCGGGGTGCACAGCACCCAAGCGTGAGCGGTACACAAAGCGCGCGACCGCGCCCCGCCGCCCCTGCGGCGCCCTCGCGGAGCGCGCGCGACAGCGCGCTTGCGTGAGCAGTAAACAAATCCCGCACCCACGTTGCCCCTACCGCCATCCCGCACACGCGGGATGAGCGGAGGCCACAACCGTGGCCCGCGGCAAGTGCCGCGCCCTCGCGGAGCGCGTGCGAAAGCACGCTTGCGTGAGCGCAAACAAACCCTGGCCGCGCAAGCGGCCAAAACCCCTTAAAAGCGCTGTTTTTCCATCCAGGGAATGATCCGGCTGAAGGCTTCCTCGATCTCTTCCATGGAGGCGGAAAAGCTGATCCTCAACGAGTTTTTGCTCTTGTTGCCAAAGGCATCGCCGGGGATCACGCACACGCCCGTGTCCGCCAGCAGGTTTTCCGCCACCGTGGCGCCGTCTGTGCTGGGCGGCAGGGAGGGGAAGATATAAAAGGCGCCCTGCGGCCAGTAGCCGGTCAGGTGCGGCGTTTCGCTGACGAGCTGCACCACCCGGTCCCGCCGCCGTCGGTATTCGGCGACCATTTCGTCGATACATTCGCGCCCGCCTTCTAATGCGGCAACGCCCGCCCATTGGGCCGGGGTGTTGGCCACGGTGGTGGTGAACATGTGATAACGCCGCAGCTTCTTGATATGACCCTGGCTGGAGATCAGCCAGCCGATCCTGAGGCCCGGCATGGCGTAGGTCTTGGAGAAGCTGCTGGCGCAGACCACATGGTCCAGGTCCGACGTGCATTTGAGCACGCTGCTGTCATCCACATCGTCCAGCAGCAGGTTGTCATACACTTCGTCGGAAAAGACATAGATGTCCCGGAAGGCGGCTTCCTTGACGATGGCTTCCATGGTTTCCCGTGGATAGACGGCGCCGGTGGGATTGTTCGGGGAATTGAGGATGATGCCGAAGGTGTGCATCTCCATGGCGTCGATCACGTCCTGCGGGTCGAGCTGGTGGCCGTGTTCCGCCTTTGTGGGGATGTATTTCACCTCCCCGCCATGCATACGGATGATCGGAGCATAGAGCGGAAAGGCCGGGTCCGTGATCAGGAACTGGCGCCCCGGTGCCGCGGCCGCCGACAGGGCCAGATACATGGCTTCCGCCGCGCCGGTGGTGATCAGGATGTTGTCTTCGTCCAGATCGCGGCCAAGCTTTTCATTGTAATGTTCTTTTACGGCGGTCAGCAGCTCCGGCAGGCCCGCATCCATGGTATAGGCGGTCTTGCCCGCGCGCAGCGCGTCCACATGGGCTTCGATGATGTGCTTGGGGGTCATGAAATCCGGCTGGCCGATGGACAGATGAATCACGTCCTCCATCTCCGCCGCCATGTTGACCATGCGCCGAATGCCCGGCACCGGCAGGGATTCGAAGGCGGGGCCCCACATGGGCTCGGTGCTTTCGCGAAGATTGATATCACGGGTTTGCACCATGGGATGCGCCTCCTTGTCTGGCTTGAACCGTTACTGTTCAGACGGTGGCCCCCCGTGATCCCGGCGTCAAGGCTTTGGGGCATTATTCCTGTTCACCTGCATGGAGAGTGTGGGAGAGGCCCGCAAGTGATCCCGGCGTCAAGGCTTTGGGGCGTCATTTCGCGCTTATGCAGAAAGATCGCCGCCCGTGCATTGACAGCGGGCCGCGGCCATCCGACCTTGAAGACTGATGTGGACGGCAAGGGAGGCCCCAAGTGAGCGAGACCAAGCCCGACAAGATGCCCGTGGTGGCCGTGCTGCACGATCCGCAGGCGCCGCCGCCCGGCCTGGAGGCGCTGGAGGGCGAGGCCGAAATCCGCATGGCGGACGATGCCCACAGCCTGGCCCAGGCCCTGCCGGGGGCGGATGTGCTGATGGTGACGGACTTCCGCACCGGCGCGCTTGAGGATGCCTTTCACGCGGCCGACCGGTTGCAATGGATTCATGCCACCAGCGCGGGCGTGGACAAGGTGCTGATCCCGGCGGTGCGGGAAAGCGCGGTTCCGGTCACCAATGCGCGGGGTATCTTCGATCGGGGCATTGCCGATTATGTGGTGGGCGCCGCCTTCATGGTGGCCAAGGATTTTCACGGCAATCTGGCCTTTCAGCGCGCCCGTCAGTGGCGGCACCGGGAAACCCGCCGACTGGATCGGCAGCACATGCTGGTGGTGGGCACCGGCAGTATCGGCCATGAAATCGGGCGCCTGGCCCGCGCGGTGGGCATGTCCGTGAGCGGCGTGGGCAGTCGGCGGCGCGAAGGTGACGCGGTGTTTGGCGCCATTCATGACAACACGGCTTTTCACGATCTTCTGGCGGAAGCCGACCATGTGGCCATTGCCGCGCCGCTGACCGATCAGACCCGTCATCTGTTCGACGCCGCCGCCTTTCGGGCCATGCCGGATCACGGCCATCTGATCAATGTGGGCCGGGGCGAGATCGTGCAGACCGAAGCCCTTGTGGCGGCGCTGAACGCGGGCGAGATCGCTGCCGCCAGCCTTGACGTGTTCGAGCAGGAGCCGCTGCCCGCCGACCATCCCCTGTGGGACAGGCCGGGGGTGATGATGTCCGCCCACATGGCGGGGGATTTCATGGGCTGGGAGCAGGCCCTGACTGATCAGTTCATTGACAATTTCCGCCGCTGGACGGCGGGGGATGCCCTTTTCAACCAGGTGGATAAAGCCCGTGGCTATGGCCCGGCCACAGGCTGATTCGACCCGTTTCCCTGCCCCCGTTTCTTTTCTGGGGCCTTCTTTCATCGCATGGAGTGTGTATGTCGCAGGATGAAATCGCCAATATGACCGCCATCGAGCTGCTCCGTCATTATCATGACGGCACCCTGTCGCCGGTGGAGGCGGCAGAGGCGGCGCTGACGCGGATCGACGCCCATGATGAAACGGTCAATGCCTTTTGCCATGTGGACCCGGATACAACGCTGGCCTTTGCCCGCGCTTCCGAGGAACGCTATCGCCGCCACAATCCCTGCGGCCTGCTGGACGGTGTGCCGGTGGGGGTGAAGGATGTGTTCCTGACCCGTGAATGGCCCACCCGCAAGGGGTCCAGAACGGTGGACCCGGCGGTTGCCCCCGATGAGGACGCGCCGGTGGTTTCCGCGCTCAAGCGCAACGGCTATGTGCCCGTGGGCAAGACCACCACGCCGGAGTTTGGCTGGAAAGGCGTTACCGACAATCCGATCGACGGGATCACCCGCAATGCCTGGAACCCGGACAGGACCGCGGGCGGCTCCAGCGGCGGCAGCGCGTCCAGCGTGGCACTGGGCATGGGGCCGCTGGCGCTGGGCACGGATGCGGGCGGTTCGATCCGTATTCCGGCGGGCTTTTCCGGCATTGTGGGGCACAAGCCCACCCAGGGGCGGGTGCCCTTCTGGCCGCCCAGCCCGTTCGGCAATCTGGCCCATCCCGGCCCCATGAGTTGGACCGTGGAAGACGCCGCCCTGATGATGGACGTGCTGACGGAAAGCGACCCCCGCGATGCCACCCTGCCGCCGCCGGAGGGCAGCTATCTGGAGGCGCTTACGGGCCGGGTGGATGATCTGCGCATCGCTTACAGCCCCACGCTGGGCTATGTGGATGTGGACCCGGAAATCCGCGCGAGCCTGGACAGGGCCGTGGAAACCCTGATCGATCTGGGCGCGCAGGTGGACCGGGTGGACCCCGGCTTTGAAGACCCGCGCACCAGTTTCGACCGGCTGTTCTATGGCGGTGCGGCCAATGCCATGCGGGATCTGGGCCCGGACAAGCGCGCGCTGATGGACCCCAATCTGGTCAAGGTGTGTGAATGGGCCGAGGGCCTGAGCGGGCTGGATTATATGGCCGCGCTCAACGAGCAGCGCATCCTGACGGAGCAGATGGGCCGCTTCCACAACCGCTATGATCTGCTGCTGACGCCGAGCCTGCCGATCCCGGCCTTCACCGCCGGGCTGGAAGTGCCCGAAGGTGCCGACGACCCGCGCTGGCCCGGCTGGACGCGCTTCACCTATCCGTTCAACATGACCGGCCAGCCCGCGTGCAGCGTGCCCTGCGGCTTCACCGGGGATGGCCTGCCCATCGGGCTGCAACTGGTGGGCGGGCGCCATATGGATGCGCTCGTGCTCAGGGCCGCCCATGCCTATCAGTTGGCGGCGCCGCTCACCCATATCCGGCCCGCGCTGCTGGCGGACTGACCCTTGCGGCGCGGGCCGCCATGGACGCGGGCCGCGCCCAACCCTTTCGGAGGATTTTCATGACCACGGACACAGGCCACAATCGCACCATCGCCGAGATGGACATGGACCGGGTGCTGCACCCGGTATCCAGCATCCATGACGTGCTGACCAATGGCCCGACGGTGATTACCGGCGCGCACGGCATAACGGTGACGGACTCTGAGGGCAGGGACTATCTGGACTGCGGCGCCGGCTTGTGGTGCGCCAATATCGGCTATGGCAACCCGGAAATCGGCGAGACCGCCAAAAAGGCCATGGATCAGCTCAGCTATTTCCACATGTTCGCCGGTCATGCCAATGAACCCATCGCCCGGCTGGCGGATCAGGTTCTGGACCTTTTCCACACCCACACGCCCGCCACCCATCTGTCCAAGGTTTTCTTCGGCCAGAGCGGGTCGGATGCCAATGACACGCACTACAAGCTGATCAAATATTACAACAATCTGCGCGGCAAACCCCACAAGAAGAAGATGATCGCGCGGGAGGGCGGCTATCACGGCCTGACCCACGCGGCCACCGGGCTGACCGGCATTCCGGGCTATCACAAGGCGTTCGATGCGCCGGGGAATGATATCATCCATGCGCTCTGCCCGCATTATTACCGCTATCATGAAGACGGGGAGAGCGAAGAGGCTTATTGCGACCGCCTGATCGCGGACCTTGAAGACATCATCGAACGGGAAGGCGCGGACACCATCGCCGCCTTCTTTGCCGAGCCCGTTATGGGCACGGGCGGGGTTTTCCTGCCGCCCAAGGGCTATTTCCAGAAGGTGCAGGCGCTTTTGAAAAAGCACGACATCCTGTTCGTTGCGGATGAGGTGATCACCGGCTTCGGGCGGCTTGGAAGCTGGTTTGCCGCCGGTCATTACGGTTTTGCACCGGATATGGTCACACTGGCCAAGGGGATCACGTCCGCTTATTTCCCGTTGTCCGCCAGTGTTATCAGCGAGGATATGTGGCAGGTCTTGAAGGATGCCTCGCCGGAGATCGGCCCGATGATGCACGGCTATACCTATACCGGCCATCCGGTGGGCGGTGCCATCGCGCTGAAGAACCTGGAAATCCTGGAACGGGACGGTCTGATCGCGCGGGCGGCGGATACCGGCCCTTATTTGCTGAATCGCCTCAAGGAGGCCGCCGAGGACTTTCCCTATGTGGGCGATGTGCGCGGCGAGGGCATGATGGCCGGGGTGGAATACATGCTGGACCCGGCGGCCCGCATTCCGTTCCCCAAGGGCAGCGGGCCGCACAAGATCGTCTCCGCCCACGCCAGGAAACACGGGCTTCTCAGCCGGGCGCTGCCCCATCTTGAGGTGATGGCCTTTTCGCCACCGCTGTGCATGACGCGGGACGAAGCGGACGAGGCCGCCAATCGCTTCCGCGACGCGCTTGCCGCCGCCCGGCCCGAACTGGACACTCTCGCCCGGCATTAGAGTTTGATCAGGAAAGGACCCCCATGACGGATCGCACGCACAGCCTGTCGGTGGATGCCGCGCTCGATCATCTGGCCGAGGTGCTGGGGCCGAAGGGCTTCAAGCGGGAGCGGGCCGATATCGCCCCCTTCGAGCAGGACTGGACCGGACAGAACCGGGGCCGGGCGCTGGCCGTGGCCCTGCCGGACAGTCGGGACGGCGTGGTGGATGTGGTCACCACCTGTCGCCGGGCGGGCATTCCACTGGTGCCGCAGGGCGGCAATACCGGCCTGTCCGACGGCAGCATCCCGGACGACAGCGGCAAGGCTCTTGTGTTGTCGCTCAGGCGGTTGAACCGGGTGCACCGGGTGGACCCGGTGGGCAATGTGGCGGATGTGGACGCGGGGGTGATCCTGGAAGACCTGCACCGCGCGGCGGAGGCCGAGGGCCGGTTCTTTCCCCTGTCGCTGGGCGCCAAGGGCAGTTGCCTGATCGGCGGCAATATCGCCACCAATGCGGGCGGTATCAATGTTCTGCGCTATGGCAATACGCGGGATCTGGTGCTGGGCCTGGAAGTGGTGCTGCCCGATGGCCGGGTGCTGGATAGCCTGACCCCGCTCAGGAAAGACAATACGGGCTATGACCTGAAGCAGCTTTTCATCGGCGCGGAAGGCACGCTGGGCATCATCACGCGGGCCACGGTGAAACTTTTCCCCCGGCCTGACAACAAGGCCACGGCCATGCTGGGCCTGATGGATGCGGCGGCCATCACCCGCTTCTACAAAACCATGACCAGCCGCATGGGGGAGGTACTCAATTCCTTCGAACTGGTCTCCGCCCGCGCGATGGAGGCGGCGGCCAACATGATGGGGGATGCCACCCCCCGGCTGGATACCGACTGCCCATGGTATGTGATAACGGAGGTGGCCACGTCCGACCCCGATGCGGTGCTTGAAGACAAGCTGGAAGCCCTGCTGGCGGATGCCTTCGAGGACGAGACGATCGTTGACGGCATTGTCGCCCGCAGCCTGGAGCAGCGCAACACCATCTGGAAAATGCGCGAGAGCATCACCGAGGGGCAGGGCCGCACCCTGCGCCATGATATTTCCGTGTCGATCGCCGAGATTCCGGCCTTTATTGCCCGGTTGCATGAGGCGGTGGAAGCGGAGCTGCCGGGCGTCGAGGTGGTGAATTACGGCCATGTGGGCGACGGCAACCTGCACTTCAATGTGGTGGTGCCGGAAGACTGGTCGGATGCGGACCTGGCCGGCAGGGGTAAGGCCATATCCGGCACGATTTATCAGGTGGTGGCGGATTTCGATGGCAGCTTTTCCGCCGAACACGGCGTGGGCCGGGCCAAGAAATACGCTTTCGAGACTCATAAGGACCCGGTGGCGCAATCCCTGATGCGGGCCTTGAAGGAAGAACTGGACCCGGACGGCTTCATGCATCCCGGCGTCATGCTGCCCTGATCATACAGCCCCGATCACGCCGCCCGTCGCGGTGCCGGTGGCGGCGTATGTGCCGCCCGTTTGCGGTTCAGGAATACAGGCTGAACAGGGGTTCCGGGTCCAGGCTATCCAGCAGGGCCTTGTCCGGGTAGATGGCCACGATCAGCCGGTCCACCGTTTCGTGATCTTCCGCGCAGGGCAGAACCAGCCGCCGACTGGTGCCGGGGTGGTCTTCGCTGGCCAGGGTTTCATATTGTGGGGTTCGGTTGGCCACCGCGCTGTCCAGCACATCGCGCACGGCGTCCCGGTGGAGACCGAAAGGCGCTTCGCCCACTTTCTGCCCGGTGAAATCCTGATCCCGGTGATAACGGGCCACATGGGTTCCGATCAGCGCCAGGACATAATCGGCGCCGTGGTTTTCCACCTGCACGATGCACAGATTTCCCAGCCACCGTTTGAAATCATGGTGGGAAAAGGCGCTGCGGGCGGGCAACAGAGCATTCCCCCGCTTTTCATGCCAGAGTTCCAGCAGATCAACCAGTAAAGGCAGATCCATTCGATCCGGCGCAGCGGGATGAAAGACAAGCGACATGAACCAACCCCTGAACAAGCACGTTAACTATATGTCAGGGGGTCATTCAAGGCAATCGACTTGAAGGTGCAGGTGATAAAAAAGGGGCGCCCTGTTCGGGCACCCCTTTTTTTAAGGTTGAACGCGCATCGACTGGCCGTGTCAGAAGGCCACCCGGATGCCGCCGATAAAGGTTTGCGGACGACCGGGGCGCAGACCGTAGGGGCGCCGGGCCACGGCGAAGCTGTTGTCGAAGACATTGAGCGCTTCGCCGAACAGTCGCACCTGTTCGGAGAATTGATAGGATGCGCTCAGGTCCACCACCACGCGATCGCCGATCCGTTCCAGCCCCGGAATGGAGCCCTGGCCCGCATCGGTGCGGATGCTGCTGGTATAATTGGCCAGCACATTGACCGCCCAGATATCGCTTTCCAGTCCGGTGGACAATGTGGCTTGATGCTCAGCGATATAGGGCATTTCGTCGCCCTTGGTCACATCACCCCAGAAGCTGTCCGAGAACGTGGAGGCGAAAGTGGCGTCGGTCAATGTGTAGTTCAATCGAACGGGCAGGCTGACGCCGGTGATTGGTGTTTCGGCCACATATGCCACCACGGCTTCGATGCCTTTCACGTCCACGCTGCCACCGTTGAACTGGTCGCCGATGTCGCAGTCCCGACCGGATGCGGCGGTGCATGTTCCCAGAAGGTTGGATACGTCGGAATAAAAGCCGACCAGTTCCAGGCTCAGCCTGCTGTCGTTATACAGCAGTCCCGCTTCGTAGTTTACGCTGGTTTCGCTTTCCGCATTGGCGTCTGACGAGCCGGGCGGGTTGAACCCTTTGTGCACGCCAGCGAGCAGCGTAAGGGTATCGTTCAGTTCATAAGTTGCGCCGATGCCGGGCACCACTTCCGTCAGATTATTTTCACGTACGCGCCGCGCACCCTCGCTGCGGTCGGCATCGCCCGTGAAGAAATCGGTGCGCTTGAGTTCGATCACTTCCAGCCGCAGGCCGGGGGTGACTGTCAAACGGCCCATTTCGATCTTGTCCTGCACATAAGCGGAGAGTGCCTCGCCTTCCGCCAGGCGATTGGCGTGGCTGCCAGCCGGGTCCACGCTGGTCCGTACCATCGTGCCATTGACCATGCGGAAGTTTTCCCGGTTCTGCACCCGGTCTTCCTCGTCCGCATGGTAGCGCAGCGAGGTGGTGAGCGTGTGACTGGCTTCGCCAGTGACAAAGCGGTAATCCAGCACGCCCTGTATGCCAGCGGAGAAATATTCCCGGTTGTTATGGCGCATTTGCAAGGTATCGGCGGCGCTATCGTCATTGCCCTTGAGAACGTCCAGCACACCCTGGCGTTCTGTCGCGGCCTGGGACAGGCTTACATCGGTGCCGCGCAGGCCGGATAGAACACCGGCAAAATGCGCGTCTCCCCGGAACAGGTCCGACGGGCGGAAACGGCCATCGCCGAAATCCAGATCATCCAGCTTGAACCAGTCGCGGGCAAAGTCGTTGTAATAGGCAACAACGGTCAGATCCAGATCGTCGCCATACTGGCCACGATAGGTACCCTGGATCTGCTTGTGCTTGGTGTCCATATTGTCGTTCTGGCTGGCGGCATAGCGGCGCAGCGGCGTTTCGCGGAAGTCATCGTCCGTCAGGCCCAGATAGGTTTCATTGGAATCATTGTCCGTATAGCCGAGTTTCAGTTCGAAGCTGTGATAGTTCTCCGCCCCCTTGTCGGAATTGACCCGGCCTTTGACCAGATAATCCTGAATGCGGAAACCGGTATCGCCGCCACCGTCCAGATCCTTGAAACCGCTGGAGCCCGATTGATAGGTTTCCACCAGCAGGCCGTAATTTTCCTCATTGATGCCACCCTGGGCATGGACGGTGAAATTGTCCCGTTCGCCGAAGCGGGCATCCACAAAGCCCCCGGTCTCTTCCGGGATGGATGAGGAAAGCATGTTGATGGCGCCGCCCACCGTGCGCGGGCCGAACCGAATGGCCGATGCCCCCTTGGACACCTCAACGCTTTCCATGCGACCGGCGGACGGGAAGTAATAGGCCGCCGGTGCGGCATAAGGGGCCGGGGCGATCAGAACGCCGTCTTCCATCAGGGTGATTTTTTCGGAGCGTTCCACGCTGGTGCCGCGCAGCCCGATATTGGGCCGAAGGCCGAAGCCGTCCTCTTCCTGGATGTTTACGCCGGGCGCCAGCCGCAGGATGCGATGGATGTCGTCATATTCGTACTGGGCCAGCATTTCCTTATCGAGAAAGGTGGCACTGCCGGGGATGGACGCGCGCTCATCCTTCGAGCCGATGATGACGAGACGTTCGATCGGTTGATCGGATTCATAACTGCTGGTCGCTACCGGGGCCACGGCCGAGTCCGCGACGGCAGGCATGGCGGCGACAAGGGCGATCAGGGACGGCGCGAGGGTGAGGGCGGGCGTGCGACGGGGTTTCATTGGTCGTACTTCCTCCTGGTTCTTTTATTAATAGTGATTTGCATTTTCGGTGGTTTATTGGGCACACAGGAGCAAGTCAACCTTGAATTTCAGGATTGGCGATATTTTTGGCTGCGGGCACCGGTTTTCCCTTTTGTCGGGCGCGGTTGCGGCGCATTGCCTCTGCGGGGTGGGCAAACCGTATTTTGTGTTGTTATAGTGCCGCTACTTTCATCATGGGCCCGGACCCGGTTTTCCCCGAAACGTGATATGGCGGCGCGGGGTGCCGCGTGTCTTGCCGGCTCGGTTCCGGCGGTGTTGCCGGGGCCTGTGTTGCCGGTGCCCGCCGGGTTCGTTTGCTCGAAAATAAGGCAAGGCAGTCGTTCGTCCTTATGTTTGTTTCAAAGCCGAAAGCCCCGAAACAGAGCCGTTCGGGCATTTTGCCGCCGGTGTTCTACCCGGCGGCCATTCTCATAGGCGTGGTGGTGATCGTCACCATGCTGTTTCATCAGCGGGCGGATACCTTTTTCAGCGCGTTGCAGGGCTGGGTGGGCCAGACTTTTGGCTGGCTGTATATCCTGTCCGTCGCCCTGTATCTGGTCTTTGCGCTCTGGCTGGCGTTTTCCCGGTTCGGGGATATCAAGCTGGGCCCGGATCATGCCACGCCGGATTACAGCTTCACCGCCTGGTTTGCCATGCTGTTTTCCGCCGGCATGGGCATCGGGCTGATGTTCTATTCGGTGGCCGAGCCCATCATGCACTTCACCAATCCCCCCGTGGGCGAGCCGGAGACCCTGGAAACCGCCGCTGAGGCGATGAAGATCACCTATTTCCACTGGGGCATTCACGCCTGGGCGATCTATGCGGTGGTGGGCATGGCGCTGGCCTATTTCGGGTTCCGTCACAAGATGCCGCTGACCCTGTCGTCCGCGCTTTACCCGCTGGTGGGGGACCGGATTTACGGGCCGCTCGGCCATGTGATCGATGTGTTTGCCGTGCTGGGCACCATGTTCGGCGTGGCCACGTCGCTGGGTGTGGGGGTCACGCAGGTCAATGGCGGTCTCAATTTCCTTTTGGGCGTGCCCATTGATGAAAGCGTGCAGGTTCTGCTGATCGCCCTGATCACCATGGCCGCCACGGCCAGCGTTGTGGCCGGGCTGGATGCGGGCATCCGGCGGCTGTCGGAACTGAACCTGATCCTGGCCGGGTTGCTGCTGCTGTTCGTCATTTCCGTGGGGCCGACCCTGGTGATCCTGGATGCCTATGTGGAAAACACCGGCAATTATCTGAGCGCCATTGTGGAGCGCACGTTCCGCCTGTCCACCTATGACGATGCGGACCAGTGGATGTCGGACTGGACCCTGTTCTATTGGGGCTGGTGGATAAGCTGGTCGCCCTTTGTGGGCATGTTCATCGCGCGAGTGTCCCGCGGGCGGACCATTCGGGAATTCGTGACCGGTGTGCTGGTGGTGCCGCCCGTGCTCACCTTCCTGTGGATGACCACATTCGGCAATTCGGCCCTTCATATGGAGATGTCCGGCATGGGCGCCGGGATCATTGACGCGGTGGATGAAAACGTGGCGCTGGCGCTGTTCCAGTTCCTTGATCAATTGCCGCTCAGCAGCATCACATCCGTTCTCGCCATGATCCTGGTGATGACCTTTTTCGTGACATCCAGCGACAGCGGGTCGCTGGTGATCGATACCATCACATCGGGCGGCGCGCTGCACCCGCCGGTCTGGCAACGGGTATTCTGGGCCGTTTCGGAAGGCGCCGTGGCGGCGGCGCTGCTGCTCGGCGGCGGGCTTGGTGCCTTGCAGGCGGCGGCCATCACCACGGCGCTGCCTTTTACCATTGTGGTGGCCCTGGCCGGGTTTGGTGTGATTCGCGGCCTGAAGATGGAAGCCTATCGGGACCTGGGGGACGAGGTGGCGCCAAGGCTGAATCTGTTCGGCGGTACGGTGTCCTGGCGCCATCGCTTGCGATCGATTCTGGCCCATCCCAAGCGCGCGGATGTGCTGACATTCATGAACGAAACGGTGGAACCGGCCCTGAAGCAGGTGGCGGAAGAAATCCAGCAACATGGCTGGACCACCCGTGTGAACCTGTCGGAAAAAGAGGTGGAACTGGTGGTGGAGCATGGCGGTGAAGTGGATTTCCGCTACGCCATTCTGCTGCGGGCCTGCCTGTCGCCGGATTTCGCCTTTCCTGAGATGGACCCGGACATGGATGACGCGCCCAGCCGCTATTACCGGGCGGAAGTGCATCTGCTCACCGGTGGCCAGCAATACAATATCTATGGCTATACCAAGGAAGAGGTGATCACCGACGTGCTGACCCAGTACAACAAGCACATGCACTTCCTGCATCTGGCACGCTGAGAAAGCGCGCCCGCCATCTGACCGGGCCATGGGCCATGCCGTGCCGGGCAGGTGGCGGGCCTTTCACGATATCCTGATGGCTTGTGGCTGGACAGAACCGCGCCCGGTGCTGTTCCATATGCGGGTATTGGCGCGGTCGCGCCGTCTTTGCATTTTGCTGATGAAAGGGAGTGCGCCGCATGTTCGGACGTGACAGGACTTTGAGCGCGGATTCCGTGCGGATCAATGTGAACGCTGATCACAGCCTTGATGCCATACTGGATCGCCCGGCCAAAGGCACGCCCCGTCATTATGCGGTCTTCGCCCATTGCTTCACCTGCTCCAAAAGCTTCAAGACCACGGCGCATCTGTCAAAGGCGCTGGCGGGGCAGGGGCTGGGTGTATTGCGGCTGGACTTCAGCGGCCTGGGCAAAAGCGACGGCGATTTTGCCGATACCAATTTCACTACCAATGTGCGGGATCTGCTGGCCGCGGTGGATTGGTTGCGCACCCATTATCGGGCACCGGCCCTGATTTTCGGGCACAGCTTTGGCGGCACGGTGGCCATGGCCGCGGCGGCGGATGTGCCCGAAGCAGTGGGCGTGGCCAGCATCAATGCCCCGTTCGAGCCGGAGCATGTGGCCCATGTGTTCGGCGACCGGCTGGATGACATTGTGGAAAAAGGCTCGGCGCAGGTGGACCTGGCGGGCCGATCCTTCCAGATCAAGAAGCAGTTTCTGGAAGATATCGAAAATCAGCGCATGGGTCAGCGCGTGCGTGATCTGGATGCCCATGTGCTGATCTTCCATGCGCCCATGGATGCCACGGTCGGCGTGGAAAATGCCCGCTATATCTATGAGGCGGCAAAGCACCCCAAAAGCTTTCTGTCGCTGGACGGGGCCGATCATTTCCTGCGCGACAGCCGGGATGCCGATTATGTGGGGGAGGTGCTGGGCGCGTGGGTGCGCCGCCATCTGGACTGAGCCGCGCCAGTTACGGGATCACGGAGTCACAGGGTTACGGGCGCCAAAGGATGGGCCGGTCAGCATGAGCCTTGCAGGTCAGCCGGAGCCTGACAGTGTGACCCCTACAGGCCGCCGCCACGGCTGATCAGCGCGATCGCCATGACCAGTGGCGCTATGGCCGCATAGATCATCAGGGATTTCTTCCAGCAGGCTGTGCACGCACCCGTGGCGTTGCCATATTGTCTCATTACTCAGCACCCTTCGTTTCCACCTTTTGTCACCCTAGACGATTTATGTAAAATTTATATTAAAATTATGCCAAGGGTCGGCTGCTGCGTAAAAATGGCCCGGATCGGCCCCTTTGTTGACCCGGCGGGGCTGTCGGGCCAGTGTGTTCCGCCGTCAGTGGCCCGGTTCAGAGGGAACGTCCATGGAAAACGAATTTTACCGCATCAAGCGCCTGCCCCCCTATGTGTTCGCCGAGGTGAACCAGATGCGCCACGAAGCGCGGCAGGCCGGCGCGGACATCATCGATCTGGGCATGGGCAACCCGGACCTGCCCACCCCGCAGCATATTGTGGACAAGCTGAAGGAGGCGGTGGACGACCCCAAGACGCACCGTTATTCCCAGTCAAAAGGCATTCCGGGGCTGCGCAAGGCGCAGGCCGCTTATTATGAGCGGCGCTTCGGCGTGACTCTCGACCCGGATCGGGAGGTGATCGTGACTCTCGGCTCGAAAGAGGGGCTGGCCAATCTGGCGCAGGCGATCACCGCGCCGGGGGATGTGATCCTGTCGCCCAATCCCAGCTATCCGATTCACAGCTTCGGTTTCATGATCGCGGGCGCCAGCGTGCGCAATGTGCCGGTGCTGCCGCTGGATAATTTCCTGAAGGAACTGGATCACGCGGCCCGCCATACGGTGCCCAAGCCGCGCGCCATGATCGTCAATTTTCCGTCCAACCCCACGGCGGAAACCGTATCGCTCGATTTTTACAAGGATCTGGTGGCGCTGGCGAAAAAGCACGATATCTATGTGCTGTCCGATATCGCCTATGCGGAAATCTATTTCGACGGGGAGGCGCCGCCCTCCATCCTTCAGGTGCCGGGCGCCAGGGATGTGGCGGTGGAATTCTCGTCCCTGTCCAAGACCTATTCCATGGCGGGCTGGCGGATCGGATTCGCGGCGGGCAATGAGCGGCTGATCGCGGCACTGGCGCGGGTGAAGAGCTATCTGGATTATGGCGCCTTCACCCCCATTCAGGTGGCGGCCACCGCAGCTCTCAACGGCCCGCAGGACTGTGTGGCCGAACACCGCGCCATTCTGGAAAAGCGCCGCAATGTGCTGATCGACGGCCTGAACGCCGCCGGCTGGCCCGCGCCCAGCCCAAAGGCCACCATGTTCGCCTGGCTGCCGCTGCCGGAAAGTTACCGGAACAAGGGGTCGCTCGCTTTTTCCAAGGATTTGCTCAGCCAGGCCAGGGTGGCGGTGTCGCCGGGCATCGGGTTCGGTGAATATGGCGATGGCCATGTGCGGGTGGCGCTGGTGGAAAACGAGCAGCGCATCCGTCAGGCGGTGCGCAATATCAAGCGCTTCCTGGCCGACAAGGGCGCCTAGGGCCCCCGGTGCGCCGTTTCGGGCGGGCCCTGACATGGCTGGCGCAAAAAAGCGGCGGCGCCTTCCGGGTGGGGCAGAAGGCGCCGCCTATTAAGTCGGCTAGTCCAAGTTGCGTGGGATCCAGGGTGCTATTTGGACCATTCCGCCGACTTAAATGCGCTGTCAACCGGTGTGTGCGCCACATGGTTGGTGTAGTTGGACAGGGTCTTGAACGTGACCCCCAGATTCACTTCCAGAACCTGCTGATTGCCATAGCCGGCATCGAAAAAGGCTTTCACGTCGGCGTCTGACGGGTTGCCGCGGCTTTCCACCACGGCCCGCGTGTAGCGGCGCAGGGCTTCCAGCTTTTCATCCTGAATCGGCGTGTCGTTGCGCAGGGCGTCAACCACGTCATCGGGCACATCCTGCATCCCCGCGATCACGGTGTGGGCGGCCATGCAGTATGTGCACACATTTTCCCGCGAAACCGTCAGCAGCACCACCTGGCGTTCCGTGGGGCTGAAGGATGTCTTGTCGAAGATGCCGCCAAGGGTGGCGTATGCTTCCACCACGGCCGGCGCTTCCGCCATGGTTGCCAGCAGGTTCGGCACGAAGCCGTATTTCTTTTCGGCACCTTCGAGGATGTCCTTCGCCCCTGCGGGAGCGGTGTCCTTGGTGTGCAGCTTGAAATCCATTCGGATATCTCCTTGGCGTTTTCCTGAACGGTTTTGACCGTTCGTTCCATATTCAACAAAATGCGCAACCGGCGCCCGATTTCAAGGGGCGTTGCGATCTGCGATCATCACAACTGCGTGTGTGCCGCTGTTTGCGGCTCGCCTTGCGGCTGTCCCGCGTCCAGCGTCGGCTCCGGCCCCAGAAGGGCAATGGTGCTTTCGGCAATGGTCTCCAGCAGATGCCGCTCCGGGCGGCTTTTCACAAGCACCAGCATACCCAGGAGGCCCGCCAGCAGATGTGCAGCGGTGGTCTCGGCGTCAAGGGCGGGGTCGATGGTTCCTTCCGCCTGGGCTGCCAGAATCATGTGGTGGAAGAAGCGTTCCACTTCCCGCTGGCTGTCGCCCACAATGGCGGCCATGTCCACGTCCCGGCCCGCCAGCTCGGTGGCGGTATTGGTCATGAAGCAGCCGCGCGCGCGGTGGTCGTCCGTCAGTCGGGCGGCGGTGCCGCGCAGCAGCGCCTTGATGCTTTCACGGGGGGAAAGCTGATCGCGCAGCTCGCGCAGATGGCGGGCGCGCACCGACTGATCATACCGGCGCAGGCAGGCCGTGAAGGTGGCCCGCTTGTCGCCAAATGTATCATACAGGCTGGCCCGGTTGATTCCGGCGGCATTGACCAGATCCTGGATCGCGGTGCCATGATAGCCCTGCGCCCAGAACACCGCCATCATGCGGTCCAGCACGTCATTCTGATCGAAGCGTTTTTTCCACGGCATGGTGCATGTCTCCCATGCCCTTCATATGCCTGTTATGGAACGATCGTTCAAGGGGTGGGGTCAAGATCAGTCGGGAAAGCCGCTGTCCGGGTAGTCGCCTTCGCCCAGACCTTCCAGCGTTTCCGAGAAGGTTTCAACAGAGCGTTCGGCCCGTGCCGCATTGCTGAATTCGGCGATGTGGAAGCAGGCGTCACCCTCATTGACCATGGGCATCAGGTTCTGGCCGATCACCACCCCTTCGCGCACCGCTTCCATGGTCACGTCGCCGCTGCCCATCAGATCCCCCAGATGGGCCAGCGTGTCGCCCGGCTGTACGCGTGTGCCCGGCTGCACGCTGGGGCGCAATATGCCGGTCTGCGGTGCCCGCAGCCAATGGCTGCTTCTGGCTTCGATCGGTGCGTGATGGCGGCCCCGCGGCCCCCGGCTGCGTGGCAGCATATCCAGTTCCACCATCACATTGAGCACGCCCCGCACGCCGCCGCGTATGGCCAGTGGATCAAAGCGCAGCGATTCGCCCGCTTCATAGAGCAGGGTGGGAATCTGCCGCTCATTGGCGTAACCCCTGAGAGAGCCGTCCCTGAGCTTGGCATCCACCACCACCGGCGCACCGAAGGCGCGGGCCAGCCGCGCGGCGTCCGCGTCGTCCATATTGGCGCGGATATGGGGCAGGTTGGTCCGGTGGTTGGACCCGGTGTGGAGGTCGATCCCCACATCGGCCCGGTCAACGATGCGGGTGCGGAAGGTATAGGCCATGCGCGAGGCGAGCGACCCGTGCTCGCTGCCCGGAAAAGCGCGGTTCAGGTCGCGCCGGTCAGGCAGATAGCGTTCATGATTGTAAAAGCCGTGCACATTGACCACGGGAATGCAGATCAGCGTGCCGCGCAGCCGCCCCAGCGTTTTCATGCGCAGAAGCTGGCGGATGATGTCGATTCCGTTGATCTCGTCCCCGTGGATGGCGGCGGACACCCACAGCACCGGGCCGTCCTTTCGGCCATGGACCACATGCACGGGCATGGACAGCGGCGTGTGCTGGGACATGCCCGGCAGGTCCAGGGTCAGGCTGCGATGGGTGCCGGGCGGGATGGATTCGCCTTCGATCTCGAACGGCGCACGGGCGCGGCGCCCGCCTTTTCCTGTGTTTGTCATGATGGTCCGGGTGTCTCCCCTGATGGGTGCCGGGGGCCGTCGGCGGATCGATTTGTGGCGCCGGTCACCCCTTGCCGCGGGTGCGTGTTTTCCCCGGCCCCGCGTGTTTCTCGATGAATTCGATGATCTTGCCCGCCACGTCATAGCCGGTGGCGTTCTCGATACCCTCAAGGCCGGGGGATGAGTTCACTTCCATGATGACCGGGCCGTGATTGGACCGCAGCAGGTCCACCCCGGCCACGTTCAGCCCCATGGCCCGCGCCGCGCGCACGGCGGTGGAGCGCTCTTCCGGTGTGATCTTGACCCGCCGGGCATTGCCGCCCCGATGCAGGTTGGAGCGGAAGTCCCCCTCCGCGCCCTGGCGCTTCATGGAAGCCACCACCTTGCCGCCCACCACGAAGCAGCGTATGTCCGATCCGCCGGCTTCCTCGATGAATTCCTGCACCAGAATGTTGGCTTCCAGATTGCCGAACGCCTGAATCATGGACCGGGCCGCGTTGCGGGTGTCCGCCAGCACCACGCCCACGCCCTGGGTGCCTTCCAGCAGCTTGATGATCAGCGGCGGGCCGCCCACCATGTCGATCGCCACATCGGGATCATTGGTGGTGTGGGCAAAGGCCGTCACAGGCAACCCCAGCCCCTTGCGGGAGAAAAGCTGGAAGCTGCGCAGCTTGTCCCGGCTGCGGGATATGGCCACCGATTCGTTCAGCGGATAAACGCCCATCATCTCGAACTGGCGCAGCACCGCCGTGCCGAAAAAGGTGATGGAGGCCCCGATGCGCGGGATCACCGCGTCATAGCCTTGCAGCACCTCCCCCTTATAGCGCATTTCCGGGCGGTGGGCGGCAATGTCGATGACCACCTTCAGGGCGTCGATCACATCCATTTCGTGACCGCGCGCCCTGGCCGCCTCGATCAGGCGCTTGTGGGAATACAGATTGGGGTTCCGGGCCAGCAGGGCGATTTTCATGGGGCCTGTCCTTCCAGCGTGCTCACGTCAACAAACGGGGTTTTGCGAGGCTTTTCCCCAAGCCCGTACGACAGGGCGCTATCCACGATAAAGCGCCGTTTCAGGGCTTCCCGGCCTATCAACATGCGAAAGCCCATTTCATCCCGGTTGGTTAAGGTCAACAGCACCGTCTGCTCCATCGGCCCCAACTTCAGGCGCGTCCGCACAACGGGGCGCTTTTCCACCTTGCCGTTGGAGCTTTTCACCGACCGCCATTCCACCACCGGCGCGGTCACCGCCACTTCGGGTGCGCGGTGCCGCTGCCTAGGGTGCAGGCGAAACGAGACATGTGCCTGCTGTTCGCTATCATACCAGCAATGCAGGTGAAAGGCGTGTATGGCCGATGTGCGCGCGCCGGTGTCGATCTTGGCCTTGATCGCATTGACGCCGAAAGCCGGCAGGCTGGCCCATTCCCGCCAGCCAATGATCATTCTGGATTTCACATGGCCCCCATCGGTCGCCTGTCAGCAGACGGGAACCTTAAACCAAGCCCGCCCCGGCTGAAAGACCTGTAACGCGCCGTCCCGTTCTTATGGTTTCCGGGTGGCGTTGCCGGCGCGTTCAGGAGCCGGGGCCCTGTTGGCATTCCGTCCAAGATCGGATGAGGCGGCGCCGCGCTCCGGGAATGCGGCTTCCGTCACCTTTTGATTGATTTCGTTCTCCAGGTCGGTCATGTCGTCCAGCGGCAGGAAAACCGACGCTCGCAGCACCAGCCAGCCATCCCGCGTGGGCGCTATCCCCGTATAGGGGCGGATCGCGGCCCGCTCGATATCCAGTGACCGTTCCATTCCCTTGTAAAAGCGCTGGAAACGCGGACTGGTGCGGTCCACCACGTCATCGATGGCCTGTTGCAGGGTGGCCTGCGCGGCGCGCCACTGGCAGTCCACCGGCAGGACGAATTCCAGGAAGTGGCGCACATATTCCCCGGTGCCGGTTTCGTTCACCAGTGTGTGCGTCAGCATCATGGCATTGGGCATGAACAGTCGGCGCCCGGTATAGCGTGACCCTTCCAGTTCCTCGATCTCGGTGGTCATGAAGCGGGTTTCCACCACTTCGCCGCGGGTGTCGCCCACGCGTATCCAGTCCCCGGTGTGGAAAGCGCGCCCCGTCACGCGATAGAAGCCGCCCAGCATGTTCAGGATCAGTTCCTTGGAGGCCAGCACGATGGCAACGGCAAAGGCGGCCAGCGACAGGGCGAAGGTCTGCAATTGCGGCGCCCAGAGAAGCACCAGCCCGATCAGGATGATTGCGGTGGCGCTGGCGCGGGTGGTCAGTCGGCTGCGCCGCCGGGCGGCCACGGTGGGTTGAACCCGGTTCACCCATACCCGATGAAACAGGCTGCGGACCAGGATCACCAGAACGATGAGTGCGGCCGATGCGCCAATGGTATCCCAGGGCAGGCGGGTCTGTGTCAGTATGGCAAGCTCCGGCATGGCGCGGCCTCTTTCTCCATCGGTCGTCGGTCGGGCAGTCTCCCTTGACAGCGGGCCTGCCCGCCCCTCTGCTGAACGTGACTGTCGCTTATCATGGCGCGGGGGTCTTGAACAGTCGGCAGTGCTCCCTAGTAGTGTATCGCCGGGGCCGCCCCGTGGCCAACCGCGCCCGTCATTCAGGGAGGTCGTGTATGACCAGAACCGCGCCCGGCTTCGTGCCGTCACCAGACCAGACCGCGCCCGATCATGCGCCCAATCTGTACAGCCCGCTGGACCTGCCCGGCGGCGGGCGATTGGCGAACCGGTTTCTCAAATCCGCCATGAGCGAGGTGCTGGCCGGGCCCGACGGCCTGCCGAACACGGGGCATATGCGCGTCTATGACCGCTGGGCGGCGGGCGGTACGGGCCTGCTGGTGAGCGGCAATGTGATGGTGGACCCGTCGGCGCTGGGGGAGCCGGGCAATCTGATTCTTGAGGCAGACACCGACCTGGACCCTTACAAACGGCTGGTGGCAGCCGTGCGGGACCGCCCCGACGCGCCCGAATTCTGGATGCAGATCAATCATCCGGGCAAGCAGAGCCCCAAATTCCTCACATCCGAGCCCGTGGCCCCCAGCGCGGTGCCGCTCGGCAAGGGGCTGGAAGCCAGCTTCAGGCCACCGCGTGCATTGCGGGGCGATGAAATCCGCGCCCTGGTGGACCGCTTCGCCATCACCGCCGAGCTGGCCGGGCAGGCGGGCTTTACCGGCGTGCAGATTCATGGTGCCCACGGCTATCTGGTCAGCCAGTTCCTGTCCCCGCATCATAACCGACGAGAAGATGAGTGGGGTGGAAGCCGGGAAAACAGGCGCCGTTTCGTTGTCGAAATAGTCCGGGCGGTGCGCCAGCGTCTGGGCGATGACTTTCCGGTCGGGATCAAGATGAACTCGGCTGATTTCCAGCGTGGCGGCTTTGGCGGTGATGAGGCCATCGATCTGATCCGGGTGCTGAGCGCGGAGGGTATCAGCTTGTTCGAGATATCGGGCGGCACCTATGAAGCACCGGCCATGACCGGTGCGAAGCAGTCCACGCGAGAGCGCGAGGCCTATTTTCTCGACTTTGCCGAATCGGCACGCGGTGCCACGGATCGCCCCATCGCCGTGACGGGCGGTTTCCGATCCGTGGCGGCGATGGAACGGGCGGTGGCCAGCGGCGCCACGGACATGGTGGGGTTGGCCCGTGGCCTGTGCATCGACCCGGAACTGCCGCGCCATGCCGCCGAAGACCCGGCCTATTGCATCGATATCGGCCATCCTGGCACGGGGTTCCGCGTGCTTGACAAGATGTTCATGCTGGCCGTGGCCTATTATGAAACGCAGATCGGGCGCATGGCGAAGAACAAGCACCCCGATCCGCGGCTGAGCGCCTGGCGCACCGTGTTGAGCAATGGCCTGGCGCTGGGGCGGGCGGCGTTCCGGCGGCGTCGCGCCTGAAGGGTGCCGCGCCCGGTGCCCGCTATATGTCTGTGATTCCTTGAGGGAGGCTGACCATGGCTCTGACCCAATCGACCCAACCCGCGCTGGGCACGCCGGTGCCGGATTTTGCCCTGCCGGCTCCCGACGGCACCCGGTACAGCCGGGATGACCTGATGGGGCAGGCGGGGTTGCTGGTAATGGTGATCTGCAATCATTGCCCCTTCGTCAAGGCGCTGAAACCGGCCCTGGCGGCCCATGCCCGCACCTATATGGATCAGGGGGTGGGTGTGGTGGCCATCAATGGCAATGATGTGGACAGCCACCCGGATGATGCGCCGGACAGAATGGCCGAAGACGCGGAACGGTTCGATTATCCCTTTCCCTATCTGTTCGACGCCGATCAGCATGTCCTGCGCGCTCTCGGCGCGGCGTGCACGCCCGATTTCTTTCTTTACGATGCTTCGGGAAAGCTTTTCTATCGTGGCCAGTTCGATGCCAGCCGTCCGGGCAACAATATCGCGCCGGATGGCGCCCATATGGATCAGGCCGTGAAGGCCCTCGTGGCCGGGGCGCCGCCCCCTTCGCGGCAAATCCCCTGCATTGGTTGCAATGTGAAATGGCGGCCCGGCACGGCAGTGCAATAAAGCGGGATTCCATTCCTGAATCTGTGCATTTTTTCGGCTCGGTATGCGGAATAAATGGCATGTTTGCACTGCGGAATATAACTTTTTGTTACTTGATGCATTCATGCAACAGGGGCCGGTGGCGTGCTGTGGGGAACCCACTAATCTATTGTTTTCATTGAATTATAAGTTATGACGCCGTGGTTGGATTTGGTCCGATTGCTATTGTGCACCGCAAAATTGTGGACAAATTTTAAGCACATGATGCGGATTTCGCGGGCAGGCCGGGATTCCCCAATTGCAATCGTTTGCACGTTGCAATAAATCTCAGAATGAGGCCGGGTCCGGTGGTGTGGTCAAGGTGTTGCCGCCGGTTTTGGCGCTTCGGTGCGTTTGCCCGTGATCTGGTCGGCGGGCAGACGTTTTTTGAGTAACTTTTTCTTCTTGGGGAGGAACCATGATGAATTCCGTTCGCAAGCGGCTGTTGTGTTCAGTCGCCCTGGGCGCCGTCGCCTCTACCGGCGCGCTCGCTCAGCAGGAAACCAATACGGCTGAAGATTCCGGTGGCAGTCTTCGGCTTGAAGAGGTGGTGGTCACCGGTCGCGTGGGCGGCGCGGAGATCACCAAGCTCGGCTCGTCCGTCGCCATTTCCACCTTTGGCGCACAGGAACTGGATCAGAAAGCGCCGCTCAGCGCCGCGGACCTGATGCAGGACATTCCCGGCTTCTGGGTTGAGGCGTCCGGTGGTGTGGGCGGCAACAACCTGTTCGCCCGTGGCATCCCGGCGGATGGCAGCTTCCGCTATACCGCCCTGCACGTGGATGGCCTGCCGGTGTTCGAAGCACCGGAAATTGCATTCGGCAACGCCGACCAGTTCGTGCGCACCGATGCCATGACCGATCGTGTTGAAGCCGTTCGTGGCGGCACATCCGCCATTTTCGCATCCAACGCACCGGGTGGTATCGTCAACTATATCACCAAGCGCGGCACGCCGGACCCCGAAGGGGAATTCAAGGTCACCTATGGCGACTTCGACCTCTTCCGCACGGATTTTGCCTATAGCGGGCCGGTCAGCGAAAACCTGATGATGTCCTTTGGCGGCTTCTATCGCCGGGACGACGGCGTGCGCGATCCGGGCTTCACCGCCAACCAGGGCGGTCAGTTCCAGATCGGCGCCACCTATCTGCTGGATAAGGGTGAAGTCAGCGTTTATGCCCGTCATCTGAACGACAAGAACGTGTTCTATCTGCCGATCCCGCTTCAGAACCCGGAAAGCCCGGAAGGCATTCCCGGCCTTGATGCCAACACCGGCACGCTGACTTCCGCCGATGTGCGCATTGGCAATTTCGTACGCCCCGGCGGCATCCAGACCGAGGACATGCAGGACGGCATCCACCCGGAAATCACCACCATCGGCGGTACGTTCGATTATGAAATCGGCGGTGGCTGGCGCGTGAAGGACAACTGGCGCTTCGTGGATGGCAACCAGACCTTCAACGCCCTGTTCTCGCTCAGCGCGCCGCAGGATGCGGAAGTGTTCCTGGATGGGGCCGAGCAGCAGCTTCAGGATGCCTTCGGGTCTGACGTGAGCGCCCGGATCAGCTTCGCCAATTCCGGTTCGCCGTTCGATGTTCAGAACGCCAATGGCAACGGTCTGGTGATCAACAGCGGCTGGTGGTCCGTGACCAACCAGTTCGAGAACTTCCAGAACGACCTTCAGTTCTTCAAGGAAGTTGGGAGTCACAACCTGACGCTGGGCGCCTACTTCTCCACCTATTCGCTGGACAGTGAGTGGCTGTTCAACGATGTGCTTCAGGAAGTGCGCGACCAGGCCCGCCTGCTGGATGTGGACGGGGTGGACGCACAGGGCAATGTGGTTGGCTCGCTGACCCAGAACGGCTTTACCCGCTTCGGCTCGCTGTTCGTGAACGCCCAGAACGACGCCACCGTGATTGCGGGCTATGTTTCTGATGAATGGAACGTGACCGACCGCTTGCGGATCGACCTGGGTGCCCGCTGGGAGCGCATGGAAATCGACGGCGCGGTGGAAAACACCACCAACTTCAACCTGTCGGATTCCAATGCTCTGCTGGCGGACGGTGCGGCGCCCACGCTGGCGGACGATGCCGTGGGTGGCGGCACCGGCAGCTTCACGCCCTATGATCAGGAATATGACAGCTTCTCCTGGTCCGTTGGCGCCAACTACTTCGTCAATGATGATCTGGCCGTTTATGCGCGGGTGTCGGATGCATTCCGTATGCCTGACTTCGACCAGTTCTTCTTCGCGCCGGACAGCCGCCCCGAAATCGAGGACGTGCAGCAGGCCGAAGTGGGTGTGAAATACAACAGCGACTGGCTGTCCGTATTTGCCACCGGCTTCTTCTCGAAGTTCAACGATCTGCCGATCACGCAGCTCACCACCGACGGGCGGCAGCTTCAGCTTTTCGCGGACACCGAGACGCTGGGTATCGAATCCGAGATCGTGGCCAAGTTCGGCCATGGCTTCGAGTTCGGCTTCCAGGGCACGCTGCAAAATCCCGAGCTGAAGAGCGTGGCGTCTGATGATGTGCAACTGGCAAGCGACCCCAGCGGCAACCGCATCCGTCGCCTGCCGTCGCTGCTGATGGCCTTCAAGCCGGCTTACAACTTCGAGCTCGACGGCGTGACCGGTCGCCTGTCCGGTGATCTGCGGTTTAACGATGACCGCTGGGTCGATGTGGCCAACACGGTCAGCCTGCCCAGCTACTGGACGCTGGATATCGACCTGACCGTGGACCTGACCAACAACATCACGCTGGCGGCTCATGGTAACAACCTCACCAACGCGGTGGGTCTGACCGAGGGCAACCCGCGTACCGGCGTGGTTGAGGGCGTGCAGGGCGACATCTTCTCCGCCCGCCCGATCCTGGGCCGGTCCTTCATCTTCTCCGCTGCCTACAAGTTCTAGGCCGGGAAGACATGACCTCATGCGACCGGGCGTCTGCCCGGTCGCAGCGACGCCCGGCGACCCCCTTCGCCGGGCGTTCTTTGTTATGATAGTCCGTCGCCCATGCGGGGCGCGGGATACAGGATCGAGGAATGGAAACGCATGGAACAGGCGCTCAGAAAGCGCGGCGGTTCGGGCAATGACACGCTGACCGGCGGCGCCGGCAACGATACCCTGGTGGGCGGCGCGGGCGATGACCTGATGCGCGCGGGCGCCGGGGCGGATCGGCTCTGGGCCGGGCCGGCTGATATGGGCGCTGACCGGCTGTTCGGCGCGGACGGCGCGGATATTCTGGCCGGGGGCGCCGGTAACGACACATTGGTGGGCGGCAATTCCGGGCAATCCGACGGCGCGGCGGATACCCTGTTTGGCGGCGCCGGGGATGATCTGGCCTTTGCCGGTGGCGTGGCCGATCCGGCGACGATGGCGGGGGCTCCATCCCCGCTGGAAGCACCTTCCGCGAGCGGCAATGCGCTCTGGCTGGGGCCGGGGCAGGATACAGGCTATGGCGATTCCGGGCCCGACCGTCTGGGCGGTGGTGCCGGGGATGATACGCTGTTCGGTCTGGGCGGTGACGATATACTCTTTGGCGGCGGCCCGGCGGCGGGCCCCAGTGCGGACAGTATGTGGGGCGGCGCCGGGGATGACACCCTGTTCGGCGGCACCGGAGACGACACCCTTGCGGGCGGCGATGGCAGTGACGTGTTGTTCAATGGCACCGGCAACGACCATGTGTTGGGCGGCGCCGGGGCGGATCGGCTCTGGGCCGGGCCGGGGGATGATACGATCACTGGCGGCGCCGGGGCGGATCGTTTCCTGTTCCCGGCGGGCGGTGGCCGGGACGTGATCACCGACTTTGACCCGGATGCGGACCTTCTGGACCTGGTGATCCTGACGCCCGATCCTTTTCTGATCGAAACCATCGGCCTGGTGGATTATATCGCCATGGACATGACCCAGACCGCCGAGGGTGTTCTTTTCGATTTCGGGAATGACAGTATTTTGCTGTCGGGCACCCGGATCGAGGACTTTAATGAGACCAACATGACAATCAGTTAACCGCGCAAAGCGCCGGTTCGTAATCCGCAGGAGATGCCCCATGCCAGACGACAGCCGGACAGACGCCCCCCTCATGGCCGGGATCGAGGCCGGGGGTACAAAATTTGTCTGCGGGCTTGGTTACGGGCCGGGCCGGGTGGTGGCCGAAACCAGCTTCCCCACCACCACGCCCGATGAGACCCTGGGCCGCGCCATCGCTTTTTTCCGTGAGGCTTTCGCCGCCCATGGCCGCCCCGCAGCCATCGGGGTGGCGGCTTTCGGGCCGGTGGACCTGCATCCCGGTTCCGACACCTGGGGTCATGTAACCTCCACCCCCAAGCCGCACTGGCAGGGCGCGGACATGGCCGGGCCGATCGGCCGGGCGCTGGACCTGCCGGTAGCCTTCGAGACGGATGTGAACGGGGCGGCCTTCGGCGAAGGGCTTTGGGGGGCCGGGCGCGGCCTTGGCACTTTTGTCTATGTGACCATCGGCACCGGTGTGGGTGGCGGCATCATCGTCAACCGGCAAATCCTGCGGGGGCTGGTTCACCCGGAAGTGGGGCACATGACCTTTGCCCGTGAAAGCGACGATACCGGCTTTGACGGCATCTGCCCCTATCACGGGGATTGCCTTGAGGGGCTGGCCAGCGGCCCCGCCCTCGCGCGGCGCTGGGGCGTGGAAGGCAAGGATCTGGACGAAGGCCATGAAGCCTGGACCCTTCAGGCCCGGTATCTGGCGCGCATGTGCACCAATCTGACCCTTGTTCTGTCCCCGGAACGGATCATCCTTGGCGGTGGCGTGATGAAGCAGGCGCATCTGTTCCCCCGTGTGCGCGAGGCGACAAAGGCCATGCTGAACGGCTATGTGGACAGCCCGGACATTCTGGACCGTGTGGACCGGTTCATCGTGCCGCCAGCCCTGGGGGACCATGCCGGGCTGATGGGAGCCATGGCGCTGGGTCAGGCACGGGCCGAGGGGCAGACCCGCTTTCACCTGCCGGAAACGCGCGCCTGATCAGGCCAGGTGTGAGCCGGTGCCATCGCCCGCGGGTACCCACTGGCGCTGGCGGTTGATGGCCATTTTCCGGTCCAGCGCGTCATGCAGGCTGACGCCCGCCTCTTCCGCGATGCGATAGAGCAGGATCAGGCAGTCCGCCGCTTCCAGGGCGACGGCCTCGCTGCTTTCATTCCTGATGGCGGCGTGCAGTTCCCGCACTTCCGTTTCCAGCCGCTTTGCCAGTCGCTCCGGTGGCCGGGCCGGGCCGAAGGTGTCTCGCGCCCATTCGGCGCAGCTTGACTGGGTTTCCGGGTCACGTTCGGTCATGAGGTTTTCCTTTGTCCATGAACGGCGGTCTGGGCTCTTGCAATCCTTTGCAGGGAAGCTACGGTGGACCTTGAGAGGGTTCGGGGCTGTCCCGCGCTCCGGTAACAGACCCATCGAGAGGGCGATGGGTAGCCGGGCCAGTACCGAAGCGGTCGTGCAACCGTCAAGGGGCTTCAGAGGGTATCATGCAACAAGTGGATTTTTCCGTTCACCCCGTGGATATCGGGATCATCGTTCTTTATTTTCTTTTCGCCATCTGGCTCGGCTTTTATTTTTCCAAAAAGCACGACACGGCGGAAGACTATTTCCTGGCCGGGCGATCCATGCTGTGGCCCTTTATCGGTTTTTCGCTTTATGCGTCCAACATGTCGTCCACATCGCTGGTGGGGTTGGCCGGTGCCGCTTATGACAAGGGCATCAGCTTCTTCAACTTCGAATGGATGGCGGCCATTGTCCTGATCTTTTTCGCCATATTCATTCTGCCCTTCATTCTGCGAGCGGGCATCTATACCATGCCGGAATTTCTGGAGAAGCGCTTTGATCGGCGCGCCCGCAACTATTTCTCCGGCCTGACCCTGTTTCTCAATATCGTGGTGGATACGGCGGGCAGCCTGTATGCGGGCGGTCTGCTGCTGCAACTGATCTTTCCCGAAATATCCATGGAGGTCACCATTGCGCTTCTGGCGGTGGCAGCGGGCGCCTATACCATTGCGGGCGGTCTGTCGGCGGTGATCTATACGGATACCGCACAGGCTATCCTGCTCACCATTGGCAGCACGCTGATCGCCATTTTCGCCTATGAGCAGGTGGGCGGTTGGAGCGCCATTACCGATATGGTGCCGGAAGAAAAGCTCAGCCTGATGCAGCCCATTGGCGGCGAGGGCGTGTCCTGGCTCGCCACGATTACCGGCGTGCCGCTGCTCGGCTTCTATTTCTGGTGTACCAACCAGTTCATGGTGCAGCGGGTGCTGTCGGCCAAGAATGCCCATCACGGGCGGCTGGGCAGTCTGTTCGCGGGGCTTTTGAAGCTGCCGCCGCTGTTCATCATGGTGCTGCCGGGGACCATGGCGCTGGTGCTGTACCAGGGGGATATTGCCTCGGTCCTGCCGCCGGAAGCGCTGGAAAGCGGCCTGAACGTGCATGACATGGTGTTCCCGGTGCTGATGTTCGACCTGCTGCCGGTGGGGATTCTGGGCATCGTGCTGGCGGGTTTCGTGGCGGCGCTCATGTCGCAGATCGACAGCACGCTGAACTCCGCCTCCACCCTTGTAACCATGGATTTCGTGCGGGAAGCCCGGCCCGATCTGGACCAGCACCAGCTTATGAAAGTGGGGCGTTTCGTCACCTTCGGCTTCATGCTGCTGGCCGTGCTCTGGGCGCCGCAGATTCAGCATTTCGAAGGTTTGTTCGAATATCTGCAAAAGGTTCTGGCCTATACGGTTTCGCCCGTGGTGGCGCTGTTCATTGTCGGCATTTTCTGGAAGCGGGCCAATGCCTTTGCCGCCTTCGGCACGCTGATGGTGGGGCTTCTGGTGGGCGCGGGGCTGTTCATCAGCATCGAGGTGATGGACGTGGTCAGCCTGAACTTCCTGTATGTGGCGCCGATCCTGTTCCTGCTGGCGGTCTTTACCCTGGTGGTGCTGTCGCTGGTTACCGCCCCTCCGCCGCAGGCCCTTGTGGAAAACACCACCTGGTCGCCCGCCTTCTTCCGGGCGGAGACCATCACACTGCGGGAAGTGCCCTGGTATGCCAATTATCGCATCCTGTCGGTGATGCTGCTGGCATTGACCGCGGTGGTCGTGGGGGCCTTCCTGTAACGGGGTGAAGCCCGTTCCGGTGGGCCAGTGTGTCAGCCCTGCATGAAGGAGAAACGCCATGACGACGGTACAATATGCCGTGGGTGACGCGGACGAGCGGCCCTGGGGCCGCTGGGAAGTGGTCGCCGTGGGGCCGGGGCACGTGGTCAAGCGGATCACGGTCAAGCCCGGACAGATCCTGTCCCTGCAATTGCACCACCACCGGGGGGAGCACTGGGTGATCACGCAGGGCACGGCCCGCGTCACGCTGGGCGGTGACCTGCTGGTGCGCGGTGTGGACGAGGCGGTCTATATCCCCGTGGAAACCCCCCACCGGATCGAGAATGTGGGCGACGGTGACCTTCAGTTCATCGAGGTGCAGACCGGCGCCCATCTGGACGAGAACGATATCGTCCGGCTGGAAGACAAATATGGCCGTCAGGGCTGAGGCTCAGCCCTTGACCCCCGTGTCTTGAAGTCTGATGACTTGCGGGGTCATTCCGCGCCAGTCACAGGGCCGCTCCGCCTCGGCGGGGCGGTTTTTTGTTTGAGCGCCTGTGGCCTCGCCCCACTTGTCAGCCATCCCTGCCCTCTGCTGAAAAACGTAACCATGACAGGGCTTTGTTGGCCGCCCGCATATACTACCCTATATAGTAAGACAATTGACGACCGCTATCTAGGGGTGTATATCCCGGATTGGAAACATGTGGCCCTCACTTGCCCATGGTTCCGCAGTCAGGCTTGTGGCGCGGCGTGTGCCCGGAATATTGGTATGGAGTTTTGGGGATTCAGTATGCGTACCGGGGAATCAGCAGAGCCGCGCCAGTCCACCATCCATGTGGAAGATCAGCCCCCTGGCCGTTCGTATGCCGCGCCGGGCGGAACGGGGTGGCGCCAGACACGCCTTATCCGGGCATGTGCCGATGATGAACCCAAACGACGCCCGCAAAAATGTTCCGGCTGTTTAAGGGCGCGGGTGTCGGCCTTTCCGTGTCCGATTCGGGCCGCGTACCTTCGCCGGATCGGCGCGCCGCCGCCTGCCCGCTGAGCACGAGCCGGTAACTTTCAAATGCCGGATTGGGGCGTTTGGGCGTGGGCACCAGCCAGTCTTCCCCATTGTCCAGCCGCAGATATTGCCGGGGTGCCAGGCGCCCATCCGGCAGGGACATCAGGAAAATTGCGCCCGGCACCATGGGGAAAAAGTGCTGGCGCGGGTCCGCCGCGATGATCAGGCTGCCTTTGGGAATCTCCTGAGCCATGGAATCGTCGCCCATCACATAGCAGAACAGGCCGTCGCGCCCCGGCGCATCGGGCGGGATCGGTACGGTCTGGAAGCCCAGGGCATCATCCAGCGGTTCCACCATTCCGGTACCGGTCAGAATGCCGAGCACCGGGATGGCGGGATAGTCATTCGCGGCGGCGCGCGGCAGATCCACCTTGCGCTGTCGGCTCAGGCTTTCCAGCAGGGCCTGGGCGCTCATGCCCAGCATGTCCGCCAAGGGCAATATTTCGTCGCTTTGCACGTCACGCGCGCCACGCAGGATCTCACTTACCCGCGGGGGTGTGATTCCTAGCCTGTCCGCCACATCCTTGAGCTTGTATCCCCGTTCACGGAGGGCGCCCTTGATCCATTCCTGTGTTTTCATACCCTAATATTACGAAAACCATAAAGAATGTCACTTTCAAAGATCGTAAAAAAGTGCTAGCAAAAATATCGTTTAACGTAATTTTAGAGGAGACATTGATGACGGCAACCCCCCATTCAGGCCGCGAAACCGTAACCGATCGCTTCAGGGTTTTCGCGGATCATCACACCGTGCCATCCCCGGAAACACCCATGGAGGAGCGCGCCCGCGTGATCGAGTCCGCCCTGATCACAGCCGTATGGACCCTGCGCCGTCTGCCCGACAGGGACCGCGCCTTTCTGTTCGCCCGGCAGGTCATGTGGCCGGAAATAGGGGCCGGCGAGACTGGCGCCGAAGCGGGGGGCCGTGCGCCTGTCGGTTCCGTCATACCGCTTGCACCCCAGGGAAAGCGCGGTGTTTATGGCCGTCAGGCGCGCCCCGATGCGAAACAGATTGATGCTATGCAGCCCGCGCTGGATCTGCTGGCGCTGGTGCCGGATCAGGATGATCGCCAGATTCTGTTCTGGGCCGCCTGGCATCAGAACGGCGCACCGCAAAGCCGGATTCCCTGGGCCAGGGTGGCGCAAAGCGTGGGTCTTGACCTCAGCCGCTGGACCTATAAGCGCCGTTATGGTCAGGGGCTGGACTGGCTGGCCCGGCTGTGCGGACGGGCGCCCGCTAAAAAAATACAAAATTCGTAAAAAAAGACTTGCACCCTCTCCCCCTTTCATGCACCTTAGGGACAGTCACGGTAGAGACAGTGCGGGCGCCGCGGACCTGAACAGGGTCGGCGGCGCCTTTTTTCATGAACAGAACCATACGGAACCACGGGGTTTAACGGAGGTGGACAGGCATGACCGCACGCACCACGCAAAAACTCACGTCGCGCCGCCGCCAGCGGTTTCTGGATGCGCTCGCCAATGGCCTGTCGGTCAGCGGCGCGGCGCGCATGGCGGGGGTGTCCCGCCAGGCGCTTTACCGCCTGCGGGCGCGGGACGATGCCTTTCGGGCAGCCTGGGCCGACGGCCTGGCCAGCGGCGCCGACCGGATCGAGGACGAGGCCGTTCGCCGCGCCGTGGACGGGGTGGAAAAGCCGGTGTTCCGGGGCGGCCAGATCGTCGGGCATGTGCGGGATTATTCCGACACCATGCTGATGTTTCTTCTAAAGGCCCGCCGCCCGGATCGGTATCAGGCCAAAGCCGCCGACACGGGCAAGACGGATGCCACCCCCGACCCGCTGGAAGGAAGCCGCGATGCGCTTTACGCCAAACTCGCTGACAGACTTGAGCGCATCAGAACTGAAGCGCCTGATGGCAAGCCTGACGGAGAGGGAGGCGGCCACACTGCTGTATGACTGGCGCTTCTGGGCACGGCCCAACCAGCTTGCCCCGGCGGGTGATTGGGTACACTGGCTGGTGATGGCGGGGCGGGGCTTTGGCAAGACACGCACCGGCGCGGAATGGGTGCGCGATCTGGTTATCAGCGGCCAGGCCCGGCGCATTGCTTTGGTGGCCCCCACCGCCGTTGACGCGCGCCAGACCATGGTGGAGGGCGAAAGCGGCCTGATGGCCATTTCCCCGCCATGGGAAAAACCGGTTTTCAACCCCAGCCGCCGACAGGTTTCGTGGCCCGGCGGCGCCGTGGCGACCCTGTTCAGCGCCGAGGAGCCGGAGCGCCTGCGCGGGCCGCAGCATGACGCCGCCTGGTGCGATGAAGTATGCGTCTGGCGGCGGGACCGGGAAACCTGGGACATGCTGATGTTCGGCCTTCGACTGGGGCGCCAGCCGCGCACCTGCATCACCACAACGCCCCGGCCAACGGCGCTGATCCGAATGCTGCTGGCCCATGAGGGGGTGGCGGTGACCCGTGGCTCCACCTTTGACAATATGGCCAATCTGGCGCCCACATTCCGGCGCGAAATCCTGGCCCGTTATGAGGGCACCCGCCTGGGGCGGCAGGAACTGAACGCCGAACTGCTGGATGATGTGCCCGGCGCGCTCTGGTCCCGCGCTTTGCTGGAAAGCAGCCGCCGCTCGGTGCCCGAACGGCTCGACCGGGTGGTGATCGCGCTGGACCCGCCCGCAAGCGCTGGCGAACAAAGCGATGAAGCGGGGCTGGTGGCGGTGGGCCGTGCCGGTGATCACGCCTTTGTGCTGGCGGACGAGTCCAGCCGGGGCCAATCGCCGCTGGGCTGGGCGAAAAGGGCGGTGGACCTGTATCATGCCCAGGCCGCTGATCGGCTGGTGGTGGAAGTGAATCAGGGCGGCGCCATGGTCACCAGCCTGATTCATCAGGTGGACGGCACCATCCCCGTTTATCCGGTGCACGCTACCCGTGGCAAGGTGGTGCGGGCCGAGCCGGTGGCCGCGCTTTATGAACGCGGCCTTGCGCACCATGTGCGGCCTTTCCCGGAACTGGAGGATCAGATGTGCCGTTATACCGGTGCCGCCGGACAGCCCAGCCCCGACCGGCTGGACGCGCTGGTCTGGGCCATGACCCATCTGATGCTGGCCGCCCGCCCCCCGCGCCTGCGGCGGCTCTGATCCCGCCGCACGAACACGGACTCATCCAACACGGCCCCACCCAAACACAGATCTAACCGACGGGCGCGACCGCGCCCCGCCGCTTATGCGGCGCCCCCGCGGAGCCGGGCCGCGTAAGCGGCCAAGGCGTGAGCGATAAACCACGGGCGCGACCGCGCCCCGCCGCATGTGCGGCGCCCTCGCGGAGCCGGGCCGCGTAAGCGGCCAAGGCGTGAGCGAAAAAGAGCCTCTACCGGTGCTGCCCCACGGCAGCGCCGGAGGTCACAAGCGTGGCCCGCCGCCCCTGCGGCGCCCCCGCGGAGCGCGTGCGAGAGCACGCTTGCGTGAGCGAAAAGGAGTCTCTACCGCCATCCCGCCACCGCGCGGGATGAGCGGAGGGCGCGACCGCGCCCCGCCGCCCATGCGGCGCCCATTTGGAGCGGGGTGCGCAGCACCCAAGCGTGAAATCAAACAAAATCTTGGCGCGACGCGCCAAGGGACATCCCGAACAATCTTGGAAGGATATGCCCATGGGTTGGAAATTCTGGCAGAATGCTGCCCGCGGCCGCTCCGGCGCGCGGCGGGCGACCGGCGGGGCGGAGACCGTCAAGGCTTCGGCCATGCGGCCCGCCATGGCGCGGGTGGGGCCGGATTCGGCGTTGGCCACGCCGCGTCGGCTGGATTCCCTGGCGCGGGAGGGGTTTCAGGGCAATGTGGTGGCGTACCGGGCCGTGATGCTGGTGGCCCGTGGGGTGGCCAGTGTGCCGCTGCGCCTGATGCGCGGTGACCATCCCGTGACTGCTCATCCCCTTCTGGCCCTGCTGGATCAGCCCAATCCGCGCATGGATCGGCAGGCGTTTCTGACCACGCTGGCCGGGCATCACCTGATCGCGGGCAATGGCTATGCGTTGGCCGTGGGGCCGCATCGGGCGCGGCCTCATGAATTGTGGACCCTGCGCCCCGACAGCATGAAGGTCATCCCCGGCGCGGGCGGTATTCCGGCGGGCTATGAGCAGACGGTGGCGGCGGCCCGTCGCCGTTTCGCGCCTGGTGATGTGCTGCATTGGCGCACGTTCAATCCGCTGTCGGACTGGTACGGGCTGGCGCCGCTGGAACCGGCGGCGGGCAGCATTGATGTGCACAATGAAGGCGGGCGCTGGAACCTGGCCCTGATTCAGAATGGCGGCACGCCGTCCGGGGTGCTCTATCAGGCGGGGCAGGAAGCGGGCCTGAGCGCCGAGCAGGTGGCCGATCTGCGCCAGCAGGTGGAAGACAGGGTCAGCGGGCCGGACAATGCGGGCCGTCCGCTTTTGCTGGAAGGCGGGCTGCAATGGCAGGAAACCGGCCTGTCACCCAAGGATATGGACTGGCAGGGCGCCAAGACCATGGCGGCACGGGAAATCGCCATGGCATTCGGTGTGCCGCCGCAGGTGCTGGGCCTGCCCGACAGCCAGACCTTTTCCAATTATGCCCAGGCCCGCCAGAGCCTGTGGGAAGACACCATATTGCCGCTGGCGGGTGATATGGTGAGCCAGTTGAATCGCTGGCTCGTGCCCCGTTTTGACGGCGATCTGCGGCTGGAAGCCGACACCGACGCCATTCCCGCGCTTGAACCGCGCCGGGGCGACCGGTTCAAGCGCATCGCCGAGGCGGATTTCCTGACCGATCGGGAAAAGCGCGTGGCGCTTGGCTATCCGCCAGAGCCGCTGGACTGAACCCTTTTTCATGGCCTTTTACCCCAGGGAGTCCCTTCATGCACGATCAGGAGATGCGGATGGCACCGTATGAGACGATGGATCTGGCGCTGTCATTGGAAACACGCGCGCGCGATGATGGTGCGCGCTGTTTTGAGGGATATGGCGCCGTTTTCGACCGGCAGGATCGGGACGGCGACATCATCCGCCCCGGCGCTTTTTCCCACAGCCTGAAAACCGGCCTGCCGAAACTTTTATGGCAGCATAATATGCGCGACCCCATTGGCCGCTTCGACCGGGTGGCGGAAGATGCCCATGGCCTTGGCGTGCAGGGGCGGCTTGCCCGCTCCGGGCGGGGCGCGGAAGCCTGGGATCTGCTGTGCATGGGCGCGCTGGACGGGCTCAGCGTGGGCTTCATCACCCGTGAGGCCGAGCGGGACAGCGAAACCGGCGCGCGCTGCATCATCAGAGCGGATCTGATGGAAATTTCGCTGGTCACTTTTCCCGCCAATGATCTGGCCCGCGTGGCAGCGCTGAAAGCGGCCCATATGGCGCCGCCTGCCGATGGGGCGGATGCGGTTCCCACGGACCCGCGCGGGCTGGAACGTATTCTGCGCCAGGCCGGATTTTCCCGCCGTCAGGCCCGTGCGGTGACCGCGAAGGGCGCGCGCGGACTTGTGGATATGCCGGACAGGGACGGCACCGCGCTTGCGGGTCTGACCGACCGGCTGCGCACGGAGCGGGACACGCTCCGCCGACGGATTTTCCAGGGCTGACACATTTTTCAGGGCTGACACAGACAGCCCCCGATTTCGGCGCCCGCGTGAGGCGAGGCGCCCGCCGGTGTGATGCCGGTGTGCCGCGCCGCTGCCGAAAAGGACAGCGGCTTTTTCATTACACATCCGAAAGGACATACCATGGATCTGACCGATCTGAAGCAGGCGGTGGATGGCTATGCCGAAACCGCCACCGAAGGGCTGGACAGCCTGAAATCCCGCCTGGACACACTGGAAACCCGCCTGGACCGCCCCGATGCGGCGCCGGAGCGCCCGGCTGGCACGGGCACCGCCGCCGAACACAAGGCCGCCTTCCTTGAAGGTTTTCTGGCCAAGGGGGATGACAGCCGCATTCGCGCGCTGGAACACAAGGCCCTGAGCACCAGTACCGGCGGCGACGGTGGCTATGCGGTGCCGGAGGAGATCGACCACGCCATCGAAAAGCAGCTCGTGGACCTGTCGCCGCTGCGCCGCCATGTGACCGTTCGCACGGTGACCAGCGGCGATTACAAGCGGCTGGTGAACACCGGTGGCGCCGGGTCCGGCTGGGTGGGCGAGGCCGATGGCCGCAGCCAGACCGCCACGCCCAATCTGGAGGAAGTGGCGATCACGCCGGGCGAGTTGTATGCCAATGCCGCCGCCACCCAGCGGGCGCTGGACGACATGCAGTTCGATGCCGAGGGCTGGCTGCTTGAAGAGGTAACGGAAGAGTTCGCCGTGCAGGAAAACGCCGCCATCATCAATGGCGACGGGATCAACAAGCCTCGGGGCATTCTGACGGCCCCGATGTCCACCAGCGGCGACGATACCCGCCCCTTCGGTACCCTGCAGGTGCTGCCCACCGGCGTTGACGGCGGCTTTGCCAGTGCGGACCCGGCGGACATTCTGGTGGATCTGGTGCACAGCCTGAAGCCCCGTTACCGGCAGGGCGCGGTATTTCTGATGAATTCCAAAACCCTGGCCGTGGTGCGCAAGTTCAAGGACGGCGACGGCAACTTCATCTGGCGGCCCGGCCTGGCGGATGGCCAACCCGATCGCCTGCTGGGCCACCCGGTGGTGGAATGCGAGGACATGCCCGATATCGCCAGTGACAGCCTGTCCATCGCCTTTGGCAATCTTGGGCGCGCCTATACGCTGGCGGAACGCACGGGAACCCGCGTGCTGCGCGATCCCTATTCCAACAAGCCCTATGTGCACTTTTACGCCACCCGCCGGGTGGGGGGTGCGCTGGTCAATGATCAGGCGTTGAAACTGGTGCGTTTCTCGCTGGCCTAGGCGGCGACGCGGACCATGAAGGCGGGGCGGCCCACGGGCCGCCCTTTTTTTGATCGTCTTTAATCGGGAGAGCGGCCATGCTGGCCAACCGTTTGCGAGAATATACCGGCACTATCGGCACGGGTGAGCTGGTGCTGACCGGGGCCGTACCGGGACATGCCCGGTTTCAGGCCGCTTATGAGACAGGGCAGCCGGTGCGTTACATGGTGCTGGATGGCGCCGGAAATCATGAAGTGGGCGTGGGAAGGCTGACGGCACCGGATCGGATTGGCCGGGATCGGGTGATCGAGACCTTTCAGGCGGGCGTCTTTCACCGGGATGGCGTGCCCCTGTCGCTGGATGGCTCCGGCGAGGTCATGGTGGCCGCCACCGCCGACCTGATCGATGGCAAGGCGGAAGCGGACCCTGAAACCCTGCTGGGGCCGCTCACTGTTCGGCTGCCGTTCGCGGCGATGGACGGGGTGCGCGCGCCTGCGCCGGGGCTGTCTGGCGGGGTGCCCGCCGGGCTGGCCGTGACCCGACCCACCAGCGCCACCCGGCTGACCGCCGCCGGGCGCCTGCTCAGCGCGCCCGCCGACACGCTCCGGCTGGATTTCGCGCCCCAGCGCGCCGCGCCGGGCGCCCTGTTCGAGCCCCGCCGCACCAATCTGCTGCTCCACAGCGCCGACCTGGCCGCGGCGGACTGGACCAGGATCAACACCACGGTCACAGCCGATGCCACCACCGCACCGGACGGCACCATGACCGCCGATAAGCTGGTGGAGGACACCAGCGATGCCAGCCATGACGTGCGCCAGGCCATGTCCGCCAGCGCGGGTGATGCGATCACCATAAGCGGATGGTTCAAGGCGGCAGGGCGGCGCTTCGCGTTTATTTCCATGGCGGGCGCTGTGCTCACCGCCAGCCAGCGGACTTTCTTCGACCTTGAGGCGGGCGTTGTCAGCAGCCAGACAGGGAATGTAACGAGCGCTACCATCACGGGGCACCCCGGCGGCTGGTATCGGTGCACCATGACTGTCACCATCGATAATACGGGGTCAGGGTCCGCCATTTATGGCATGGATGTGAACGGTTCCGGTGGCACGGCCTATCAGGGCGACGGCGCCAGCGGCCTGTATTTCTGGGGCGCGCAACTGGAAGAGGGGGCACTCGCCACCAGCCATATCCCCACCGATACGGCACAGGTAACCCATGAAGGCGATCTGGCGGTCATCGGCGGCGATGATTTCGCGGCCCAGATCAACCCCCATGAAGGCACGGTTTACATTGAGTTCGACGACACGGATGCGGGGTTGAGTGGCAATCTGTTTCATGTGGATGGCGGGGAATCTTCCAATCGGTTCTGGCTGGCCTTTGTCAGCGATACCACTGTCCGCCTGACATGGACGAGGGACGGCACACCGGAAGCCAGCCTGAACTTCACCCGCACACGGGGCCGCACCCGTATCGCCTTCAGCTATGGCGCCGACCGGCTGGCGCTGGTGAAGGATGGGCAGGCCGCCGTGGTGGAAACCGCCTTCACCCCGTTTCCCGCCCCCACGCAAATGGGAATCGGCGGCCAGAACCTGACCGGTGAGGGCCAGCCCGGCACCACCATCGCGGCGTTCCTCTATGCGCCCCGCGCGGTGGATGACGCCACCCTGCAAACCCTGACCGGGGGAGATTTCTGATGGCCTATACCGACTATTATCTGCACGCCGACAGCGAGGCGGACATGGCCACGGCCTTGCCATGGGCGCGCACGGTGGATGATGAGGGCGCCCCCGTCTGGCGCACACGCGGCCCCGGCTGGGCGCTGGAAGTGGCGGTGCCCGTGGTGGAAACCCCGGCGACCATCGACACCGACACCGGCGAGGTCATCGCCCCGGCTTCGCTGGCGCCGGGCTTTCACGCTAACTTGCGTACTGACGGCACTTTCGCTGAGACCGTGCCCGACACCCTGATCACCACCCCCGCCACGCCGCAACGGGTGTGGGCATGAGCGGCCTTGCGGAACCGCTGGGCGCGGCGGCGCTTGGCAACGCCCTGGCCGCCCCGATGCGCCTGTCCCGCGTGGCCCGTGGCGGGCAACGTTTCGTGCCGCTTCGGTCTGGCCCGGCCACGCCCCATGCGGGGGTGAAGCTGTCCGGGTCCAAAGCTCTGCGCTACCGCTTGTGGCGGCGTCGTGCGGCGGCGCGAACCGGTCAGGCGCCACGTATTGCCACGGGATGGCTGCGTGCCGGTGCCGGGCCGGGCGGGGCGATTGCCGGGCCGGGTGTGCCCATGTCCGTCACACGATTGCACCGCCTGGTGCCGGGGAGGCGCAGCCTGCGCCTTGGCTGATCCGGTCATTTCTGACGGCCATTTTTGTTCGAGACCGGCCCGCTGGCTGACCGCCTGCGGGCTTTTTTCATGGGAGACAGTTCATGTCCACGGAACCCTTTACCCTGTTTGACGGCGCGATCGACGGCCTGATGCGGGGCGCGCTGGGCGATCTGGCCAACCGGCCCATTACCGCCTGCCTGATGGCGGGCACCTATCAACCCGGCCTGGCGACCGATCTGGTCTGGTCCGACATTGCCGACCATGCGTTGACCGATGCCGACTATGCCCCCCGCGCCCTTGGCGGACAGGCCATCATCAGCGGGCCGGACGGGGCCGCCCTTCACAGCGATCCGGTGGATTTCGGCGATCCGGTGACCATCGGCCCGGCCAGTCATCTGGTCTTTGTGCTGGGGCAGGCCGGGGCGCTTGCCGCCGGGGACCGCCTGCTGGGTGTGCAGACGCTGGACCCCGCCGGGGGCGGCCTGAAAGCCATCAATGGCGCCTTTTCCGTGCAGCCCGCCAATGGTGGCTGGTTCGCGCTGGGGCGGGACGGGGTGTCCGCATGACGGCGCTGTTCCACAAGAACCCAGCCGCCACGCTGGATTACAGCCTGGACTGGTCAGGCATGATGGAGGTGGGTGAGGCGATCACAGCCACCCATTGGTCCGTCATGCCCGAAGGGGCGGACCATGTGACCATCGATCGGTTTCTGGAAAATGGCCTGCGGCGCGGGGTCAGTGTGCGCGGCGGGCGTGCCGGGTACCGGTACCGGCTGGTCTGCCGAGTGGAGACGGATCATGGCCGCGTGATGGAACGCGCGCTGACCCTGCGCCTTCAGGAAAGGTAGAGTCATGGATATCAAGACCCTGTCGCCCCCGCTGAACGAGCCGCTTCTGCTGGCCGAGGTGCGGGAACATCTGCGCATCGAGCATGACGGAGAGGACGGTGCCCTGGCCGCGCTTATCCCCGCCGCGCGGGATATGGTGGAGCGCCGCACCGGCCTGATCCTGACCGATCGCAGCCTGGTGATCACGCTGAATGGCTGGTCGCCCCGGTCTTCACCGGCACGGGCATCTTACCGGCTGAGCGGGCGCGGGCCGGTCATTGGCGATGTGCGGCTGCCGGTGCGCCCGGTTTCGGCGGTCAGTCGCCTGCTGGTCACCGACCGGGCGGGCGTGGACCGCACCATCGGCCCCGATCGGTATCGCCTGACGCCGGGTCTTTCCCCGGTGCTGTCCCCCATCGGGGCGGGTTTGCCCCGGCCCGGTGTGCGGCGCGGGGGCATCCGGCTTACCGTTACCGCCGGTTTCGGAGCCGACTGGAACGCCGTGCCCGCGCTGATCCGGCAGGCGCTGCTGATGGTGCTGGCCCGCCTTTACAGTGCGCGGGGGGACGGCGATCCGTGCGGCGATCCGATCCGGGAAAGCGGCGCCGCGGCGCTTCTCGCCCCTTTTGAAAGGCGGACGCTGTGAGCGGCGGGGGCGGCATGACCGCCGGGTTGCTGGTGGCGCGGGTACGGCTTCTGGAACGCCGTCAGGGCAGGGCCAGCGATGGTCGCACGGTGGCGCGGGCTGACCTGATCGGCGAGCGGGCGGCCCATGTGGCGCCCATAGCCCACGGCCCGGAAACCGTGGCCGGGCGCAGCGTACCAAGCCTGGACCTGACCGTGACCATACGCTTCGAGGCGGCGCTTGCCGGCGCTCATCTGCTGGAATGGCAGGGGGCGCGCTATCGGATACGGGCCGTTCGCCCCGATGCCGCGCGGCGCTGGCTGACATTCCATGCCCGGAGTGAAAGTGGCACCTGACCCCGCCTGATTCACCGGGCGGCGCGATTTCACAAGGGCAGGGTACTGCCACAAGGAAAGGCACAGCATGTTTGACTCTTCTTTACGCCGGGCCGGTGCGGCGCTTTCGCTGGAGCCGGTTCTGATGGCCGTCAGGGCGCGCCTGGCCGGGGATGAAACCCTGCGCCGGGCGGGTGTGACGGTTCATGACGACCCGCCCGAAACCGCCACCGCGCCCTTTATCACCTTTGGCGACAGCGCCGTCAGGCCCGTGCCCGGTGCCGGTGTGGTGGCGAGCCGGGCAACCTTCACGCTTGTGCTGTGGTGCCCCGGATCGGGCCAGAGCATGGCGCAGCAGACCATGGCGGCAGTGGCGGCGGCGCTGGCAACACCTTTGGCCCTTGCGGGCGCCACCATGACGGGGCCGGTGTTCGACGGCGCCGCCATTACCACCCGCGACCGGGCGGGCGTGCGGCTGGTGCGTACCGAAATGACCTATCGCACCGTGCTGACCCCCCAACCCTGATTTCTGACGCGATACCTGACGCGACAGCCGACGCGGCCGTGGCCGGACCCTGGCCCATGGCCGTTTCATTCAGACCCTTTTGACCCATACAGGAGACAGACATGACCCCAGCTTTCGGCAAGGACCTGCTTTTCAAGATGGAAGACCCCGCCGGGTCCAGCACGTTCCGCACCATTGGCGGCTTTAGGTCCAACACCTTCACGGTGGGGGGAACCACCATCGATGTGACCGCCAAGGACAGCGGCGCCTTTCGCGCCCTGATGAATGGCGGCGGTGTGCGCAGCCTGTCGGCGGATGCATCCGGCGTGTTCGTGGACAAGGACGGGATGCAGGCCGTGCACGGTGCCATGATGAGCGGCAGCCATCATGTGTGGCGCCTGATCGCCCCCGGCTTTGGCACCTATGAAGGCCCCTTCATCGTGACCAGCCTCAGCTTTGCCGGGGAGCATAATGGCGAGATGACCTACAGTCTGAACCTGGAAAGCGCCGGATCGGTGAGCTTTGCCGCCGAGGCCGCCTGATCCTTTGGGCACGCCGCCCCATCTTCTTTTTTCAATAATCCGGGAGACACGCCATGACCCGCCCCACATGCGGCGAGGCGCGCCTGACCCTGCCTGACGGCAGCAGCGCCACGCTAAGGCTCGACATCGGTACCATGATGGACATTGAAGACTGGTTCGACACGGGGCTGGTGCCCCTTTTGACCCACCGGCTGCCGCAAGGGCGGCTGGGGGATATGGCGGTGTTTCTGGCCGCCATGCTTGGCCGCGATTTCGCCCAAAAACCGGTGCGCCGGGAGATGGCGGCCCTGATCCGGGATATCGGCCTGGTCGCGGTGGCCGATGCCATCGCGCTGTGCCTGGAGCGCACCCTGCTATGCGAAGACCGCGCCTCCGGGTCGGATGCCAGGCAGCCATGAAGCCGGACCCGTCGGGCCGGGCGGTGTCATGGTCAGCGCTGATGGAACTGGCCGGGATGCTCGGCTGGTCGCCGGATACGCTTGCCCGCGCGACCCTGCCGGAACTGCTGGCCCATCTGAGGGGCTGGCAGCGGGCGCACGGCATCGACCCCGATGGAGCCGCGCCCATGGATCGGCCCACCCTGAGCCAGCTTATGCAGCGTTACCCCGATATGATGCCTGATCAGGAGACCCCCGATGACCAGACAGACCGAGATTTTCGACCGGTTGACCCGCACACTGAACCGGCTGGCCGAGCGGCTTTCGCGCCCGGCCACGGCCCCCGCCGCGCCCGGCAATGATCGCCGCCCCCGGCAGGGGCGAACCGGCGACGATGTGGACCGGGCCGGGGCGCGCATGGAGGCCGTTTTCGCCCGGCTCGCCAGTCAGGTGAAGGTGGATTTCACCGATCTGGGCGGCACGCTCAAAGGGGTGATCGGCGGCCTTGCCGACAGCCTGAAAGGCACGCTTGGCCGACTGGTGGGTGATCTGACCCGCGGGCTCACCCGGCAAGTGCTGGCCGGTGGCGGGCTTGCGGGTGGCTCCCAGGGCGGCCTTTTGGGGGGCGGATTGCCCGCCCTGATCCAGACCGGTCTTGGTGGCCTGCTGGGGTTCGCCGGTGGCGGGCGACTGAGCCGGGGCGTGCCCGCGTTGGTGGGGGAAAGGGGGCCTGAACTGGTGGTGCCGGATCGCACGTCCAGCGTGGTTTCCGGTGCTGATACGGCTCGCTTTCTTGGCCGCGGCAACCTGGGGCGCGGCGACCCGGTGCAGGTGGTGCAGAACATTTCCTTCGATCTGGTGCCCGGCCCCACGGTGCGCGCCATGATCGACAATGCCCTGCCCGGACTGCGGGAACAGGCCACGCGCGGCGCCTTGCAGGCGTTGGATCGCGGGCGCCTGTGATCCTGCCGCCCCGATCGCGTTTTCAACCGCATTTCAAGGAAAGGTCAGCCCCGTGACCACGCCATTGACCCTGCCGGCCAGCCCGGCACCAAGCCATGTGCGCCTGCATGTGGTGCGCAATCAGACCAAGGTGGAAAACCACAGCCGGATCGCGCAGATCCAGCGGGCGCCCGGTGATCGCTGGGAAGGCACGGTGACCCTGCCGCCCATGTCCGCTGATATGGCGGCGGACTGGCTGGGTTTCTTCGATGCGCTTGATGGCTATCGCGGCCAGTTCCGCATGGGCCATCCCGACCATACGCACATCCGTGGCAGCGCGCCGGATGGGGTGGGGCAGGTGGACGGCGACGGCCAGCGCGGGCCGCTGATTGCCACGCGCGGATGGCCCGCCGACCGGGTGGCCCTGTTCCGGCGCGGCGATCTGGTGGAAATCGATGGCCGTCTGAAGCGCATCACGGCTGACGTGGCATCCGACGGTGCGGGCCGGGCGGTGGTGCCGCTGGCCCCCGGTTTCATGCTGTCACCCCCGGATGGTGGCGCGGTGATCACCACCGGGGCCACCGGCCTGTTTCGCCTGGCCGACGGCGGGGTGCAGCCGGAAAGCGACGCGCTGCGCCATGTGCGCGTGACCATTGCCGTGGAAGAGGTGCTGCCATGATCCGTCAGGACCTGACCCCCGCCGTGCAGGATGCCCTGGGCGCCGACAGTCTTCAGGCGCTGCCGCTGGTGCATCTGGATATTCAGGGTGATCCGGTGTTCGCATGGGGCGGCACCGGCACGCTGCACTGGGACGGCATGGCCTTTGAGGGTGTGGGCCGCATGGGGGAAATCGCCGCTGTCAGGGCCGATGCCCGTGGCGGCGTGCCCAACCTGTCCATGGCCCTGAGCGGCCTTGAGCCGGACTTGCTGCAAGCGGTTCATGGCCGCGCCTATCAGGGGCGACGGGGGCGGCTGTGGCTGGCCTGTTTCCGCGATGACATGGCCCTGATCGGTCAACCGCTGCTGCAATTCGCGGGCGAGATTTCCGCCATGCGCCTGGTGGACGGGGGCACGGATCGGCGGGTGCAGGTGACCATTGAAAGTCGTCTGCGCTTGTTGCAGCGGGTTCTGCCCCGTTTCCGCACCCATGAGGATCATCAGCGCGACGCGCCGGGCGACCGCTTTTTTGAATTCGTCACCGATGTGACCTCCAAAACCGTCTATTGGGGGTTGCGGGCACCCAGCGGCCCCGGCTCGGTCAATGCGCCCGGCCCCGGTGCGCGGGGCGCGGACCCCCGCACCCTGCGCCGCTTCTGAGGCTGGCGTTCATTCCCCCATTCCCCCCTATTGGTCCCGGAGAGTGCACCATGACCCGATACCCCTTGACCGGGGTGGCGGCGGGCGATTTGCCCGTGCGCCGCCCCGTGGGCTGGCAGGCAGCCTTGTTTCGCGCCGTGTCCGCGCGGCAGGGCGCGGCTTTCGCTTATGGCCGGTTCGATTGCTGCACCGCCGCCGCCGACTGTGTGGACGCGATGACCGGCATTGATCTGATGGCGGGGCTGCGTGGCCGTTATCGCAGCGCCGCCGGGGCCTGTCGCCTGATCCGGGAGGGCGGCGCCCGTGATCTGTTCGATCTGGTCCATCAGCGCGCCGCTTCGGCGGGCTTTCCCCCCATATCGCCATTACATGCGGGCCAGGGCGATCTGCTGCTGGCCCGTGTGGCCATACCGGATGCCTGCCGGGGACAGGCGGTGGGCATCTGCATGGGGCGGGTCGGGTTTTTTGCCGGGCAGACCGGCTGGACCGGCGTGCCGGTCAGTCAGTGCAATCACGCATTCAGGGTGCAGAAAAATGGGTAAAGTGGTCAAACAGGCCGTTCTGGTGGGCGGCGTGGCGGCGTTGACGGTGGCAACCGGCGGCAGTTTTCTGGGGCTTGGCGGAGCCGTGTCCGCCGGGCTTGGTGTCAGCACCGTGGTGGGCGGGGCCATTGCGGGCTCGTTGGTGGGGCTGGGGCTGGGCGTTGCCAGTGAACTGATCACCCCGGCGCTTGGCGATACGGATGAACAGGCGGGCCAGAAGCTGCCGGTGGCCAACAGCGTGGAAACGCGCCGCATCGTTTATGGTCGGGCGCGGCTGGGTGGCAGCGAAATCTTCATCGAGGAATTCGACAGCACGGGCGCGGACGACGTGCCCAATGATACCGTGGTTTTCGCCCGGCTGGTGGCGGATCACCCGATCACCGGCTTTGATGCCTTTCGCCTGGGAGACGAGGTGATCCCCCTGACGGACGGCGCGGCGGGCGGCGATTTCGACGGTCGGCTGTTCGTGTCCTATCAGACCGGCCACCAGACGACCGCCGATCCGCTGCTGCTGGCGGCGCCGGGCTGGACAGACGATCATGTGGGGGTGGGCCTTGCCTATTACGCGGTGCGTGCCGTGTTCGACCCGGCTGTGTTCCCCTATGGCATTGGTGAGGTGCGCCGCGCTTCGGTGGAGGTGCGCGGCAAACCGGTCTATGATCCCCGCGCCGATGGCAGCCAGCCGGGCGGCAGTGGTTCGCAGCGTCTGGATGACCCGGATAGCTGGGCTTACAGCACCAATCCGGCGCTCTGCATTCTGGACTTTCTGAAGGATGGACGGTTGGGCAACCCGGTGCCGGTGGATGAAATCCACATGGCATCGGTGATTACGGCGGCCAATGTGTGTGATGAATGGGTGCCCACCCGCGAGGGCGGCCAGATCCGCCGTTACAGCCTTGGCGGCGTGGTGGATTCCGGGCGCAGCAAATACGACCAGACCAAAGCGCTGCTGACGGCCATGGGTGGGCGCATGATGTGGCTGGGCGGGCAAGTGCACCTGTTTGCCGCCGCGCCGGTGCCGCTGGGCTTTCATCTGGATGAGCAAAGCGTGGTCAGCCTGGCCTTTGATACCCTGCCGGAGGCGGATGCCCGCTTCAATCTGGTGCGCGGCACCTATGTGGACCCTGACGAGGGGTTCGAGGCACAGGACTATCCCGCCGCCGAGGATACGGCGGCGCGGGCCGGTGAAGGGGACCGGCCACTGGCCCTGAACCTGCCGTTCACCCAGGATCATCGCATCGCCCAGCGGCTGGCCCGTATCGCACTGATGGAATCGCGCCAGAGCGTGGCCGAACTCACCGCCATGCCTGCCGCTGCCGCATTGGCGCCGATGGACGGCGTGGCGCTGAGCTGGGCCAATTTCGGCCTGGTCGGGGAGGGGTTCCGCATTGTGGATCAGACGCTGGAAAGCGGCGAACAGGGTATGCGCGTCAGCCTTGGCCTGCGCCGGGAAGACCCGGCCATTTACCACTGGGACCCGGGCATGGATGAACGCCCGCGCGGCGCCGGGGCGCGAACCGTGCGTGCCACGGGGCGGGAGACCGTGTCGGCCAGCGGCGTGACCGTTGCGCCCTTGACGCTGGATGCGGCGGACGGGCGGCAGATGGCCGCGCTGGAGGTGAGCTGGTCGCCGCCGTCCCGCCTGGTGGCAAGCACGCTGGTGGATTTTCGCCGCGAGGGCGAGAACGACTGGCGCCCCGGCGGGTCCGCCTTTCGCGGCGATCACACGGTGTTGCTGATGCTGCCGGAAACCGCGCGCGTGGATGTTCGGGTCCGTCATGTGCTGGCGGACGGGCAGGTGGGCCCGGCGACGGAGGTACTGGGCGCGCAGGCGCCGGACGTGGACGGGCTGGGCGTGGTCCGATGGTCGCACATCGTGGATGATGGTGCCCGGCCACAGGACAATGCCACCTTCAATATCGGCCTGCTGGCGGATCGGGACCGGGTGGATACGCCGGAAATCGCGCCGGGCGCCGTGAGCCGCCTGGCCAGCACGGTGATCAATGCCCGCCTTCCCCTGCCGTTCGACCTGTGGACGCAGGTGGCCGCCCTGACCGTCACCAAGCAACTGGACGGCTCCGCCCTTGTGGTCCGCTTCACGCTGGACCTTCAGGGCTTTGCCGGGGACGAGCGTGTTACCTGGCGCATTCTTCAGGACGGCCAGACCATGCGCCAGCGCACCATGTATCTGCGCTTCCGGCGGGATGCGGACAGCACCAGCGGCACCGCGCATGAAAGCCTGATGTTCGAGGATGTGCGCCCCGATCTGGCCGCTGGCGGGCACAGCTATGTGCTTCAGGTGCGGCCCCTGTCCACGCCGAGCGACCTGGAGCGCGTGTTTGCCCAGATCAACATACAGGAGATGCTGCGATGACCGCCCCGCATATCGTTTATGACACACAGACCGGCCTGATCCAGCGGCAGATTCTGGCGGACCCGGAGACCGTGACACTGAATCTGGCGGATGATGAGGCAGCCCTTGTCGGAACCGCCTCGCCGGGCGCGGATTATGTGGACCTTGCGGACCCGCCGGTGATCCGCCCGCGCCGGGTGGTGGACCTGATGCCCGACCGGCGCGCCTTTGTGGCGGATGGTAACGATCAGGTGGTGTTCGCGAACCTGCCGGACCCGTGCCGCCTTGTGGTGGACGGTGTGCAAAAAACCATCACCGGGGGCAGTTTTGCCTTCACGACGGATCGGGTCGGGCTGCACCGCGTATTGATCGATCAGCCCCCTTTCGAGCGGCATTTCTGGCTGCTGGACGCCGTTACCCCCTGATCATGCCAGCCTGCACCCCACCGTTCCCGATCGGGCGCCGCCACAGGGCGGCGCCCTTTTTTCGTTTTGATGTGAAAAGGAGCCGTGTCATGGCCAATCCCGTAGCTTCCGAGACGGCGCAATCCGCGCTGGTGAAGTCGTCTCTCGCCCTCGATCGTATCGAACGGCACGAAGAAACCTGTGGCCGCCGCTGGGGGCATGTGTTGCGCCTGATCTGGCTGATGCTGGTGAAGCTGTCCGCATTGCTCAGCTTTCTGCTGGCCGACAAGCTGGGGTGGGCCGGATGATGCATGACATACAGTTAAGCCCGCATTTCCGGCTGGAAGAGTTTACCCGCAGCAGCACGGCGCGCCGCCGGGGGATCGTCAATCGCGTCAGCGAACCCTATCAGGTTGCCAATCTGCGCCAGTTATGCAGGGCCGTTCTCGAACCCCTGCGTGCCCTGTATCGCCGACCCATCGTGATCACATCCGGCTTCCGCAGCCCGGCATTGAACCGGGCGCTTGGCGGCGTGCCGGAAAGCCAGCACCTGCTGGGAGAGGCGGCGGACCTGGTGATGCCGGGGGTGGACGTGGCCGACCTGGCCCGCGTTCTGGCGGCGAGCGATCTGCCCTTCGACCAGATGATCCTGGACAGCCGCGCCCCCGTTGGCGACCGGCCAGGGGCGCGGTGGCTGCACATATCCCATCGCCGCGTCACGGATAATCGCGGGGATGTGCTGCGCCTGCATCAACCCGCCGAAGGCCCGGCGCGGATTCAGGCCGGGCTGGGGCCGCTGGCCGCCGACACCCCCTGAGCCTGCAATGCGCCGCCGTGCGGTGGGCGCGAAACCCTTTCAACCGGAAACCGGGAGACGATGATGGGACTGCCCTTTGTGGATAGCGTTCTGGAATTGATCCGCGAACCGCTGGATCGCCTGATTCCCGATACCAATGCCCGCCGGGAACTAGAACATGAACTGAAGCTCAAGGCGCTGGAATCGGGCCTTGGCCAGATCGACATCAACCGATTGGAGGCACGCCACGCCTCGCTCTGGGTATCCGGCTGGCGGCCCTTTATCGGCTGGGTGTGCGGCGTGGCCCTGTTCTGGCATTTTGTGGGCGTGGATCTGGTGCGCTGGGTGCAGGCGGTGTGGTTTCCCGCCGCGCCGCCACCCCCGGCACTTTCGGGAACGGAGGCGCTGGTGACCGTGCTTCTGTCCATGCTGGGGCTGGGCGGTTTGCGAACGGTGGAGAAGCTGAAAGGCGTGTCGCGCTGATTCTGACAGGGACGTGATCGCAAGTGATCTTTTGATTGATTGATCAAGATTTCATAAAGTTTTATGTACGCGCGCAGCCGGGGCGTATCACATGCTGATTGCCCCATGGGCGGGCTGCCTGCCGGGTGAGGGGCGGCCCGCCTCAATCATGTATGGGTGAGTTCAGTAATCATGATCATGAAACGTTTCCAGTGGCAGGACCACTTCGGCTCGATCTGTGACAGTCCTTTGGAGGCCATGTCGCCCGATAACCTGCCGGAGCGCCACCCCGCGGGTGATTTCTATCGCTACTGGATGGGCCTGAACGATGGCGCCATGCCGTCGCGTTCGGCCTTTCGCCCGCAGGCGGCGGCCCGCAATCTGCGCTGGATGATGGTGTTCGACGTGAACATGGATGCGCCCCATGTGGATTTCCAGCTTGTGTTGCACGGCACCTCCGCCACCCAGCTTACCCATGGCAATTTCACCGGCCAGAAGCTGGAACAGTTCACGGCGCGGGACTGCTATCACAGCCGCTATCAGGCTATGGTTAACAGTATGTATACCGGTCAGCCGGTATTCGGGCGGGTATCCGTGGGGACGCACTCGGAATTCCGGGTGGACGTGCTGACCGGCATGTTCCCTTTCGCCGCCGATGACGGTCTGGCCCGTCTGATCATGATTGGTGCCCCGGAAGAAGCCATGAAGCGGCGTTTCTTCTGAGCAGGGGGTTGGCGCCGCATCGCTCTGGCGGCTCCCTTTTTACTGCTTTCCGCGCCATGGCACGCGGCGGGTGCCGTCTGGTGCGCGGCACCGTGCCGTGCTAGCGCTGTGACCCATGGACAGCATCCCTTTTACATTGCCCGCCCCCCATGGCGGCACAGGGACCATCGCGGTGATCGCGCCGGGGGGCGAACTGGACGGCGCGTGTCTTGCGGCGCTTTCAGTCGCGGAGCAGGCGCGGGCCAATGCCGCCACCCCCGCCTTTCGGCTCGCCTTTGTTACCGGGCGCGGCTTGTTGCGTATGGCCCTGTCCCGCTGGTTTCATCAGCAGACGGGCCATCTTCCCGCCCCTTCCCGCATTCCCCTGTATCAGGCCCCCGGTGGTCCGCCGTTGGTGGATCAGGACCGGCTTCCCGCTGCCCTGCGTGGGGGGGCTTTCCCCTTTTTTTCCGTGTCCCACACCATAACAACCGGCGCGGATGGCCTGCCGTACGGCCTTGCCGTGGTGCTGGTTTCGGATTCGGGCCCGGTGGGGATCGATCTGGAACTGGCCGACCGGCCCGTGATCTGGCGCCGCCTGGCGGAACGTCGCTTTGCCCCCGCCGAGGCCGCATGGCTGCGCGAGGCGCCAGACCGGGCCGCCCGGCGATTCCTGCATTTGTGGACCATCAAGGAAGCGGCCGCCAAGGCGCTGGGGCTTGGGCTTGGCCGGGCCTTGCGAACGGTGACCCCCGCCCTGCCACTGCCGACCCCCGGTACGCTTGAAACCCCTGTTTCCCTTGATTTTCCCCCTGAAGCCGCATCCGTCACGGCGGGGTGTGACCTGTTCACCGCGCGGCTTGACGGGGCGTGCGGGCTGCCCGATGCGTGGTTGGCCCTTGCCCTTGCCGATACAAGCCGCTAGCCCTTAAGCAACATCCTGGAACAGGGATGGTGGCACGGCAGAAACAACACAGGTGGCGCATGGGGCAGACCGTTCAGGTTTCCGATCAGATCATATTGGGCAATGACCGGCCCTTTGTCCTGATGGCCGGTATGAATGTGCTGGAAAGCCGTTCGCTGGCCATGACGGTCTGCGAAACATTCTGCACCATTACGGCGGAACTGGATATTCCCTTTGTTTTCAAGGCCAGTTTCGACAAGGCCAACCGGTCCAGCATCCATTCCTTTCGCGGGCCGGGGCTGGAAGAGGGCCTGCGGCTGCTGGAAGAGGTGCGCCGCACGTTCGATGTGCCGGTGTTGACCGATATTCACGAACCCGAACAGGCGGCGCCGGTGGCGGACGTGGCCGATATCATCCAGATCCCGGCCTTCCTGGCCCGGCAGACGGACCTGGTGGTGGCGGCTGCACGCACGGGCAGGCCGGTCAATGTGAAAAAGCCCCAGTTCCTGGCCCCGGACGAAATGCGGCACATTCTGAAAAAGCTGACCGAAAGCGGCAATGACAAGGGGATGCTGTGCGAGCGCGGAAGCTGTTTCGGCTATAACAATCTGGTGGTGGACATGCTGGGCATGGACCGGATGCGGACCTTGGCGCCCGTGGTGTTCGACGTGACCCACGCCCTGCAAAAGCCCGGCGGGCTTTCCAGCGGCGCCGATGGCCGGGGCGGTCAGGCGCTGGCGCTGGCCCGTTCCGGCATGGCGCTGGGGCTGGCGGGCCTGTTTCTGGAGGCCCATCCCAAGCCGGACGAGGCAAGGTGCGATGGCCCGTGCGCGCTGCCACTGGATCGGGTGGCCCCCTTTCTGCGACAGGTCAAGGCGGTGGATCAACTGATCAAGAGCCAGCCGCCGCTGGACCTTTCATGACGGCGGCGACCGGCCATATGCGCGAAGGTGCGGGGCGCCCCGAGGCCGTGGCCGCCATCCGGCTGCTGGTGCTGGATGTGGACGGCGTGATGACCGACGGCCTGATCTATTACAGTGCCGAGGGTGAGACCCTGAAAGCCTTTTCCGCGCAGGATGGCATGGCCATCAAGCATGGCCGGGCGCTCGGTCTGGAATGTGCGGTGGTGTCCGGGCGCCAGTCGGCGCCGCTGGAACGGCGCCTGGCCGATCTGGGCATTACGGCGGTGCATCTGTCGGTGGATAACAAGCTGGAAGCGGTGCGGATGCTGGCGCGGGAACGCGGTTTGACGGCGGCTGAGGTGGCCATGATGGGGGATGATCTGATTGATTATGGCGCCATGTGCTGGGCCGGTCTGGCGCTTGCGCCCGCCGATGCGGCGGCGGATATCCGGGACCTGGCCGACCATGTGACCCCGCGTGGCGGTGGTCGGGGTGCGGTGCGCGATGCGGTGGAATATATTCTGGCCGCGCAGGGCCGCCGTTTGATCGAAGCGCTGGACGAGGCGCAATTGGGCACGGTGCATATGTCAGGAGGAACAGAGCCATGAGGATCGTTATTCCCGCGCGCTTCGGGTCCACGCGTCTTGAGGGCAAGCCGCTGCGTGAACTGGCCGGGCGGCCCCTGGTGGAACATGTATGGCGCCGGGCGCTGGAGGCGGTGGGCCATCCGGGCAGCATTGTGGTTACATCGGAAGACAGCGAGGTTCTGCGCGCCGCCAAGGGGTTCGGGGCAAGCACGGCACGCACGGACGAATCGCATCAGTCGGGCACGGATCGGGTGGCCGAGGTGGCCCGCGAACTGGGCTGGGCCGACGACGAGGTGGTGGTCAATCTTCAGGGGGACGAACCCTTCATGCCCGCTTACATGATTCGGGCGGTGGCGGAAGGGGTGACGGCGGAAACGCCGATGGCCACCATCGCCGTGCCGATGGCCGATCCGGCGCGGGCCACGGATGCCGGCACGGTGAAGGTGGTGATGGATGCCAGGGGCCGGGCCGCCTGGTTTTCCCGCCTTGGTATTCCGATTGATCGGGACGGCGCGGGCGGCGTTTCCTGGTTCCAGCATGTGGGGCTGTATGCCTATCGGGTGTCCACCCTGTCCCGGCTGACGACCCTGCCGCCATCCCCCGCGGAACAGGCGGAAAAACTGGAACAGTTGCGGGCCCTGCATCACGGCATTCCGATTCAGGTGGTGGTGGCCCGTGGCCCCGCACCTCTGGGTGTGGACACGCCCGCGGACCTGGCCGAGGCCGAGCGCCTGATGCAGGAATCGGGAAGCCGATGACCCCGCCCGCCGCCATCGCCGCGGGGGATGCCGACGCGGGCAGGGTGCTGACCACCTCCGCGGGTATTGCGCGGGATGCCATGATACCGGCCATGCTGGGGCGCACCGTACACCGGGTTGCCCGCTATGCTGGCGGATGGACGGGCGATGCCGGGGCCGAGGCCGTGGTGGCATGGGGCCGCAAGCCCAACAGCCGTCGCGCCCACCGGCTGGCGGCGCGGCTGAACCTGCCCCTGTGGCGGCTGGAAGACGGCTTTTATGCCTATCTGTCCCATCCGAGTATGGACCGGCGGCGCCTGTCTCTGGTGGTGGATGATCTGGGCATCTATTATGACGCCACCCGCCCGTCCCGGCTGGAAGCCATGCTGAACGACCCGGACGACGCCCCCACGGCGGACGAGCGCCGCCGCGCCGCCGATGCCATGGCCCGCATCCGCCGCTGGCGTCTCAGCAAATACAATGTCAGCCCCTATGATCTGCCCGATACGGTGGCGGATCGGCTGGCCCCCGCGCCGGAGCACAATATTCTGGTGGTGGACCAGACGCTGGGCGACATGTCGGTCACGCTGGGGCTGGCCGACGGGGATGTGTTTGACCGCCTGCTGGAAACCGCCCGCAGCCGCCATCCGGGCGGGCGGGTGTTTCTGAAGGTGCATCCCGATGTGGCGCTGGGCCGCAAAAAGGGCCATTTCGATCTGGCGGCCCTGCCGGATGATGTGACCGTGCTCGCCGAGCCGGTCAATGCACAGGCGCTTCTGGCACGTATAGGCACGGTCTATGTGGCCACCAGCCAGATGGGGTTCGAGGCGCTGATCGCCGGCTGTCATGTGATCTGCGGCGGTATGCCCTTCTATGCCGGCTGGGGGCTGACGGAAGACTGGCAGCATCTGGACCGTCGCAACCGCCGCCGCACGCTGGTGGACCTGGTGGCATATACCCTGCTGCGCTATGCCCGCTATGGTGACCCCTTTAACGGCGATGCCGCGACGCTGGAAAGCGTGCTGGATTATCTGACCGTGCGCCAGCAAATGCCCCGCCTTAATGCCCGGCGCGTGGTGGCTGCCGGGTTTTCGCTGTGGAAGCGCGGCTTCGTGCCTGCCTTTCTGGCCGAGGCGGCGGCGCCGGTGCACTTCATTCCGGGGCGGGCGCTGAGGTCTTTCCGCTTCAGGAAGGGGGATGCGCTGCTTGTGTGGGGGCGCGGGCAGGACCACCGCCTGAAGGCGGCGGCGAAGGGCGTGCCGGTCTGGCGCATGGAGGATGGTTTCATCCGGTCGGTGGGGCTTGGCAGTGATCTGTCGCGGCCTGCATCTCTGGTGCTGGACAGCAGTGGAATTTATTATGATGGCGGTTGCCCCAGTGATCTGGAAACCTTTTTGGCGCGCCATGATTTCCACGACCGGGAAGTGGCGCGCGGGGCCGCGCTCGCCCGCCTGATCCGCGCCGAAAAGGTAAGCAAATACAATGTGGGCCGCCGCGCGCCGCTGGATTTTCGCCCGGCGGCTGCGGGGCGGACGGTGATTCTGGTGCCGGGGCAGGTGGCGGGTGATGCTTCGCTGAGATATGGCGCGCCGGAGATCGGCAATGACGGTGCGCTGCTGGCGGCGGTGCGGGACAGGGAGCCGGATGCCTTCATCGTGTACAAGCCCCACCCGGATGTGGTCAGCGGCAACCGGGCGGACGGCACCACGCCGGAACAGGTGGAACGGCTTGCTGATCAGGTGGTCGTGGATGCGGACATACTGGATTGCCTGATGGCCGTGGACGTGGTGCACACCATGACCAGCCTGACCGGCTTCGAAGCGCTGCTGCGCGATGTGCCGGTGTTCACATATGGTCGCCCCTTTTATGCCGGCTGGGGGCTGACCACGGACGGAATGACCATGCCGCGCCGGGGCCGTCATTTGCCGCTTGGCGCCCTTGTCTACGGGTTGCTGGTGGTGTATGCCCGCAACGTTGCGTGGCCGGAGGGGGTGATGACCAGCCCGGAAGCGCTGGTGCGGCGCCTGTCGCGGGAGGCGGCCGCAGCGGATCGGTCCACGGGGCGGTTCGGGAAACTATCCCGCCTGAATAGAAAAATTCGCTTTCTTCTGGCGGCACTTGCGCGCTAGGGGACGCGGGCGATGAATGGTGACGGTCCCCGTGCATCGGGCCTGCGTGTTCGGGGCCGGTATGTATCGGGCAAGTGCGAGGCTTCAAGCTATGACAACCCTGACCCACCTGGAAAGGCTGGAGGCGGAGAGCATCCACATCATCCGGGAAGTGGCCGCGGAAGCGGAAAACCCGGTGATGCTCTATTCCATCGGCAAGGACAGCAGCGTTATGCTGCATCTGGCCCTGAAGGCGTTTTATCCGGCCCTGCCGCCGTTTCCGCTGCTGCATGTGGATACCACCTGGAAATTCCGGGAAATGACCCAGTTCCGGGATGCCCTGGCCAAGGACCTGGGCCTGGACCTGATCGTTCACATCAATGAAGAGGGTGTGAAGCAGGGGATCGGCCCCTTCACCCATGGCAGCGCGCTGCATACGGACGTGATGAAAACCCAGTCGCTCAAGCAGGCGCTGGACAAGTACGGTTTCGATGCCGCCTTTGGCGGCGCCCGGCGGGATGAGGAAAAATCCCGCGCAAAGGAACGGGTGTTTTCCTTCCGCACCACCAATCATCGCTGGGACCCCAAGAATCAGCGGCCCGAACTGTGGAACATCTTCAATACCCGCAAGCACCAGGGCGAAAGCATCCGCGTTTTCCCGCTGTCCAACTGGACGGAACTGGATATCTGGCAATATATCCATCAGGAGAACATTCCCATCGTGCCGCTTTATTATGCCGCCGAGCGCCCGGTGGTGGAGCGGGACGGCACGCTGATCATGGTGGATGACGACCGGATGCCGCTGGCGGACGGCGAGACCCCGATGATGAAGAAGGTGCGGTTCCGCACGCTGGGCTGCTATCCTCTGACCGGTGCGGTGGAAAGCCAGGCGGACACGCTGGAGGAAATCATCCAGGAAATGTTGCTGGCCAAGACTTCGGAACGGGAAGGCCGGGTGATCGACCATGATTCCGCGGCCAGCATGGAAAAGAAAAAACAGGAAGGCTATTTCTGATGACCCATCAGTCCGACCTGATCGCCACCGACATCTCCGCCTATCTCAAGATGCACGGCGAAAAATCCATGTTGCGCTTCATCACATGCGGCAGCGTGGATGACGGCAAGTCCACCCTGATCGGGCGCCTGCTGTATGACAGCAAACTGATCTTCGAGGATCAGCTTGATGCGCTGGAAAGCGACAGCCGCAAGGTGGGCACACAGGGCGAAAAGATCGATTTCGCCCTGCTGGTGGACGGCCTCGCCGCCGAGCGGGAGCAGGGCATCACCATCGATGTGGCCTATCGCTTCTTCGCCACCGACAAGCGCAAGTTCATTGTCGCCGACACGCCGGGGCATGAGCAATACACCCGCAACATGGCCACGGGGGCGTCCACCGCCGATCTGGCGGTGCTGCTGGTGGATGCCCGCCAGGGTGTGCTGACCCAGACCCGGCGCCACAGCTTCATCACGTCGCTTTTGGGCATTCGCAATGTGGTGCTGGCGGTGAACAAGATGGATCTGGTGGACTATGATCAGACCCGCTTTGACGAGATTGAGGCGGATTACCGCGCCTTTGCCCACACGCTTGGCTTTACGGATATCACCTGCATTCCCATTTCCGCGCTGGAAGGGGACAATATCGTCACGCCCAGCGCCAATATGCCCTGGTATCAGGGGCCGACCCTGATGCACCATCTGGAAAGCGTGCAGGTGGCCACGGATCGTACCGACAAGCCGTTCCGTATGCCTGTGCAGTGGGTCAACCGGCCCAATCTGGATTTCCGCGGGTTTGCCGGCACCATCGCCAGCGGCACCGTCGCGCCCGGCTCGCGGGTGAAGGTTGTGCCTGGCGGTCAGGAAAGCACGGTGGAACGTATTGTCACCTATGACGGGGACAAGGACAGCGCCATTCAGGATCAGGCCGTGACCCTGACACTGACGGACGAGATCGATGTGTCCCGCGGCGATGTGCTGTGCGACGCAGGCGCCCCCTGTGAGACCGCCGATCAGTTCGAAGCACGGCTGATCTGGATGTCGGACGATGCGCTGCTGCCGGGGCGCCCCTATATCATCAAGACAGCGAACCGGCAGGTTTCCGGGGTTGTTTCGGATCTGAAATACAAGATCAATGTGAACACGCTGGAACATTCCGCGGCCAAGCATCTGGATCTCAACGAGATCGGCGTGTGCAATCTGGCGCTTGGGGCGGATATTGCGTTCGACCCCTATGACGACAGCCCGGTCACCGGGGCGTTCATCGTCATCGACCGGATGACCAACAATACGGTGGGCGCGGGCATGATCGATTTCGCGCTGCGCCGGGCCAGCAATATTCACTGGCAGGCGCTGGACGTGAACAAGTCCGAACGTGCCAGGGCCAAGCATCAGTATCCGGCGGTGCTGTGGTTCACGGGGCTGTCCGGGTCCGGCAAGTCCACCCTAGCCAATCTGCTTGAGAAGCGCCTGCACGCCAGCGGCAAGCACACCTATGTGCTGGACGGCGACAATGTGCGCCACGGCCTGAACAACGATCTGGGCTTCACCGATGCGGATCGGGTGGAGAACATCCGCCGCGTGGGCGAGGTGGCCAGGCTCATGGTGGATGCGGGCCTGATCGTGATGACCAGCTTCATTTCCCCCTTCCGGGCGGAGCGGCGCATGGTCCGCGAAATGATGGGCGAGCAGGAGTTCGTGGAGGTCTTTGTGGACACGCCGATCGAAGTGTGCGCCGAGCGTGATCCCAAGGGGCTGTACAAGAAGGCCAAAGAAGGCAAGATCAAGAACTTCACCGGCTATGATTCGCCCTATGAGGCGCCGGAACAGCCCGATCTGCATATCCGCACGGACGGGCGGGACCCGGAGGCGTGCGTGGATGAGGTGCTCGATTGGCTGGAAAGCAGGGGCTATCTGAGGGCGCAGGATTGATCGACCCGGCCAGGACCATCGCCACCGCCCATGACGGGCGCCCCGTGGTGGTCCTGTTGCAGGGGCCGCTTGGCCCCTTTTTCGCCGATCTGGCCCGCGCCATGCGCAGCCAGGGCTGGCGCACCGTGCGGGTCTTTTTCAATGCCGGGGATGCCTATTATGGCTGGGCCGAGCAGGAAGTACCATATCAGGGCCGCCCGGAAAGCTGGGCGGCCTTTTTTGATCAGTTGATCGCGGATCAGGCGCCCCATGCCGTTCTGGCCTATGGCGACAGCCGCTTTTATCACCGCGAGGCCCGGCAGGTGTGCGCCGAGGCGGACGTGCCCTTTTTCGCGCTGGAGGAAGCCTATGTGCGGCCCGGCTATGTGGCCATGGAGCCGGGCGGCAACAATGCCAATTCCCGTTTTCCCGACCGCTTTCTGGCCGACCCGGACAGCCCGCCCGCCGTGCCGCCCCCGGCGCCGCTGGATCATCCGCCAAGTTTTTCCCGGCAGGGTTGGTTTGCGTTTCTGTATTATATCGCCAAGGACTGGAATCCGGCGGGGTACAGGGCTTATCGCCACCACCGGCCCGGCTCCTGGTTCAGCGAAATGATGGCCTGGCTGAACGGGGCGCGGCGCAAACAGGTATGGCGCTTCCGGGATCGGCGGCTGGCCCGCCGTCTTGAGCGCATCGGGCAAACGGCGCCGCTGTTCCTGCTGCCCCTTCAGGTGGCGGTGGACAGCCAGATCCGCCATCACAGCCCCTATGACGGCATGGAGCCGGTGATCGCGGATGTGCTGGCGTCTTTCCGGGATCATGCGCCGCCCGGCGCCCATCTGGCCATCAAGCACCATCCGATGGACCGGGGGTTTCGCCATTATGGCCGCCTGATCCGCCGCACCGCGCGGCGGCTGGGGCTGGAAGGCCGGGTGCATCACGGCACGGATTGGCCGTTGGCCCCGCTGCTGGCCGTGTGTCGCGGCGTGGTAACGGTGAACAGCACGGTGGCGCTGGAAGCGCTGTGGGCAGGCGTGCCGGTCTGCTGCCTTGGGCAGGCCATGGTGGCGCGGGCGGGGTTGACGAGTTCGCGGCCGCTGGACCGGTTCTGGGCTGATCCCGGCACGGTGGATCGGGGCCGGGTGGCCCGGTATCGGGCGCGCCTGATCGCGGAAACCCTGGTGCCCGGCAGCTTTTATGTGTACCGCCGGGAAACCGCGCATCGGCTCGCCCGCTATCTGGCCGGCGCCCTGATGGCAAGCGACCGGGCCTGATCCGGCCTGCCCTGCAATGCGCGCTTTCAGGGTGCGGGATCACCGGATATGTTTTGAACCGAATTGTCGCCATATCTTGGCTGGGGCAGGCCGGGCGGTTAAATTGATCCGGTCTGGTAGGGCGATGCCCGCCATATATGTTGCGTTGTTTCAAATTTCGGTGTAGCGCTTTGATTGTATTGTTATCTTGGTCGGGGTTTATCGGAACTGTGTTCGGTTCGGGGGATGGCGCGGGTAGGGCGTATCTGGATTTCGCCATATTGATCGGGCAGGATATACAACATTGATGCGGATGCTTCCGGCGAGCCGGGGTGCCCCGTTTGTGGCCGGGGCGGCCACGGGTCGGGATGTGGCCGGCGGGCAGGATCAGGCGGGGGCCATATGGGTTCTGCCATGCCGGGGTGGCAAATGGGGCGGCAAGAGACAGAAAGGTCAGGGGTTCTATGAAAAACGCCAGCGAGGAACAGGCGGACGCCAATGTGTTGGAGCTGCCCGGCAAGATAAAGGCGGACTTCGGGCAGACGCTGGAAAATATCGGCACCACCTTCCTCAAGCAGGGTCAGGCGCTGGAGCGGCTGGCCCAGAGCTATGACGAGGATGCCTATTCCAGGGCCATTCGCCTGCTGCTCGAAACGACAGGGCATCTGATCGTGATCGGCATGGGAAAGTCCGGCCATGTGGGGCGCAAGATTTCCGCCACGCTGGCATCCACCGGCACACCCAGCTTTTTCCTGCACCCGGCGGAGGCATCGCACGGCGACCTTGGCATGGTCACCAGGGACGATACCCTGCTGCTGATTTCCTATAGCGGTGAGACGGAAGAGATCTGCCAGCTTCTGCCCTCGTTGAAGGAATTCGGCAACCGCATCGTGGCCATCACCGGCCAGCGCACGTCCACGCTGGGCCGCGCGGCGGATGTGGTGCTGGAAATCCCCGTCACGGAAGAGGTGTGCCCCAACAATCTCACCCCCACCACGTCCATCGTGGTAACGGCGGTGATCGGCGATGCGCTCGCCATTTCCCTGATGTCGCTCAGGAATTTCCACCCGCGGGATTTCGCCCGCTACCATCCGGGGGGGTCGCTTGGCCGTCGGCTGCTGAAAAAGGTGGCGGATGTGATGCTGACCAAGGCCGTGCCCGCCGTGCCGCCGGGCATGGTGTTGCTGGAACTGGCGGCTGAAATGGCCGGGGGCACGGCGGGCGCCGCCGTGGTGCTGGACGAGGGCGGCTATCCGCTGGGCGTGGTGACAAAGGGTCAGCTTGCCGTGGCACTCAGGGTGACTCGCCGCATCCGGGAAGTGACGGCCCGTCAGTGCATGAGCGAGGATTTCCACACCATCCGGCAGTCCCAGATTGTCGATGACGCGGAAAACCTGATGCGGTACAAGGATGCGCAATTGCTCGTCGTGGTGGACGATGATGGCCGGTATGTGGGTCTTTACAAGCACGAAGATCATTAATCCCCGGCGTGGTTCGGCGCGCCCGCCGGGCGGGGGCGGACCATGAAGGAACGATCCGCCCTGGGCATCCAGCGGGATGTGATCTTCGCCGTCTTCCTGCGCGAGATGAACAGCCGCTTTTCCGGCTATACCTTTGGCAATATCTGGATATTGCTGGAGCCGATCATGATGGCGGTGGTGTTCGTGCTGCTGTTCGGCCTGCGCGGTCGGGGGGAGTTCGGCTTTACCGAGCCTGCCGTCTTCATTCTGGTGGGGGTGCTGTCCCACCGGCGCCTGTGGAATGTGACCATGAAGGAGTCCATGGGCGCCATGCGCGGCAGTGGCGGGCTGACTCAGTTCCGGCAGGTGCGGCTGTTCGATATTTTCCTGGCCCGCTGGCTTCTTGAGGCGGTGATCTTTCTGGTGGTGTCCGCGCTGATGGTGGCGGGCTTTGCCTGGTTCGGCATGGACGCGGTGCCCGCCGACCCCCTTCTTGTTCTGCTGTATGCCACTGTCACCTGGTTCTTTGCCGGGTTTTTCGGCCTGCTCATGGGTATTCTTGCCTTTTTCGCGCGGGAGATCGAGAAAGTCATCAATCTGACCCAGATGCCGCTGCTGTTTCTGTCGGCGGTCTTTTACCCCATGACCATCATCCCCGAACCCTACCGAACATGGCTGGCCTGGAATCCGCTGGTGCATGTGAACGAGCTGATCCGCGAAGCCTGGCTGAAGTTGTATGTGAGCCCGGTGGCGGACCTTGGCTATCTGATGGACTGGACCGTGCTCAGCATGGTGTTCGCCATGGCCGCCTACCGGCTGCGCTGGCGCCGCATGGTGGCCACATGATCCATCTGGACAAGGTGACCAAATTCTACCCCACGCGCTATGGCCCGCATTTCGTGCTGCGCCAGCTTGATCTGGTGATTCCCGATGACCGGGACGTGGCCATTCTGGGCCCCAACGGCGCGGGCAAGTCCACCCTGGTGCGGCTGATCGGCGGCATTGATTTCCCCAATGCGGGCAAGGTGCGCTCGGATCGCTTCATCTCCTGGCCGCTGGGGCTTGCCAGCGGTTTCAATGGCAGCATGACCGGGCGGGAGAATGTGCGCTTCATCTGCCGCATCCACGGTGTTTCCGACACCTATCCGGTGGAGGAATACGTCAAGGATTTCTCCGAGCTTGGCGACCAGTTCGAACTGCCGGTGGGCGGCTATAGTTCGGGTATGCGGTCACGCTATAATTTCGCCGTTTCCATGGGGTTCGATTTCGACACCTATCTGCTGGACGAGATCATGTCGGTGGGGGATGCGGCTTTCCAGCGCAAGTGCAGCGAGACCCTGACCGCCAAGCGCGGACGGGCCAATATCATTCTGGTTTCGCACCAGATGGCGAAGGTAAGGGAGCATTGTAATGCGGCAATTTTGCTTGCATATGGCCGGGCAGACTTCTACGAGAGTGTGGAGCGGGCCATTGCCCGCTATGAACGCCTGTAAGCCGTGCGCGCCGGTCTTTCACACGGCCTCTGGCCGGGCAGGATATACCGGCCTGGAGCCTGTGGGCATCCGGCGTCGCCGAAACATTGAGCGAGCATGACGCTGAACGCCCCCCTCAATACACTGAAGCGTGCCCTGGCCCGCCGCGAACCATCGCAGGCGGCACCGGCGAACGACACCCCCGCGCCGGTCAGCGTGAACCGGGCGGATGATGTGCGCACCGGCCTGTTTTCCGGCCATTTCAAGTGGGTGCTGGTGATCTTCGCCCTGGCGGCCATTTATTATGTGCTGGTGGCGGCGCCGCGCTATGCCACGATCGCCGAAGTCTATGTGAAGGCGGCGGACAGTCAGGCATCCATGAACCCGCAGCTTGGCATGTTGTCCATGAACCCGCCGGGCCGGCAGGATGCGCTGCTGGTGCAGACCTTTATCCAGTCGCGGGACATGCTGCGCCATCTGCAGGAAGAGCTGGACCTGATCGCCCATTATTCCGCGCCCCGCTTCGATCTGGTCTGGCGGCTGTCCGACAGCCCGTCGGACGAGGATTTTCTCGGCTATTATCAGGATCGGGTCACCGTTGATGTGGACCCGGACAGCGCCATCCTGTCCATCGAGGTGCAGGCTTTCGATCCGGCCTTTGCCCGCACGCTGGCGCAGGCCATCATCGACCGGGCGGAAGACTATATCAACGAGATCAGCCAGTCCATCGCGCGGGAGGATGTGGCCTTTGTGGAACAGGAACTGATCCGCGCCAATGACAAGTTGATGACCGCGCAGGAAAACCTGACCCGTTTCCAGGACGACAACAACCTGCTGAACGCGGAAGCATCCGGCAGCGCGCTTCAGGGCGTGGTGAACGAGCTTCAGGGCGAACTGGTGCGCGCGCAGGCGGAAGAAAAGCGCCTGTCCAGCTATCTGAACGAGGATGCGGCGGAACTGGTGGCCGTGCGCGACCGGATCGATGCCCTGCAATCCCAGATCGATCAGGAAAAGGCCAAGATGTCCGGCGCTGAGGGCGGCGCCATGAACCAGGTATGGCTGCGCTTCAAGCGCCTGGAACTGGAACTGAAATTGGCCACCGACCTGTACACCACCGCGCTGACCAGCCTGGAGCAGACCCGCGTGGAAAGCTATCGCAAGCTGAAGCATCTGGTGGTGGTGCAGGCGCCCAGCCGCCCGCAGGACGCGCGCTACCCTGAAACCCTGTATGATCTTGTTACCCTTCTGATCGGCCTGATTCTGGCGTATTGGATCGGTGTGATGATCGTGGCCACCATTCGGGAGCATCGTGATGTCTGACCATGCCTCCTTTCTTGCATCCGGCTTTTGGCGGCGGTTTGCGGCGTTCTGGTTTCTGGCGCTTGCCCTGATCGCCGTGCCCGTGGCGGCACAGAACCAGAATGTGACCCAGGATGCCGCGCCGGTGCCGGAAGCGCGCCAGGATACGGTCAGGGAAGACAAGGTGTTCGGCCATTTCCTGTTCAGCGGGGAGTTCGCCAATCAGAGCTTTCAGGGCTTCAACCCGGCCTATCAGGTGAGTGTTGGCGACACGGTGCGCCTGCAACTGTGGGGCGGTTTTGAGTTTTCCGGCGAGGTGCCGGTGGATGCCCAGGGCAATATCTTCATTCCCTCCGTTGGCCCGGTGCCGGTGGAAGGGGTGGCCAATGGCGACCTGAACCGGGTGGTCACGGCGGCCATCAAGGGTGTATTCAAGCGCAATGTGGGTGTTTATGCCAGCCTGAACGGCGCCAAGCCCGTCAAGGTGTTCGTGACCGGTTTTGTGCGCCAGCCCGGCCTGTATGCCGGCCATGCGGCGGATTCGGTGCTGTTTTTCCTGGACCGGGCGGGCGGCATCGATCCGCGCCGCGGCTCCTTTCTGACAGTGAAGCTGCTGCGCGACGGCGAGGCGGTCAGCACCATCAATCTGTATGATTTCATTCTCACGGGCAAGATGCCCAGCTTTCAGATTCATGACGGCGATACCATCATCGTGGAAAAGTTGCGGTCGCAAGCGGGTGTGAAGGGGGAGGTGCAGAACCCCGGGCTGTTCGAGTTCAAGGGCAACAGCGCCGATCTGGGCCGCCTGCTGGATCTGGCCGGGCCCTATCCCCATGCCACCCATGTGCGGATCAACCGCAACTCGTTGCGCAAATCACGGGTGGAATATCTGTCTATCAGCGCGGCCAGAAAAGCCAGTCTCAGTCCGGGAGACATGGTGCATGTGGTCTCGGACAAGATGCCCGGTACCATTTCCGTGCGGGTGGAAGGGGAGCACCGCTCGCCGCAGGAATTCATCCTGCCCTATGGCGCCCGGCTCGGTGATCTGTTGGAACAGGTGGAATTCGGCCAGAATGCGGAAAAGGATGCCATTCAGTTGATCCGGCAGAGCGTGAAGCGCCGCCAGAAAGACATGTTGAACGCCCAGCTCCGGGCACTGGAAAGCAGTGTGCTCACCGCCCGCTCCCGCTCCAAGGGGGAAGCGGAACTGCGCGCGGCGGAGGCGGAAATGATCCTGCAATGGGTCAAGCGCGCGCAGGAGGTGGAGCCGGAAGGGCGCATCTCGCTGGCCCGCGCCAGCAGTCGCATGAACATTCTGCTGGAACCGGGGGACGTGGTGCGCATTCCGCGTTCCAGCAATCTTGTGATGGTGCACGGCGATGTGCTGTTCCCCAATGCCACCGCCTATCAGAAGGGCCATACCATTGAGGACTATATCGAGCAAGCGGGCGGCTTCACTCAGGACCGGGACCGGGCGCACATTCTGCTGCTGCATACGGACGGCACTTTCGAGAAGGTGGACGAGGACGATATTGACGACAAGGATCTGGTGATCGCGCCGGGGGATGAGATCTTTGTCATGCCCAAGGTGCAGGTGAAGTCCTTCCAACTCGCCACAGAGATCATTTCCATCTTCTATCAGCTTGCCCTGTCCGCCGGGGTGGTGCTGGGCATATAATCCGGGTCATCCGGTGGAGGCGACGGCGATCATGGCGCGGTTCGGGGCAACGATAGCGGCCAAGTCGGGCAAGTTCAGACGGGACCCTATCGGGTTCTGTCTGGATTCCCGCGTGCCCGGCCTGCCGCCGCTGGGCCAGGCGCTGCAACGGCGGGAGGCCCGCGCGCTGGAGCGCCGTGCCGCCGCCGCGCATGATGTGCCCGTTAGTGTGATCATGACCGTCTGGCGTACCGGCGATCTGGCGGTGCGTGCACTCAAATCCCTGATGGCGCAGACTCACCCGGCGCTGGAGATTCTGGTGATTGACGACGCGGGCGGCGACGATACCGCCCGCAGGCTGGTGGATGCCGCCGCCGGGGACCCGCGCGTGCGCCTGTTCCAAAGCCCCCGCAATCGCGGCACCTATTGGTGCAAGAACTGGTGCCTGGCCCGCGCCACGGGGCGCTATGTGGCCTTTCACGACAGCGATGATATCAGCAGGCCGCAGCGCATCGCCCTGCAACTGGCCGCCATGGAGAAAAACCCCACCCTGATGGGCTGTACCTGCAAATGGCGCCGCCGCACGGAAGATGGTGAAACCGTGGTGATCAATGGCCGTGCGGAGCAGATGGCCGCCATCAGCCTGATGATCCGGCGTGAACCCGTGCTGGCCAGGGCGGGTTATTTCGACTGCGTGCGCATCTCGGCGGATACGGAATATCTTCACCGCTTGCGGCGCCTGTTCGGTCGCGGCGCGATCCGCCATCTGCGCCAGCCCCTGTATGAAGGGTTGTACCGGGCCGGATCGCTCACCACGGGGCCGGATTCCGGCTTTCGCTGGCAGCCCTCGGCGTCTGGCATGGCCCGCACGCTGACCGGGGACCGGGCGCGCTATGATGCGGCCTTTCGGGCCTGGCACGCGGCCACGGCGGCGGACGATCTGTACCTGCCCTTCCCGCCCGCGGCGCGGCCCTTTGATGTGCCGGATGCCCTGATCCGTGACACGCAGGAAGTCGATACCAGCGATGTAAGGGAACTTACCGCGCCCGCGCCCCGGCGGGAAAGGGTGACTGCATGAGCGACCACAGCCCCCTTGATGCCGCCATGACCCCGCTTCTGTTCCCTCAAAGCCCATCGGAACTGGCGCACCGCCTGGTTTTCGATTTCCAGGTCTTCAACCTGCCCGGTTTTCTCAAAAAGCGGTTTACGTCGCGGGATGCCGTGGTGATGGACCATTCGGTGGCGGATGCCTTCGTTGCCCGTTATGGCACGCCCGATGCCGCCATCGTCACCCCGGACGGGCTTGACCGCATACCCGCCGGGCAGGGGCGGATTCTGGTGCTGCTGACACAGGGCGAACTGGCCGCTGTCAGCACGCTCAGGCAGCGCTTTCCCAACCGGCCAGTGGTGGCTGGTTTCCATGATCTTGCCGTGCGCACGGCACCGGGCTTCGATGTGCGCTTCAACGAAAACCGGCTGGACCCCGCCATCGTTGGCCCCGCCGAGCCCATGGACCCGCCGCCCGCGCCGCTGGTGCTGCTGACCACGCCAGGAACGGACGCCGAATATGTGGCCATGGTGATGGCCGCCGCCGGGCTGGGTCAGCCTTTTGAGTATCTTCAGCGCCCCCATGCCCTGGCGGCGCTGATGGGGGGTGATCTGGACGTGCGCGCCGTGCTGGACAGCGCCGCCCGCCAGTTCGGCCAGCACCGCCGCTTTGCCATGGTGCTGCAAAGCGATGTGATGGATGTGATGGCGGAAACCGGCCTGTTTGACTGGGATGCCCTGGCTCAGTGGGCGCGTGCCAGCAAGGCCCGGCTTATCCATGTGCAGCGCCGGGACAAGCTCGTGCAGGCGGGCCTGGCCGCCGTGCTGGCGCCGTCCCCGTTCCGCTCGTTGTTTTTCATGCGTGAAGCCCAACGCCGAAATTTCGACCCCACGCCGCCGGATTTTCGCACCGTCAATCCCATGTTGCAGGCGCTGGTCAACCGGGAAGCCGCACTGGAAGACTGGTTCAGCGACGAAGACCTGCCCGTGACCCAGATCACGCTGGAAGAAACCGTGGAAAGCGCCCATGCGGTGATGGCTCATCTGGGCAATCTGATGGGAACGCGGACTCCCCGCCGCTTCGATGTGCCGGATTATGGCCGCTTCTATCGGGAAATGCCGGCCCTGATGACCGCCAGTGACAATTACCGCCGCGAGCTGATAGACAGGCTCGGCCTGCATGTGAACGCCCATGGGTCACTGGTTTCCATGACGGATAAAGTGCTCAAATCGGAGATTTGAGGTTTTTTGTCGCTCACGCCTTGGCCGCTTGCGCGGCCCGGCATTGTTTCCGCTCACGCAAGCGCGCTATCGTGCGCGCTCCGCGGGGCGCCGCACTGGCGGCGGGCCACGGTCGTGGCCTCCGCTCATCCCGCGCAGTAGCGGGATGGCGGTAGGGGCTCCTTTTCGCTCGCGCTCTGTTCCGCTCACGCTTGGGTGCTGCGCACCCCGCTCCGCGGGGCGCCGCACTGGCGGCGGGCCACGGTCGTGGCCGTCGGAGGGGCTGTGTTTTGGGGCGTGGGGGTTTTGAAGGTCAGCCGATGCGGATGTCGCTCAGGGCCAGGCTGGCGAAGCCATCTTCTTCCGATTTGTCCACGCGGGTAACGCCCGGCATCTTGATGCGCAGAATGTGATAATGCCGCCCGGTGCGGGGCAGGCGCGGTACCTGGCCGGAAAAGGACCAGCCGCCGCCCAGATGGCGCCGGGCCTTGCCGGTGACCTGATGGGCGTCGATCCACACGGTCATGTCTTTCAGCCAGGCGCGCTTTGGTATTTTCGGACCCGAAATGATCAAGGGTGCGCCCGTGGAAAGTTCCGCCGCCAGCAAGACAGCGCCCAGTCGCCGCATCCAGCGATAGTGCCGCCCGGTCAGGGTGCGTTTCAGGGCCGACCAGCCGCCCCCGGCGAATTCATCCGATTCGGCCATGATATGCAGGGCGCCGCCCGGATTGGCCAGTACCTGCGCCCGATCCGTTCCCACCAGGCCCATATGCTCCAGCCCGCCCAGTTCCGCTTCCATCTGGCGGCGCTGGATCGCCAGCAAGGCATCCACATAGGCCACGGCCGCCTTGGGAAAACCGGGCTCCCCCTGGCCTTCCTCCGGGCCGAGGGCGGGGGGTATGAAGCTGTCCTGCCGCTGTGCCATGTCAGTCCCTTTCCATGATGAAGCCGGTGGCGCCCAGCGCTTCAAGCAATGTGTCCACGGGGGCGAGCCCACCGCTTTCCGTGTTCAGCAGCGCCATGGAGACGCGCAATATGCCGCCGCTGTCCGCCGTCAGCGTGATCTGGCCGTCCGGCCCCAGCGGGCCGGTGGCATAATCGCTGGAAAACACAAGCCTGCCCGCGTCGGGCGGCGTTGTCAGCCGCAATCGGTAACGCCCCGAAAGCCCGGTAAGCATCACCAGCCGAACCACCCGGCGGGTGCGGATCAGGCTGATGATGCGGCCCCCCGCCGGGTCCAGCACCACGGGCGTGCCCCCACCCGTCCCTTGCAGGCCGAGCGCCGCCCGTTCCCGGCGCGGCGGGGCGAGAAGCCGGGTCACATCCAGTTGGAAGGTCCAGCGCGGGGGCTGTGGCGCGGTGGCCCAGTCGGTAAACCAGAGCGTGTCCTCCACCGGGCTGCGGCCAAAGGTGATGGCCCCTTCCACCGGTTGAAGCCCGGCGGCCAGGTCTTCCAGCGGGGGCCGGCTCAGGCCCAGTTCGGCGGCGCGGCGGTCGGCATCCGGCCTGTCCCCGGCGGCCTGGGCCAGCGGGCTTTCAAAGCCCATGCGGTCCAGCGCGATCGGGGCGGGCAGGCCGGTTTCGCGGGCCAGTGTTTCCGCCACCCAGAGCGTGGCAAACCGGGGGCTGGTGGCCACCGCCATGTCCGGGAAGGCGGCTTGCAGGATGTCGGCGCCGGGCGGAGCGCCGAACAGCGCCATGCGCCCGGCCACCGGCGCGCCCTCGAAGCGTCGGGAAATGGTATAGCTGGCGGGCGGTTCCGGCGGCGGCGGCATCAGTTCTTCCAGCCGGTTCACCGGCAGCAGGGGCGCCCGGTCGATCAGTTCCGTCAGCTCATCGGCCTGGGCGTGGATGGTCAGCGTCTCGGCGGCGAAGGTGCGCGCCGTTGCCTGAACCCGCTGGCGCAGGGCGGGCTGGGTGATCAGCGCCCCCAGTGCCACGGCCAGTTCCTCGCCATAACCGGGCGCCACATGCAGGGTGGCATTGCCGGGCAGGTCCTGCCCCCATCCCAGTGCCGGGGTGATGGTGGCGGTGCCCAGCATCATGGCCCGGTGCACCAGCACCGACCCGGCCTTGCCCAGCGGCGCTTCCAGATCCACCACGCAGTCGGCGGCGCGGATCAGGCTGTCCAGCGTGGGCACCCCCTTACTGGCCGTGACAAGGTGTACGGGCTTGTCCTGCCGCTTCAGGTCGGTGATTACCTGACCCAGCCGGTCCCGATCCGCCGGGCTGTCGGGCCGCCGGGCAACAATGATGAAATCCGTCCTGGGCAGATCAAGCTGCGCGCGCGCCGCGTCCCGGCCCAGGCCGTCCGCGGGCCCCGGCGCGGGAACCAGCGGGCGCAGGAACCGCAGGGGGCTGAGGCTCGCGGCCAGCGCCAGGCGGGCGGATAGCACGGAGCCCACGACGGTTTCCGTGCGCTCGCTGGCGTGCAGGTCCAGCACCCGTACCAGATCAGGCAGATGGTCCGGGCGCCGTGCGGGCCGCATATTGAAGCCCCGCACCACGGGGCGGGCGGCTTCCCCTTCCTGGTCGATCAGGTGTTCCAGAAAGGCGGCGGGCCAGTCCCCGTCCAGGCTCAGCCGCTCCTGCATCAGGTTGAAAAGGCTGTTTTCCGCCAGAAACACCGCCCCCGGCGCGCGGGCCAGCAGGTCCAGCCCATGGGCGCAGTCACCGCTGTCCCCCAGCACATACAGGCGCTGGCTGGCGCGAAAGCCGCCGGTGTTGCGCAGCAGGTCGCTCAGCCGGACCACGGTGATGCCGGTGGCCAGGCCGGTGGGCTGGGGCATCAGGTCGTCGATCACGCAGGTCACCTGATAGCGTTCGCTCAGGGCCTCGGCCAGCGCCTGGGTCATTTCCGCGGCAAGGGACGGGCTGGGCGGCAGGGGGCCTACCACATGCACGGGCCGGGTGGTCGCGGAAGCGGTCATGGGGCCTCCTCCTCGTGCGTCACGTCCCCGGTATCGGCCAGCATGGCCTTTTCCGCGCCGGTCGGAAACAGCCGGTCCAGCATGGTCTGTTGGGTGGCTTCATAGGCCGTGAACACCGCCCGGCCCTGTTCCGCCAGCATTTCCAGCGCCCCCGCATTGCCCGCAAGCTGACCCAGATAATCGAGAAATTCCTTCAGGTTGGTCGCCTGATGGCAGGGATGGTCGCTGGCGATGCCGGTCATGCTGTCGGCGGTGGCCAGCAGCGCCTTGCCATAGCCCAGCGCCTCCACGCACTTGATCTTCAGCCCGGTGCCGCCAAAGGTGGGATTGATGATCAGGTCCATCTCGTCATAAAAGGCCGCCACGTCCGGCACGAAGCCCCGCGCCTCGAACGGGCTGGCTTCCGCCGCCGCGGTGGCGCCCAGCGCCCCGGCCAGATGCAGGCTGACCCGGTTTTGCAGGTCTCCGGCGCGGCTGAACGCCTTGGACAGGCGGGTCAGCGCGTTCTGATTGACTGGATTGTCGCTGGATACATAGCCCACTTTCAGCCGCTCCCCCGGTGGCCGGAAGGGCAGGAAGGCGGGTTCCGCCAGATGGCCCAGAACACGCACCGGGGTTCGGGTGCGCGCGGAAAGGGTGGCGGCCTCCACTTCCTGAATGGCGAGCACGAGATCCGCCCGGTCCAGCCCGATGCCCTCTTCGCGCGGGGTGGTGTAGAACCAGCTTGGGCTCATGCCGTCCCGTTTCAGGGTCTTGTGACGGTCGCCGAACACGTCATGGGTGTCGATCAGTTTCGGGATGCCTGCGGGAATCGCGTTCAGCCAGCCGGAACACCATACATAATTGGCGATGGCCGCGCCGATCGACCAGATGGTGCATATGCGCGCCGCCGCATCAGAGATGGCTTCCCGGTGCCAGTCGTCGATCCGGTAATGGCGGCGGCCCGTCATGGGCGGCGGGTTTTCGGGCGGTGGCAGCACATGAACGAAATCCCATGCGCGCCGCATGGCCAGTTCCTGATCCTCCCGAAGGGGATACAGCCCGGCATAGAGAAAATGCACCTTGTGCCCGCGCTGTTGCAGGGCGCGGGCAATGGCATGGGTGCGCGACCGGTTGCCATGGTCCTGCGGATGCGTGGGGATCGGTGACGTGATGAGAACGTGCATGATGTTCGGGCCACGGCCAGTCCCGCATGAAGCGGCGGGGAATTTGTGTGTCGCGCCGCAATGTAATGTGCAATAGCATGGCTTTGCAAAACCTTTGTGCGTCATAGCTTTGTGCATTCGGGGGCGACGCCTGCCATGCGTGACTTTGCGGTCATCATTCCCACCCGCAACCGGGCGGACCTTCTGGCCGAAACCGTGGCCAGCGTTCTGGCCCAGAGCCTGCCCCCCGCCGAAGTGGTGGTGGTGGACGACGGCTCCGATGACCATACGGTGGCGCGCATGGCCGCCTTTGCCCCGCGGGTCCGGCTGGTCCGCCGCGCGGGTGGCGGCGGCGCGCTGGCACGGCGGGCGGAAATTCCCCGCACGGAAAGCCCATGGATCGCCTTTCAGGACGATGACGACATCTGGCAGCCGAACCATCTGGCCGCGCTGGATCGCGCGCTTGCCTTCGCGGAAGCAGCGGGGACACCTGCCGGGCTGGCCTTTGCCAATTTTGACCATATCGGCCCGGCGGCCAAGCTGGACCATGATCATTTCGCCGCCGCGCCAAAAGGCTGGTGGGCGCGGGCCACGGCGCTGGAAGACGGGCCGCACCGCCTGTTGCGGGCCGAAGCCTATCTTGATTTTCTGCGCTATAATCCGGTCTTTCCAAGCGCCATGGCCTTTTCCCGCACCGCTTATGAGGCGGCGGGCGGCATTGATCCGGCCTTCAACCGCACCCCGTCCGGGGACAGCGACCTGACGCGCCGCCTGACACTGGTGACACGGGCGGTCTGCACCTGTGAGCGCACCGTGCACATCCGCAAGCATGGCGGCAATTTTTCCCGCAGTTCTGCCCATAACACGCTGGGCCGGGCGCGCATTCTGGAAAGCCATGTGGCGGGCGCGCTTGTGCCGCGTGCATGGCGGGCGCAGGTGGCCGGTGCGGCGCGCGACGCGCGGGCGCAGGCGGTCAGCGAGCTGTTATGGGCCGGGGATGTGGCTGGTGCCCGCGCGGCGGCGGCGGGTCTGCCCGCCGGGCTGTTGCGCTGGCAGGACCGGATCAAGCTGCTGGCCGCCCGCCTGACGGGGCGGGGCTGAGGCGGGCCGGATCGGTCACAGGGCAGATGCGCCATGGACGCGCCGGATCAGAAATCGAAGCGCACCTGCGGTTGCGGGCAGTTTTCCAGGATATAGCGCTCTTCCGCCTCTGACAGGCGAAGTTTGTGGGTTTCGGTCTGAACCAGGCTTTTGGCGCGCGCATCGGGCGGCAGGCTGGCCAGATAGGCTTCCTTGGACAGGCTTTCCACCGGTGCCGACAGGCCCAGCCGCTCCCCGATCACCGTGTCCTGCACATGATCCAGAAAGCCCGCCGTGTCTTTGGCCACATGTTCATAGCGTACCAGATGAAGGCTGTCCTGCTCCGCTTCCAATATGCGGTGATAGGCGGCCCATCGGTTTTCCGCGAAACTTTTCAGCATGGCCCGGCGCCGGTGAAAGGCCGGATCTTCAAAGGCCGGGTCCCGGTGGTCCCGCATATGGCGCATCAGGGACCGGAACACGGCTTTCGGCTCCCGGTATACCACCATGATGTGCGCTTCGGGGAAGATGAAGCGGATTGCATCCAGGTGAAATATGTTGCGCGGGCTCTTTTCCACCAGCAGGCGCAGCCCCGACGGGGCGGGCCGGTTGTTGAAATACAGATGGGCGAACATCTTGCGATGCAGAGCCCGCGCCGACGCGCGGGTCACGGGTTCCAGCGTGCCGAAGCCGTCATAGACTTCCCGGTTCACCACCTGGATATTGTCATTATAGTTTTGCAGGCGCTCGTTCATGGTGCCGGTGAAAATGCGGAAATAATCCAGTTCCCCCCGCGCCAGCGCGTGATTGAGAATGCCGAGCGCCCGGCCAACAAAGGTGGTGCCGCTTTTGGTATAGCCGCCAATGAAAATCTTGTGCAGCGGGGCAGTGGTCATGATCGGGCCTGTGTGTCCTGGGGGTTGGATGAAGCGGCGCGCACGCGCGCCAGCGCCTGTTTCTGAAACCGGGTGCGGGCGGCGATCTTGCCTTCCGGCCCTTCGCCGCCTTGAAGGAAAATGGCCGGGCCGGGCCGGAAATGGTCGGAGCCCCAGCGGTGCCACGCATGGGCAAGCGCCATCTGATCGGCGAAGAACAGCCGTTCGCCGGTCTCACCGGTCACGGCGATCCGGCGGAGCAGCCAGTGCCGGATATCCAGCGCAATGGCCCGCGCCGTATCCAAAGCGGGCCAGACCGTGCGCCCCGCCGCGATCATGTTCCACACCGGTTGCAGATGGCCGGGCCTGTCCAGATCGGCCCGGATCAGGATTCGGTCGGTTTCCTCAATGGTGGCCCAGTCGGGCGCATCCAGGCTGAGCACGCCATCGATATCGCTGACGATCACCCGGTCATAGCGGTCCAGCAGGTCCGGCAGCAGCAGATAGCGGGACAGGCTGGCCAGATCCCCCCGGCGCACGGGCCGGTGGCTGCCTGCCGCCGGTTCGGTGGTCACATCCAGGGTCAGTTCCCGTGGGGCGTCGGCGGGGTCGGGGTTGAAGCCCACGCCGTGCAGATGCAGCCGCGCCGGTGCGGGGTTTGCCCGATTAGCCTGGACCACGGAGTCCATGAAGCCCGCGCCGTAGCGGTCATAATAGTCTTCGGTGGCGGACACCAGCACGGCCACGCCGCCACGGGGAAGGCGGTCCAGCCCGGCAAAGGCGGGCACCGGCGCCGGGGCGATGGCCCCATCCGGCGTTTTCCAGTGGCGCACAGGGGTGAAATAGGCGCTGAACGGTTCGTCCAGCCGGGCCGCCACCCGCACCCGCCGCATGGCCCTGCCGATCTGGCCGGACCAGCTCGCCACCAGCGAGCCATAGGCCGCCCAGCGCGCCGCCCTGATATCCCGCCTGGGGCGCAGGGCGGCAAGGGCGATCCGCAGGCTGTCGCGCAGGGGTCGTTCCGCCAGCGGGCTCTGGCGGCGGATCTGGGCCACCATGTGCCCCGCCACCATCAGATCGCTCAGGAACAGGCGCCCGCGCCGTGTGGTGGCGGGGCCGTCCGCCCCCACACGGGCGGGGTCCAAACGGTTGATGTCCAGGCAGGCCGCGCAAAAGGCATGGAGCGGCGGGAAAATCTTCATGGCGAACAGGGCGGCGGCGATTTCCAGGCGCCGTGCTTCGTCCAGATCCGCTGGCCCGGCATGGTCCCGCCAGTTCAGCAGGCTGATCCGGGCCGCATCATCGACGCCAAAGAATTTGTGACGCAGGCAGGCGAGCGCCAGCCGGTCCGGCCCCTGAAGGGGGGCAAGGTGGCGGTCCAGCGCCGCCCTGATCGCCGCGCGGCGGGGGTGCTGATCCAGCCGCCAGGACCAGAAGAAATGCGGCGCGGTAAAACTTTCCCTGATGCGGTCAGCGTCCAGCGCGCGCACGGTGGCCGCCGCATCCAGCAGGCTGCGGCGATCCGGCCCCGCTTCAGATGAACTCGTTTCGGATGAGCCCGCTTCATCGGGGTGTCCCGCATTGCAGGCTCGGCCCAGTGCGGCGAGCACATCCCCGGCCCGGTCTGCGGCGGTGTTATGGGCGTGGGTGTGCGCCATGGCTCAGGTGCCGCCCGCCCCGTGTGCCCGATCCGCCCCATGGGAAAGGGCGAAGCGCCAGGCATCCGCCACCATGTGGTTCAGGGCGGGGCGGTTCGGCACCCAGCCCAGCACCTGCCGGGCCTTTTCGGCGCTCGCCACCAGAAAGGCGGGATCGCCGGGGCGGCGGGGGGCTTCTTCCACCGGGAAGTCCCGGCCCGTCACCTGTCTTGCCGCGTCCACCACCTGCCGCACGGAATAGCCCTGCCCGTTGCCCAGATTGCAGGCATCGAAAAAGCCGCCTTCGCCGGTCTGCCCGTTCAGATGGGCCAGTGCCCGCACATGCGCGTCCGCCAGGTCCGCCACATGGATATAGTCGCGTACGCAGGTGCCATCCGGCGTGGGATAGTCCTGCCCGAAAATCTTGATGGAAGGCCGGGTGCCGGCGGCGGCCTGCAAGACCAGTGGGATCAGGTGGGTTTCCGGGTCGTGCCGTTCGCCCAGCCGGCCTTCCGGGTCCGCCCCCGCCGCATTGAAATAGCGCAGCGCCATGGCCTTCAGGCCGTGGGCGCGGGCGGCATCGGCCAACATGCATTCCACCGCCCATTTGGTCTGGCCATAAGGGTTGATGGGGGCCTTGGGCAGGTCTTCGGTCAGCGGGGCGCTGTCGTCCCGGTCGCCGTACACCGCCGCCGTGCTGGAAAAGACCAGCCGGTCCACGCCGAAATCCCGCATGGTTTCCAGCAGGGTGAGCGTGCCGCCCACATTGTTGTCATAAAAGGCGAGGGGGTGGGTAACGCTTTCCCCCGCCTCGATATAGGCGGCGAAATGGATCACCGCGTCGATGGCATGGTCGGTGAAGACCTGCCGCAGCAATGCCCGGTCGCGGGTGTCGCCGGCGATCAGCGTGGCGCCCGATACGGCATCGGCATGGCCGTTTTCCAGGCTGTCCAGCACCAGCGGCGTATGCCCGGCGGCCTGAAGCGCCAGCACGGTGTGCGATCCGATGAAGCCCGCCCCGCCGGGCACCAAAATCGTGGCCATAAATCCCCCTGATGGTCGATCGGGTCAGATACAATCGCTTGTGCGGTGCCGGGGCGGCGCTGTCAAGCGCGGGCGCTTGACCCCGGCTGCCGGGCTGGCATAGTGCCCGGTGAAAGGCAGTGGGGCCATGCTGAAAACAGCCCCAGGGGGTGGTCATGTCAGGCGCCGGGCACAGCCAGCATACCAGCGTGATCGCCGCGCTCCATGCCCTTGCGGCGCCCGGCGCGGCGGCGGACCCGGCGTGCTGGCACGCGCTGGCAGAGGCCGCCAGGGCCGTTGAGCGCGCATCCCTGTTCGGGCAGGGTTTCTTCTTCACCCGCTATTACTGGTATGCCGCCGGGCGCGCCGTGCTTCCCGGCCCTGTGGAAGCGGCATTGCTGGCCGCCCTGCGCGGGCAGCGGGGCGATGCAGCCTTTCTGGACGGTATGGGAATCCTGTATCGTTTCGCAAGCGAAATACCCGATGACCTGCTGGACCGGCTGGCTGCGCTGGCCCGCGCCGCGCCGCTGGATGCGCCCCCCGGCGGCCTGTGGGACGGGCTGATAACGCTGTATTTCATGCACCGGCTGAAGGCGGTGAGCGCGCTGGCGGATGCCTGTATGGCCAGCCCGGCGGCGCTGTTGCGGTTGACCCATGCCATGGGGTCGGTGGCGCGGGTTTCGCTGGCCGATATTTCCGTGATGGCCTGTTATATCCCCATTCGCCGCCGCATTCATCATGACGAACCGGCCACTGATGACCCGGATCACCTAGCCGCGGCGGTGGCGCGGGCGGCCACCCTGCTTGGCCCCGATCAGGTGCGCAGCCGCCTGATCCACCGTTCGCTGCTGGCCGCGCTCACCGGTGATCCGCTGGGCGGCGCTCATCTGCTGGCGGAGGCAGCGGCGGCGCCGGGCACACCCATTTTCGCCTTTCGCGCGGTGGATCAGATGGTGCCGCTGGCGGACCTTGGCACCGTTCAGACCCGTGCGGATGCCCCGCCCCGTGGCTGGTGTGGCCGGGCGGACGGGCTGCCGCATATGCAACTCACCCACGATCCGGCGGGGGAAGTGCCGCTTCTGGTGGCGGCGGACCAGGCATATTATGACCGCTTCATGGCGGGCTTTCTGGAAAGCGTGGGGGTGCAGGCGCCGGGCCAGCTTGTGCACTGCCACCTGATCGATGCCACCACAGGCGCCGATGAGGTGGCCGCGCTGGCCGATCGCGCGCGCGTACGCGTGAATATAACGTGGGATACCCCGCCCCGATCCGTGCGCGCCAGCCAGGACCTGTACCGTGGCTATGCCGCCGCCGCGCGCTTTCTGTATCTGCCCCACCTGCTGGGCCTGTATGACGGCGTGGTGACCAGCGATGTGGACGGCGTGGTGCTGTATCCGCCCGCTGCCGTGCTGGCGGATCATGGGGCGGATGTGGTGCTGCGCTCAAGCTGGCTGAAGCCCGCGCCCACCAGCTACCCGGCCTTGTGGGCGTCCGTTTCCGCCGGTCATGCGGGGTTTCGCGCCAATGCCCCCGCGCGGGCCTGTGCCCGGCTGCTGGCCCGCCTGCTGTGGGACGGGCTGGACCGTGCCGTCACACGGGGCGCGCGCTTTTTCTTTGCCGATCAGCTTGCCATGGCGCTGGCTTATCTGCATCACCGGGGCCAGTGCCGCTTTGCCTATCTGGATCGCTTGCTGTTTTCGCAAAGTGCCGATATCGGTCTCAAGGGCAGGGAGGCGGGCAAGCAGGCCGCGCAGGCCCGCGCCGTGCAGATCGTCAAACGCCGGAAGGCCGACCGCAGGGATGGAAACGCTCAATGACAATGAACATTCTGTTTATTCATAACAATTTTCCGGGCCAGTACCGGCGCATTTATACTTATCTGAAGGAAAACACCGATTACCGCATGGCCGCCGCCACGCTGGCCAGCAATGAACAAAGGGTGAGCATCCCCCGCATCAACTACACCCCGCACCGGGAGCCGAACCGAAAGATCCACCCCAGCCTGATCAGCACGGAACGGGCCGTGATCACCGGCCAGGCCGCTTATAAGGCGCTGCTGGCGATGAAGGAGCGGGGGGAGCGCCCGGATGTCGTGCTGTCCCATTCCGGCTGGGGCAATGGCATGTTCATCAAGGACATATTCCCCGATGCCAAACTGCTGAATTACTATGAGTGGTATTATCACTGCCACGGCGGCGACGGCGAATTCCTGATGGACGAACCCTACGGCCCCAATGACGAAATCCGCATCCGCATGAAGAACACGCCCATCCTGCACGATATGGTGGCGCAGGACTGGGGCCAGTGCCCCACCCGGTTCCAGCACGGCCAGTTGCCGGATATGGTGCGGGACCGGATCAGCATATTGCACGACGGGGTGGACACGGACTTCTTCAAGCCGGTGGACGAACCGCGCCTGAAGCTGCCGGACGGGCGGGAACTGACCCGCAATGACGAGGTGATCACCTATATCGCCCGCGGGATGGAGGAATATCGCGGTTTCCCCCAGTTCATGGAGATGGTCTCCCGCCTGCAAAAGCGTCGGCCCCGGCTGCAAACCGTGATCATCGCCCATGACCGCATCGCCTACGGCGCTCAGCGCCCGGACGGCAAGGGGCTGAAGCAATGGGCGCTGGACAGATTCGCCTTTGACGAAAGCCGACTCCACTTTACCGGGCTTCAGCCGCTGTCTTTTTTGCGTGATGCGGTGCGCGTGGCGCGTGCCCATGTGTATCTGACCGCGCCTTTCGTGCTGTCCTGGTCGCTGCTCGAATCCATGGCCGCCGGGGCGCTCATTGTGGGTTCCGATACCGAGCCGGTGCGGGAGGTGATCGGCCACGGCGATACCGGCTGGCTGGCGGATTTCTTCGATGTGGATGCCCTGATGGACAGGGTGGACCACGCCATCGACCATCAGGCCGAATCCGAACCCTTGCGCCGTGCCGCCCGCGCCCTGATTCTCGACCGGTATGACGCGAAACATCTGGTTCCAAGGCATAAACGCCTGATAGAAGCGGTCGCTGAGGGTAAATCTGTTGCAGAGATGCAACAGATTTAAGGGTGAACGCCTAAAGTTTTGTGCGATGCTTCCCTAGCGGCAAACACTGCGGTAGCATCGCGGCTCGAAATTCGTGGGGAATGGGTAACCCGTCCGTGGGCTAAGGCGTTGATTAGGCGCCCGTGCGCCTGCGATATGCGGTTGACATTCGAAGCGGATTATCTGTACGTACGAGGTTCGGGGGGCTCTCTGTACTCGCGCCTCTTTGCGTAGAAGAAGCTTTTTTAGGAGGAAAGCTATGGCTAATTCAACAACAGGTGCCGGGGGCGATGATGGCCTCTTTGGTGGCCTGGGTTTTGACAGTATCGATGGCGGTGGTGGCAATGACACCATTACCGGCGGTGCTGATAACGACCGTCTGACCGGCGGTGCTGGCAATGACGTAATTGAAGGCGGCGGCTCCGGTGGGACCCAGAATGATGGCGATTTCACAACTGGTAGCGGCGACGGCGTCTTCTCTGGCCTGACCAACGATGGCGGTGACACGCTTGATGGCGGCAAAGGCGATGACACGCTGACAGCCGGTGATGGTGGCTCCAACAACACTGACTCTGGCGATCTGGTATTCGGCGGTGCGGGTGATGATCTGATCACCGGTTCCAATGCTGACGATGCCGGTACGGCGCCGAGCGCTCTGTCCGGCGGCGTTGCCGATGACGATGCGATCGGTCAGGCGGCTCGCCTGTTCGGGCAAGAAGGCAACGACACCATCGATGGCGGCGCTGGCGCCGACATTATCGCCGGTGGTGCCAATGCCGACATGATCATGGGTAACACCGATGGCGACACCATCGCCGGTGAAGCCGGTGATGACGATCTGTACGGCCAGAACGGCGATGACCTGCTCAGCGGCGGTAACGGCGATGACACGCTGACCGGCGGTGACGGCAATGACTCCCTGACTGGCGGTAACGATGCCGACGTTCTCAGCGGTGGTGATGGCGACGATGACCTTTATGGCAACGCCGGCAACGACACGCTGACCGCTGGTAAGGGTGATGATGCCCTGAACGGCGGTTCCGGTAATGATGACATCTTTATCGGTGCTGGCGACAACAACGTTGATGGCGGCGCCGGTACGGATACGCTGACCTTTGATGGTGTATTGAATGTTGGTGAGCTGTCCAAGGGTTCTAACGATATCTTCAAGGTCACCGATCAAGGCGCAGACGGCTTCACTGATGTTGAAACGGTTGTGTTCGACAACGTGACCCTTAGTGACCTTGGTTCGAATCAAGACCTCTTGGCGTTCAATGGCGATACTGGCAGCGGTGGTCACGCTTCGTTCAATGAAGATACCAACCGGTTTGAAACGGAAGGTTCCGATGCTGTTGAAGGCATCAATGTGGTGTCTTCCGTGGCGACTTTCTTGGGTGGCAAGGACGGCAGTGTTGTTGGCGCCAATGATGATCAGGTTACGATCGTGTCGCTTGATAGCGAAACCGATGGTTCTGTTACATTGGATAGCGGCTCGACTGTCTCCATCAATGAAAACGGCAATATCGACTATACACCGAGTGCCGAAGCCGTGAACTTCACGGAAGATCTCTCTGAGTCCGTAAAAGTGACTATTGACACGGACGGCGACACCGAGACTACTGGCGACCAGTTTGATGCCAACATCAACTTCTTCATTGGAGTGGATGACAAGGTTCAGGCTCTGAATCCGGGTGACGATGTTACTGGTGGTTCCGGTGACGATGAACTGATCGGCAATACCGGTAACGAGCGTCTCGAAGGCGGCAACGGCGATGACACCCTTGATGGTGGTGCCGGTGCTGACCGGAATCTTGGCGGTCGCGGTAATGACAAGATCACTGGCGGTTCCGGTAACGACACCATTACCGGCGGTAATGGCGACGATATTGGCGAGGGCGGCAACGACGACGACGTCTTCTTCGCTGGCGCTGACGACAAGGGTAACGACTCCCTGCAAGGCGATGCCGGTAACGACACCATCGGCGGCGGCGCAGGCGATGACTTCCTGATCGGCGGCGGCCGCACCAGCGGCTTCATCAACTCGAAAGCTGACAGCACCGGTAATGACGGCGCCAACACCCTGTTTGGTGGTGACGGCAATGACCGGATCATCCTTGGTGACTTCGACGTGACCAACGACATCGCGCTCGGAAGCTCCGATGATGCGGGCAGCGTCGGCTGGGCTGGCACCGGCAAAGACACCATTTCCGGCACTGGCGGCGGCGATATCGTCGGCGGCGGCGCAGGCAATGATGACATTTCCGGCGGCGGCGGCGCAGACGTGCTGTTCGGCGGCAAGGAAACTGCCGGTACCGGCCTTGACACCATCGCTGGCGGCAATGGTGACGACGAACTGCTTGGCGGTGCTGGCGATGACAGCCTCGACGGCGGTGCCGACGACGACGTCGTGTTCGCAGGTACTGGCGACGACAAAGTGACTGGCGACGCTGGTATCGATCAGCTCTTCGGCGGTGACGGTGACGACAACATCTCCGGCGGTGCTGGCGGTGACAGCCTGTTCGGTGGTGATGGTTGTGATGACCTTAATGGTGGTGATGGCGACGACGTCCTGCGCGGCGGCGACGGCATCGACACCATCGTGGGCGGCAAAGGTGCCGACACCATCCTTGGCCAGGCTGGCAATGACGTCATCGACGGCGGTGCCGGTAATGACGACATCGACGGCGGTGCCGGCGACGATGATATCAACAACGTCAATGACGGGGACACGGTTCTCGGCGGTGACGGCAACGATACCATCGACGACAGTACCACGGCCTCCGGTGCCTTCAGCATCGACGGTGGTGCCGGTGACGATACCATCGGTATCCAGGGCAGCGGCAACGTTGACATCGACGGCGGTGCCGGTCGTGACACGGTGACCATCACCGGTGATGGCAATACGACCATCGACGGTGGTGCCGGGAACGACACGTTCACCCTGGGTAGCGACAGCAGCGACACGCTGGTGTTCGGTACGGACAGCGGTAACGATACGGTCACCGGCCTCTTCTGCAACGACGAGGATGTCCTCGACCTGCGGGGCACCGAGACCGACTTCACCAACCTCAGCGATCTGCTGAACGCCACGACGGTGGCTGGTGATGATGTCCTGATCGATCTGGGTGACGGCAACTTCGTGACCCTGAAAGGCACGACAGTCACGGATCTGTCCGCCGCGGACGCGGAAGGCAACATCCTCTTCTAATCGCTGGCAACAGCGATCCGGAAACGGATGATCCAATCGGGAGGGGGCCTTCGGGCCCTCTCCTTTTTTTGTGGGATACGCGTATCTTGCCCGGCCCTTTGCCCGCATGGGTGGCAGGCGGGCGGCGCCGCTCGCGCGCTATAGACAGCGTGAAACGGCCCATGCTATACCGCCGAAGTTCCGCCCTTTGCCCCGGCATACCGGGGGGCGCGGCCCGGCATTCAGCCGGTCGATCCACAAAGTGGGAGAGTGCATGACCCCCTTAGAGGCATACGAGACTGAAAAGGCCGCCTTCAAAAAGAAGATGCGGATCATTTTCGTCTATTCGCTGTTCATCAATATCAGCATGTTGGCCATGCCCATGTTCATGTTCAACACCTACCGGGTGGTGCTGCCGTCCGAAAACATGAGCACGCTGTGGGCGCTTTTCCTCGCTGCTTTTGTCATTCTGTCCGTCATGGGCCTGTTGATGGCGGCGCGGTCCATCATGCTGTCCCGCGCCGCGACCCGGCTGGAATCCAACATGGCGGGCGTGATCATGGCGGGGGAGTTGAACCGGCAGCACGACCCCAACCCCCAGACCATGGGGGATTTGACCGCGTTGAAGAACATGCTGGGCGGCAGCGGCCTTATCGCCATATTCGACTTTCCCATGCTGCCCATGTTTCTGGTGGTGCTGTTGATCATTCACCCCCTGCTGGCTCTGACCGTGGTGATCGGCGGCCTGTTTCTGCTGGCGCTGGCCTATTGGGGTGAGATCAAGGGCGCCCGCGACATGGAAGAACAGCAGGCCGCCCAGCAGGCGGCGCAGCGCGCCATGGCCATGCATTTCCGCAATCAGGAATATGTGCGCGCGCAGGGGCTGTTTCACCAGTCGGTTCAGGATTGGGGGCAGCACCAGAAAGTGAACAGCACCGCCAATATGCGGCTGGCGGCCAATGGCGGCCTGCATCAGGGCATCGCCAAGTCCGCCCGCCAGATTCTGCAGATCGTTCTGCTGCTGGTGGGGGCGCTGCTGGTGCTGTCCGGCAATGCGGATTTCATCGTGGTTTTCGCCGCCGCCATCATCGGGGGCCGCGCGCTTCAGCCCATCGATATGCTGGTGGGCGGCTGGAAGGGCCTGAAGCAGGGCTGGGAGGCGGACAAGCGCCTGACCGCCCGGCTGGGCGAACTGTCCCTGCCGGATCACGCCACCCCGCTGCCCCGGCCCGAAGGCCACCTTCAGGCCGCGCGGATCACCTATGTGCCCCAGCCCGGTCAGCCGCCCATTCTGCGCGGTGTTTACATCAATGCCGAACCGGGGGAAACGGTTGCCATTATCGGCCCCAATGGCGCGGGCAAGTCCACGCTGGCCAAGCTGCTGGTGGGCTATCTGGAACCAAGCGTGGGGCAGGTGAAGCTGGATGGGCAGGATCTCTCCGTGTGGGACCCGGTAACCCGTGGCTGGCATGTGGGCTATGTGCCGCAGAAGGTGGACTTCTTCGAGGCCACCGTGCGGGAGAACATTGCCCGCCTGCGCCGGGAAGACCCGCCGGAACTGGCCGTCAAGGCAGCGCAGCGCGCGGGCGTGCATGATTTCATCCTGTCCCTGCCGGAAGGGTATGACACCCCGATCCAGCTTGGCAAATTCTGGCCGTCCGGCGGTCAGGCCCAGTTGATCGCACTGGCCCGCGCCTTTTATGGCGACCCCCGTATCCTTGTGCTGGACGAACCCAACGCCGCACTGGATTCGCAGGGGGAGGAAATCCTCCATGCCGCCATGCACCGGGCAAAACAGGAAGGCATCACCTGCATTATCGTGTCCCAGCGGCCCAGCGTGTTGCAGCATACGGACAAGGTGCTGATCCTGAAAAAAGGCCAGGTGGACAAATTCGGCCCCACGCGGGAGGTGCTTCAGGGCGATCGGGTGCAGGCCGTATCCAGCACCAGGGCGCAGGCACAGCCCGCTTCGGGCGCAAAGGCACCCCAACAGGGCCAGCAGGCTCAAAAGGGCCAGCAGGGTCAGCAACCCGGACAGGATCGGAAAGCCACAGAAGCAGACGCCGCCACGAGCGCCGCCCCGGCGCGTGCCGCGGGCCACGGCGGCCCCTCGGCGGGATCTGCCACGCCTGGCGGTGAAGGGAAAACCGGCTCATGAGCAGTCAGACATTGCCCGCAACGGGGGACAGCCGGGAGGTCACACTCGGCGCCCCCACCAGTTTCAAGCCCGCCGAATTGCAGCGTTGGCACGAAGGGGTGGAAACATCCCGCAGCGGCGTGCTGCGCAAGGCCAAGATCGTTGCCATCCTGGTGTTCCTGTTCGGCGGCGTATGGGCCGCCGTGGCCGAAGTGGGCGGGGCCATTCAGGTGCCGGGCCGCGTGGTGGCGGCGGGCAACAACCGCGTGGTCCAGCACCTTGAAGGCGGTATTCTGGATGCCCTTCTGGTGGAGGAGGGCGACATGGTGGAAAAAGGCCAGCCCGTCGCCCGGATCGACGTGACCCAGGCGGCCAGCCAGTTGCGCAGCGCCCGCATCCGCCGCGCCATTCTGCGCGTTCAGCTCGCCCGGCGCCGCGCCGAGGTGATGGGGGCCAAAACCATCGACTTCCCCGATGACATACCGGAGGACGTGCTGGCCCAGCGGCGTGTGCAGGAAACGCTGGAAAGTCAGCGCGGTGAGTTTCGCGCCCTTCAGGAAGTGCTGCAAAATCAGGTCAAGCTGATCGAAAACCAGATCAAGGGCGAGCGCGGCACAATCGAGGGGCAGAAGGCGGTGATCACGTCGCTGGAAAAGCAGGCCGATCTGTTCAATCGGGAACTGGCGGATTTTCAGTCCCTGCTGGAAAAGGGCCTGATCCGGCGCACGCAGGTGTTCGCCACCGAGCGGAATCTGGCCTCGCTGGAAGCGCGCATTGCGGAAGCCCGCCTTCAGATCGAGCGGGCCGAGAACAATATTTCCAGCCTGCGCACCGAAAAGGAAAAGGCGCGGCTGGAGCGGGTCAAGGAAGCCGAGAACGTCGCCGTCGAAATTCAGAAACAGCTCAATGAAACCGCGGATGTGATCGAGCGGCTGGAGGACCGGGTGAACCGCTCCGCCATGCGCTCGCCCGTGGACGGCGTGGTTTTCCTGATCGAGCAGAAGTCCATCGGCGCCGTGCTGCGCCCCGGCGACACGGTGATGGAGATTTTCCCCACCCATTCCCGGCTGGAACTGGAGGTGCGGATCAGCCCCGGCTCCATTGAGGATGTGGAAGCCGGTCAGGATGTGACCGTGAAGTTCGGTCGTGGCCGCACGGCGGAGCCGCTGGATGGCACGCTCACCTATGTGTCCAAGGATTCGGTGGTGGATGAACGCAGCCAGGAAAGCTATTTCATTGGCCGTGTTCAAGTGGACCCGAATGAGGCCGAAGCCTCGGAACACATGCTGCCGGGCAATATGGGCACGGTGTTGATCAAGATCGAACCGAAAACATTTTTGCAGGTGTTGTCCGGCCCGATCGGCATGTTCACCGACCAGGCTTTCAATGAATAGCGGGGTCTGTATCATACTGGCCTTGAAGGGGGCGCCATGACCACGCGCGCGCATCCCGATACCGGGCAAAGCTGGCGTATTCCGTGTCTGGTACCGGACTTGCCCGGTGCGGCGGATGTGCATCCCTATCTTGCGGAAATGCACGCGGCCCGCTGGTACAGCAATTTCGGCCCGCTGGTCACCCGCTTCGAAGCGGCCATGGGAGCGTTTCTGGCCGCAAGCCGGGTGGATGGCGACGCGCCGCTGCATGTGGTCAGCGTGGCGTCCGCCACCGGGGGGCTGGATCTGGCGGTGCTGGCCGCCGATCTGCCGCCGCGCAGCCGTATTCTGGTGCCCGCCGTGACATTCCCGGCCACGCTTCTGGCCGTGCACCGGGCCGGGCATGTGCCGGTGATCGCCGATGTGGACCCGCAGTGCTGGGCGCTGACCCCCACTATTGCGCGGCAGGCCTTGTCCGGCGCGGATATTGCGGCGGTCATGCCCGTGGCCCCGTTCGGCTATCCCCTGCCCACGGCGGACTGGGCCGCCTTTCAGGCCGAAACCGGCGCGCCCGTGTTGATGGATGTGGCGGCAAGCCTTGGCCAGCAACTGGTGCACGGGGATGTGCCGGCGGTGTTCTCGCTCCATGCCACCAAGCCGTTCGGTGTGGGGGAAGGCGGGCTGGTGGTCACCGGCTCGGCCTCACTGGCGGATCGTGTGCGCCGCCAGTCCAATTTCGGCTTTTCCCGCGGGGTCATCGTGGAACCGGGGACCAATGCCAAGATGGCCGAGGTGCTGGCCGCCTATGGGCTGGCCCAGTTGGATCGCTGGCAGGATGTGCGCGCGGCACGCCTGGCGCTGGCGGCCCGTTACCGCGCGGCCCTGGATCGGGCCGGGCTTGCGGATCGCCTGGGGTTGGGGCCGTTATGCGAAGGTATCAGCCCCGCCACCTTCCCCGTGGACACGGGCGAACGGGCCGGGCCCGTCATGGCGGCGCTGGCCGCGGCGGGCATTCAGACACGGCAATGGTATCTGCCGCCCCTGCACCATCACCCCGCCTTTGCGGACTGCGCGCGCGTCAGCGGGGATCTGCCAGTGGCGGATCGTCTGCACCGAAGCCTTGTGGGACTGCCATTTCATGTCTTTCTTTCGGACGGGGAACTGGATAGTGTCTGTGCCACTTTGAAGGATGCGTTGGACGGGTGAGTTGATTCATGGCGGAGGCTGGCGAAAAAACGGCTCTTGAAGCCTGCATGGAGACCTCTCGCGCTTTCGAGCGCAGTGTGCGCACCAGCGATTACGAGGCCGGGGCCGAGCATCTGGTGACTCTGCTGGAAAAGCTGGAAGGCGGGGTCTGGACATTGGGCACCCATGCGGGCAAGGCGCATGAGGCGGGGGAGGCGCACGCCACCCGGATCGCCAGCAGCCTGACCAGCATGTTGCTGGACCCGGATTACGGGATGCCCACGCGGTTGTTCCACCTGCTGGGCCGTTTCAAGCGCACCATGGTCCAGATTTTCGAGACGAGCGGCTATCGTGGCACCGGCCATCTGATCGAACTGGGCAGCGAGCGGGACGCGCAGGGCCGTCGCCGCGTGCCGGGCAAGCTGCTGCCGCGCATCCTGCTGGGCCTGTCCATCAATGCGCTGAGCCAGGACCTGCTTAATGCCATGTTCCGGCTGAACAAGGGCGTCAGTTTCACGCTGACGCTGGCTTTCCTGTCCGAGCAGGGGCTGTTCAACGCGCGGGCGGAAGCCATGCGCGGCAAGCTGCTGGCCGCATCCGACCATTGGCTGGACTATACGCCCAACCGCTATCAGCTCAACAGCCTGGGCCCCGCCTATATGGGCTGTTCCTATGCGCTGAGCCCGGAAAAGCACGATATCAAGCGCTGCTTCAATGCGGTGGTGCAGAACTGGCTGGATCAGGAAATCAGCGACCTGCCGGATGCAAGCGCGCGCCGGGCACAGCTCAAGGATCGGCCCACGGTCGTGATCGTGGCGGAGCTGTACAGCTCTTTTCATGCCATGCACCGCTGTTACGGCCAGTCCATCGCTTCCCTGCGGGAACGGTTCCACACCATCCTTTATCTGCCGCGGGAAGGCATTGACGACGAGATGCGCGCGCTGGCAGATGAGGTGCGCCCGCTGGATTTCCGGCTGTCCACCGTGGCCGATGTGGTCAAAAAGGTGGCGGACGACGCGCCGGACATCCTCTATCTGCCCAGCGTGGGGATGCGCATGTCGTCCATCGTGTTTTCCAATCTGCGCCTGGCGCCCATACAGGTGATGACATTCGGCCACCCCGCCACCACCAAGGCGCCTCATGTGGATTATGCGGTGCTGGCGGACAGCCAGCTTGGCGACCCCGCCACCATTGATGAAACCATCCTGCTGCGGCCCGACAGGGCGCGCCATCTGGATCGCAACGACGCCAACCATGTGAAGCCCACCGTGCGGCTCAAGCCGGATGTGGTGAAGATCGCCGTGCCCGCATGGTCGCGCAAGGTGGTTCCCGCCTTTCTCGACATGTGCGAGGGCGTGCGCCGCCACAGCCCCCGCCCGGTGGAATTCGTATTCTTCCCCAACAGCGTGGGCGCCCTGCATCAGGCCCTGTCGCGGCGACTGGGCACGATGCTGGATGCCACCGTGCTGCCGCGCAAGTCCTATGCGGATTATATGAGCCAACTGGCGGACTGTGACATCTTCCTGTCGTCGTTTCCCTTTGGCGCCACCAATGGCATTCTGGATGCGGCCTCGCTCGGCCTGCCCATCGTCAATCTTCAAGGGCCGGAAGTGCACAGCCACAGCGACAGCCACCTGGTGGCCAAGCTGGACCAGCCTGAATGGCTGACCACCCGATCCGTGGCCGAATACCGGGATGCGGTGCTGCGGCTGGTGGCGGATGACGGCCTGCGCGTGCAGATCAGCCGCAACATACTGGACGGCGACCCCAAATCCGCCTTCTACCCGCAGGACGACAGCCCCAACACGGACATGTGCACCCTGCTGGACGCCATCTATCACCTGCACGAGGAAGTGCAGAAACGGGATCGCCATGTCTGGCACATGGACGACCTGGTGCGGGGCCTGAAGCGGTACAGGCGGATGGGAGTGTCCGCCTGAGCCGGGCGGCATAAGGGGACGGTACCGGTATGCGGACTTTATGCGCGATCCTGTGTGTTCGGAACGAAGCGGCCTATCTGCCGACCACGCTGACCCATCTGGCGCGGCAGGGGGTGGATGCGTTCGTCATCGATCACGGCTCCACCGATGAAACACCGGCGATCATTGAGCGCTTTCATGGCCGCCCCGTGATCGGTCGTGGCACCATGCCCTGGCGGGGTGTGTTTTCTCTTTCCGAGCAGATGAAGGCCAAGCAGGCTGTGGCTGACCGGTTGTCCCATGATTGGCTGCTGCACATGGATGCGGACGAGTTTCCACATTCCCGCGCGGCGGGGGAAAGCCTGTCCGCGCTGGCCGCACGCGCCCAGGCAGCGGGCGCCACGGTGGTCAATTTCGAGGAATTCGTGTTTCTTCCCAGGCCTCATGAGGCTTTCGAGGGCCGGGATTTCGTGGCGGGTATGGACCGCTATTATTATTTCGCGCCCAGGCCAAAGCGCCTTATGCGGCTGTGGCGCAACGGTCAGGGGCTTTCCGTCGCCGGGCGGGGCGGGCATTATGTGAGTGGGGACGGGGTGCGCCTGTTCGATGAACCACAGGTGCTGCGCCATTATCCGGTCCTCAGTGAGGCTCATGCGCGCGCCAAATATGTGGGGCGCCCGTTCGATCCCCAGGAAGTGGCGGCAGGGTATCATCGCAACCGCCTGAAAATCACACCGGAAGCCGTGCGGTTTCCCGCTGAGGCGCCTGCCCTGAGGGTGCTGCCGCATCAGGATGCGCCGTTTGATCGTTCTGCTCCGCAGGCCCGGCATTACTGGCACTGGCCGGCCAATTCCAGCCGGAATGGGGCCGTGGCCGACGGGGAAGGGGCGCGTGCATATTATGCGGGCCTGAACACGGAACTGCTGAACCGCGTTCCCCAATCGGCGCAGCGCGTTCTGGAAGTGGGGTGCGGCGCGGGGCGCCTTGGTGCTGCCGTGCGGGCGCGTACCGGGGCCGAGGTGATCGGCGTGGAGCGGGAGCCGGATGCAGTCGCGGCTGCTCGCCAGCGGCTTGACCGCGTGGTCAGGGCAGACCTGTCCCGGTCCTTTCCAAGGCTGACGCCCGGCAGTTTCGACTGTGTTCTTTTCGGCGACGTTCTGGAGCATCTAGACGATCCGGTGATGGCCCTGCGATGGGCCTGGCAATTGCTGAAGCCGGATGGCGTGGTGCTGGCTTCCATTCCCAATGTGGCCCATGCCAGCGTTGTGCGGGATCTGCTGCGCGGGGATTTTCAGTATCATGACTCCGGCCTGCTGGACCGGGATCACAGTCACCTGTTCAGTTACGCCACGGTGCAAAAGACATTTCTTGAAGCGGGATTGTGGGTGGAAAAGCTGGATCAGACCAATACGCCGGATCGGGATGGCAGCTTGGCGCGCCTGATCGCCGCGCTTGAACCCGCTCTTGCTGAAACCGGGGCTGCCACGGAGCGGCTGCCCGATACGGCGGGCCATCATCTGGCCGCTTATCAGTTTCTTGTTCAGGCCCGCAAAATGCCTTTTGCGGAGCGTGACCGCCACAGCAGCATGACTGTGATTACGCCCAAAGAGCCACAAGAACCATCGATCACCTTTGTGGTGGCCGCCAATGACCGGGCGCAATTGCGCAATAATTTCCTGCGTTCGCCTTTTCTGGATGCCGCACCCGCCCGCTATCCGGTGTTTATGCGGTACGGCGTTTCCAGCGCGGCGGCGTTGTTCAATGCCGTCCTTGCCAAGGCCCGCACCCCCTGGGTCGTCTGGGTGCATCAGGATGTCTATTTACCGTCTTACTGGCCTGCCCGGTTTCTTGACCAGATCGTGGCGGCGGAAGCGCAGGGCCACTCACCTGATGTTGCGGGCGTTTTCGGTGCGCGTACCGGGGCCAGGGGGCGGATCGATATTGGCCGGGTTCAGGATGGGCAGGGCTGTTTCGCAGGCCACGCGTCGCTTCCCGCGGCGGCGGACACACTGGATGAAGTATTGCTGGCGGTGCGACGGGATGCGGGGCTCCGTTTCGATCCCGCGTTGGGCTGGCATTCCTATGGCGCGGACATCTCGCTGGCGTCCGAGGCGGCGGGGCACCCGCCTCTCGTGGTGGATGCGCCGCTTTATCACAACACCATTGGCAATCGTCGGCAGGCCAATCTGCCCGCGGCCTTTCATGAAAGCCGCCGGCATCTGGCGCGCAAGTGGCGGCATCGGCTCCCGGTGGACACCCCTTGCGGACGGCTGACAGAGCCTGAGCGTGGTTGATCGGCCATGCATGTAAATCTCTGCCAGATTACCCATCGCAATGTTTATAATATTTTCGCCGATTCCGCGGCGGCGCTGGCCTGGGGGCTGGCGCGCGGGGGCCATTCGGTGCAGTGGGGCTATAATCGCATTCGGCCCGGTGCGCTGAATATCCTGTTCAATGCCAACCGTCTGAGCGATGCCGAATTGGCGGCCTTGCCGGGCGATGTGGTAATTTATAATTTCGAGCAACTGGATAATCGGGACACCGGTGCCTTCACCCCCGTTTATCTGGAAACGCTCGCCCGCGTTGGCTATCTGGATTATCAGCAGGTCAATCTGGATTTCATGGCCCGCAAGGTGGGGCGCCCGGTTGGGCAATGGCTTCCCCTTGGGGATGCGCCCACCCTGCGGGGGCGTTTCGAGCATCGGGCCGAAGCGGAAAAAGACATTGATGTTCTCTTTTTCGGATCACCGAATCCGCGTCGGCGCAAGGTGCTGGCGGCGCTGGAAAAGAGCGACCTCAATCTGGTGGCGCGCAAGGCGTATGGGCCCGACCTGGAAGCCCTTCTGGCGCGTACCCGGCTGGTGTTGAACCTGCACTATTACCCAAGCGGCCTTCTGGAAGTAGTGCGGCTTCAGCCTTTGCTGGCCAATGGCATAGCCGTGCTTACGGAAGTCAGCCCCCATACCCGGCTGACTGGTTATGAGGACTGGCTTGATGGGCTGGCTAGCGCCCCGTATGAGGCGTTGGCGGATCAGGCAATCGCGCTGGTGCACGACAAGGCCGCCCGTACCGCTCTTTCCCGGAAGGCGCGCCGTGTCATTGCCGCGCGGCCCATGGATCGCCTGGTGCCGCGGCTTTCACATGCTGCGGCAGGAAAGCCCTGGCCCTTGCCCGATACGCTGGCGTTCGGCGCGCCGCAGGGGTTTCGGTTCGACCGTGTGAACCTTCACCCGGACATGCGACAGACCCCGGATATTGCCGGGGAACCGGGCGCCCTGACCCTGCCCGCCACGGTGGATGCGGGCCGTTTCGGGCGGTGTCGATTGCGGCCCGGCCAGTTCCGACGCATTCTGGTCGGCGATGTGCTGGCGGATGTGCCCGATCTGATCGCCACCATGGCCGTGTGTCGGGACTTGCTGGCGGATGGCGGTGAGATGGAAATTACCGTGCCCCATGAATTATCGCTGGCGGCATGGTCCGGGCCGCAGCGGAAGCGTGTTTTCAATGAACACAGTTTCCGGCCATTCGGTGTGGATAGCTGGACCATTGGCTGGCTGGATCAGCATTTGCGGCAACAGGGTCTTGTTTTCAATCTCAGCGATCTGGGAAAGCGCATGAAGGCGGAAGGGGCGGACGGCGAAACTATCGCCCGCACGCCCCGCGCAGTGGATAGCCTGACCGTTCGGCTGGTGAAATCAGCCGCTTTCTTTCCTCGGCATTCCCGCGAACTGGATCGCATCTTGACCCGCTTTCAGGAACAGCGCCGGGGTGGGGGAAACAATTCCCATGAATGAAGACGGCGGCCCGAACGGGGTAACGGATACCCTGACCGAAAATGCCCTTCTCTGTCCCGTTACGGGGGCGGAACGGGGGCCGCTTTTGCCGGGCGCGCGGGGTGGTGTGCTGGATGCGGACGGGGCGCCGGTAGCGGCGTCCGCCTTGCTGCGCCGTTATCGGCCCGTGCATTTCGATGCGTCAGGCCGCCCCGCCGGGCATCTGAAACGGCGGGAAGGCACCGAAACCGCCCTGATAACGCCGCCGGACAGTGCGGGCGATGCGCGGGATCATCTGCCCGGCACGGCGCTGTTCGCCGGTTATCTGTTTCCCCATTTCGGCCATTTCCTGCTGGAAAGCCTGGCCATGCTGGCGACTATCCGGGCCCATCCGCACATGCCGCTGGTATGGCTGCCCGTTCATGGCACGGGGGAGGTTCTTCCCTGGCAGCGGGCGATTCTGGACGCGCTCGCCGTCCACAATCCCGTGCACCTGATCAGCACGCCGACGCGGGTGGACCGGCTGCTGGTGGCCACCCCCGGTTATCGCATTCAGGAAAAGTGCACGCCCCACCATGTGGCGGCCATGGCGGTGCTGCCCGCGAAAGAGCCTTTGCTGGGCAAGCGGTTATGGCTGTCCCGCAGCCGGCTGGATGGTGCCCGCCTGCTGAACGAACAGGCGCTGGAAAACCGCTTGCGCGAAGCGGGCTGGACCATTATTCACCCCGAAACGCTCAGCGTGCCGGATCAGCTTGCCATGCTGGCGGACGCGGAACGGATCGCCGGGGTGGAAGGGTCCGCCTTTCACCTGCTGATGCTGTTTTCGGGCCTGAAAGCGCGGCTGGACCTGTTCGCCCGCGGCCCCACCATCAGCGCCAATTACCGCACCATTGCGCGGGCTTACGGCTGGAACCAGCAGGAACACGGTGTGCCGGTGCGGCAGGTGGATGGTCGGCCACAATGGAAGGCGGATTATGTGTGGCCCGACACAGCGCCGGTTCTCGCCGCGCTGGATGTGCCGCCGCACCCGGCCCGGCCCGCCCGTGTGAATGCACCCACCATAAAGCGCCTGCAAACGCTGGCCGACGCCCTGGGCGCCGAGCGCTATCTGGAGATCGGCGCCATGGACGGGCGCACCGGGCTGGGGCTGACCATACCCACCCGCCACCTGGTGGACCCCAATCCGCGCGTAACCCCTGAGGGCGAGGGGGTGAGCCTCTTCCACATGACCAGCGATCAGTTCTTCGCCGCCGGGATTGGCGCCGGGGAATATGACCTGATCTTCCTGTCCGGGCGGCCCGGTTTTCAGGCTCTCCTGCGGGATTTTCAGTGGGCCGTCAGCCGATCCCATGCCCGTACGGTGATCCTGATGGATGGCACCTGGCCCCCGTCCCCCGCCGCCGCACAGCCCACCTCGGCGCCGGCTTTCCGCCGTCACGGCCCACCGGGTGACGGGCCGTTCGCCTGGGCCGCCGACGGGTTCAAGACGGTGCTTTTCCTGCACGATCACATGCCCGGCTGGCAATATGCCACGATCCGCAGCGGTCTTGTGGGGCAAACGCTGGTCTGGCGGGAACCGCGCCTGCCGCAGCCGCAAAGCGCCCTGCCGCTCGGTGAACTGGAAGGGGTGGTCTATAAGGATCTGGGCCGCCTGCGGGACCGGTTTCACATTCTGCCGGAAGCACAGGCCCTTGCCCGTTGCCTGAAGGGGGCAGGCCCTGCGGGAGCGACGGAGGCGGGCGCCCGGAACGCCTCAGATCAGAACGCCTCAGATCAGAACGGTTCAGATCAGAACGGATCGGGTCAGGACGAACCGGGCCGGTCATAGCCGAACAGCGCATAGTCCCGGCCATACAAGGTGGCCACGCGGGCCAGCAGGTCCGCTGACAGGTTGTCCCGGTCGGGCCGAGGGGCGTGGCTGTCCTTGCCGGGGCCCCGGCGGCGCGGCACGGTGCGCACGGCAAAGGGAATATCGAGCGTGGTTTCCAGATGCCGGGTCAGGTTTTCGCCAAGGCCCGCTTCCTGGCGCATAACGGTGATGCCGCGCATGGCGAAATCCGCCTGCGGGCGCAGGTGATTGTCCAGATGGCGCGGGTCCTTCTCGAACCTGTCCAGCGCTTCCTGCGCCCAGGTCTCGAATGGGGTGTCGCCATCGGGCACGCGCATCAGATATTCGCTGATCAGCCGGTCCAGCGGGTCGCGCACGGTCATGAATACATGGTCGAAGGCGGTCATGTCGAACAGTGCCGCCAGCAGCCGGGCATGATAATGCTGGGGTGAGATCATCTCCGCCGGTTTGTCGCGCCGGGGCTTCCAGAAGGAAAGCTGAAAATCATTGGCGCGGAACAGGTCTTCCACATAGGTGCCGCCGGTCTTGGGCACATGAACGAACAGCACCCGGCGGCCATGGCCGGTCATGACGGGCATCAGCGCGCCTCCTGGGCCTGTTGTGGCCGGGGCAGGTCGCCAAAGCGGCGCATCTGGTTCAGCCAGTGCACCGGCAAGCGGCCCCGCGTGCGCTTGTACAGGGCGTGATAGACGGGGCGCAGCCGATCATAGGCGGTGGCCAGATGCTCTTCCGGCAGCGGCACTTCCGGGCTTTTGAACACGCGCTTTTCCAGGTCCGGCTGGTGCGTGTCCACCCCCATCCAGCGGCACAGCCGGGCGATGGTGCTTTCCTCGAACAGGGTCTCGTAAAACAGGAACAGACATTTTCCCCGCGGGATACCGGCCTGTTCCAGCCGGGTGATGGTGCCTTCATAATCGGTGCGGCCCATAATGGCCCGGTCTTTCAGGCTGGGCAGATATTGTTCCTTGGCGTCAAACCCGGTCAGCAGCCCCTGATAGAAGCGCAGATTGGACCAGTATCGGTCCAGCGGGTCTCGCATGATGAACAGGAAGCGCACATCGTCCAGCAATTCATACACTTCCCGATAGGTGGCGGCGGGCAACAGGGCATAGCCGGGGGAAATCTCCGTAAAGACTTTTTCATCCCCGATGCGCCGGTGGAAAAAGCGAAGATAGTCATCCGTGGAGCGCATGTTGAACCGCTCCACATAATTGTTCAGGCCCCGCCAGGCACCGCGCCCGGCGCGAATCTGGTCGAAATCCGGCACCTGGCTGGCCAGTGTCTTCATGCGTTTCAGGAAATAGGCTTCCTGAATGGGCCGCACATCCGGCACATCGCGCAGGTCGAAATAGTGCAGTTCCTTGATCGGCGACATGAACACCTGCGGATGGGTGGACAGATAGTCCGCCAGCCAGGTGGTGCCGGCCTTCTGGGCGCCCAGGCCGAATATGAAGGTCTTGTCCTGCAAGCGTGTCATGTTACCTCTTCAGGCCAGATTGATCGGGCCGAGTGTCGCGGTGCCGGGGTCCGGCGCTCATATACGGGTTCAAACCGGGGCCGGGCTCAGAATGTGCGTTTCCGGCACTGTAATTCCATCACGTCGCTGCGGGCATGGGGCAGGTTGCGGCGCACGCGGCGCTCTTCCACCATCAGGCCCATTGCTTCCAGCGTGCCCACCAGTTCCCGCACATGGCCGTGCTGTTCCTTGCGCCCCAGCACGCGCCCTTCCGATACCGGCTGGAGCCAGTTGGTGCCGGGCACCAGCCGCACCGTGGCCAGCAGAACGGCGCCCGGTGCCATCAGTTCCGCCACATGGGCCAGCGCGCGGCGGCGGCTGATCAGGTCCATCTGGTGCAACATGCCCAGCATCAGAACCGTGTCATAGCCCGCTGCCCGATCCGCCGGGGGCTGGAAATCGGTGATGTCCTGATGAAAGGCCCTGAGGCCGGAATGCAGGCGGCCATAATCCACGAAGCCGTTTTCCGACCAGCTATCGCGGTCAGCCTTGTCATACTGGCGGCTGTGGCGATCCACACAGTCAACCGTTGCGCCGCCTTCCGCCAGATAGAGCGGCAGCGGGGAAATGCCGGCGCCCGCATCCAGAATAACGCGGCCCTGAGGCCCGTTGGGCATATGGCTGAGCGCCCAGGGCAGTTCCACCGCCCGCTCGAACGCGCGGGTGAAAAAGCCGAACCGGTTGCGGGCCATGTCCACCAACAGGCGCAGCCGGGCCGGGTTGGCGGACTGGATCGCGGCTTCGGCCAGCACGGAAACGGTGTCCGGCCCGGCGGTGTCGTCCCGATCCGCGATCACCACGGCCCGTTCCCGCATGTGGCCGCCCAGGATCACGTCGCTCCAGCCGCCCAGGCCCTGAACATGCTCGCTGAGCGGGCCGAAAAAGGTCATGCCGTCGTCCCGGAGCGGGAAATATTCCAGCCCCACCAGGATAAGCCGCCGTGTCGCCTTGGCCGCCAGGGTTTTCAGCGTGGCCACATAGGCATCCCGGCTGGGTGCATCCCACAGGCCGGTTTGCGCGATGATCACGGGCACCGGGCGCAGCCGGTCCAGGCTGTCGGGACCGCCGCGATGAATGCGGGCGGTGGGGTCGGCTTCCCGGATGGCGCGGGCCACGTCTTCGTGCTGGGTCAGATAATGGCTGCCGGGGATCAGCGGGTTTTCCGTCACATCTTCCACCCGGTTCAGGATGGACAGGCAGTCACTCCCCTTGATGCCATACACCATATGGCGCATCAGCGCGCGCGGGCCGTCCACCGTTACCGGCACGGTCAGGGCGGGCGCGGGAGTATCCCTTTCGGGTGCGGGCGCCTGTTCGGGGCGCGGCGCGTCCGCCAGATGGGTGTTCAGCGTGGCCAGCCGCCTGTCCAGCGCATCGCGCCCGGTCATGCCCAGTGTGGGGCCGGGCTGGCGCAGCGGTTCCACATGCATCATGCGCGGGGTCAGGCTGTTCGGCACACGCTTCAAAAGGCGACCCGGCACGCTCCATTCCAGATCCAGCGGGCGCATGGACTGGCCCAGTTCCCCCATGGCCAGCGCAAATCCCAGTTGCAGCACATTGACCGGCGGGTCTCCCAGCAGGTCCGTCTGGTCCAGCAGCCAGCGCACCCATTTGCGCCAGAACGGGGCCAGGGTGGGCAGAAAGGCCCGACGGATGCCATAAAGCCGCTGATTGGCATTGTTCCAGGCGGTGGTTTCGTCGGCGCCTTCGGTGGCGAAACTGGGCCGACCCGCGCGGGGGGCGTCAAGACCGGCCCGATCGAACAGCGCCCGGACCACGCGGGATGCGGGCCGCGCCATGTCCACCGGCTTGGCGGCCACCAGCGCGGGCCCCAGATCGGGCAGGCCGTCTTCCAGTGGCAGCAGGGTGTGGTCCATCAGCCAGACCGTCTCCCCTTCGGGGGCATCCGCCTGGGTGAAAGTATCCAACTGATAAAGCGCGGAAAGCCCGCGCAGGCGATCGTTCATCACCGGCACGCGGTGCAGGTGGGCGCCGAATGCCTGCGCCTGACGGGCCAATGCGCGGGCGGTTGCCGGGTTCGCGCCGTCGTCCGCGATCAGATGAACATGACAGCGCCCGCCATCCACCCCGGCCATGCGGGTGACGGCGGTGAGCCACAGGATCAGCCGGTCGGACGCGGCCTCGTCGGCGCTGTCCAGGGTGCAACTGAAAAGCGGTTGTGCGGTATCCATCTTGCGTGCCCCAATGGTTACGGTGCTGCGATCACCAGATCGGTTTGGTGTAGCCAAGTTGTGCGCCCCTGTCCACGCCCCCAATCCCTTACCTGTATGGTGAACCAGTACCGGGCGATCTTGCCAGTGTGGCGCGGATCGCTATGCTGCGGTTTCAAAGGGCGCGGAACGGATGGCCGGGCGCCGAAATGTGAAAAAGGGGTTGGCATGAACGACTGGTCCGGCGGCTATATGACGCAAACCGAATACACGCATGGCGTTTACGCCATGACGGCGCCGCTTTCCATTGCCTATTCCGCCCAGAATGCGCGCCACAGGGTGTCGCCCGGCGCGCCGATTCGCTATCTGGAACTGGGGTTCGGGCAGGGGCTTGGGCTCAATGTTCATGCCGCGGCCAATCCGGGCGTTTTCTGGGGCAATGATTTCAATCCGGCCCATGTGGCGGGCGCCCGCCGCCTGCAACAGACCAGCGGCGCCGATCTGACCCTGCTCGAAGACAGCTTTGAAGACCTGGCCGAGCGGGACGATCTGCCCCGGTTCGACATGATCGCGCTGCATGGCATTTTTTCCTGGATCAATGCCGCCAATCAACATGCCATCGTGCGCATCCTGCGCCGGGCGCTGAGACCGGGCGGGCTGGTATATATCAGCTATAATACCCAGCCCGGCTGGGCGCCCATGGTGCCGGTGCGTGGCCTGATGGAAGCCCATTACCGGCTGGAACAGCCTGAAAGCGCCCCCGTGACGGAGGGGGTGGCCGCCGCCGCCGATTTCATGGACCGGCTGGCCCGAACCGGCATGGGACATTTCCGCAATGCGCCCAGACTGGCGGAGCAGGTGCGCGCCCTGATGGCCAAGGACCGCAGCTATCTGGCGCACGAGTTTTTCAATCGCAATTGGCACGCTTTTCACTTCCACGATCTGGCCGAACAGATGAGCGCCGCCAAGCTGGACTTTCTGATCGGCGCACGCCCCGGCGAGGAGCAGCCCACCTTTCAACTGCCCAAAGGCGGCATGGACCTGGTCGATAGCGTGCGAGACCCCTGGCTGAAGGAAAGCGTGAAGGACTTTTTGAGCGGTCAGCAGTTCCGCGCCGACCTGTTCGTGCGCGGCGCGGAAAAGTGCAGTGCGCTGGAGCAACGAACCGCGCTGGGCGGCTGGCATTTCGTGCTGGTCCGGGAGGTGGAGGCCATCGGCAAAACGCTGACCGTGGGGCGGTACACGGTGAAGCCGAACGCCGCCCTGTATGAGGGATTGCTGGCCTTTCTGGCCGACGATCGATACCGGCCTAAACCGTTTGATGATCTTCTGGCCTGGGGCGAAAGAAAGGGCCTGTCCGCATCCGGCCTGATTCGCCTGCTGAACCAGATGCGCGCGGGCGGGGTGCTGATGCCCGCGCGCGGGCTGGACGAGGCCGCCCCGCTGGTGGCGCGGTGCCGGGCGCTCAACCGCGCCGGGCTGGACAGTGCCCTGCCCGCCGGGCGCAAGGTGAATCTCGCCAGCCCGGTGCTGGGCACGGCGCGCAGCACCAAGGCGGTGGACGGTCTGTTCCTGCGGGTGTTGCTGGATGGGCCGGTGCGCCGATCGGACCTGCTGGACCGCGCCGTGGCCCATGCCGGAAAGTTGGGCCTGCGGCTCAAGTCCCGGCAGGGCGGGGCGGCGCAATCCCCCGCGGAAATGAGGGCCGCGCTGGCGGACAAGCTGCCCGATTTCCTGAACAAGCGGCTGGCGCTGCATCAGGCGCTGCTGATCGCGCCCCGCTGACGGGGTTCAGGCATTGCCCGACGGTTTCGGGCGCGGCGGCAGGCGGGTCAGCGCGGCGCGCATCTGCACCACGCCCGCGTCAAAGCTGTAGCGCGCCCTGATGGTTTCCAGCCCGGCGGCCTGCTGCGCCTGCCAGCGCGCCGGGTCTTCATACAGGGCCACAATGGCGGCCACCAGCGCGTCCGCGTCCGGCTTGATGGCGGCGTCCAGCCCGTCGCTCAGGCCGGTGCCCTCGGCGGCCAGCGGTGTCATCACACAGGGCAGGCCGCGCGCGATGGCGCCGATCACCTTGCCCTTGATGCCCGCGCCGGACAGCAGCGGGGCGATGAACAGCCGGTGCCGGTCATAGGCATCCTCCACCCGGTCGATCTGGCCGTGTATGTGGATGTCATCGTCCGCCAGCGCCGACACCGCCGCCGTCATGCCGCTGCCATAAAGGTGCAGGGCCACCCCAGGCAGCGCCTGTCTCAGCAAGGGCATGATCGTTTCGGAAAGGTAATGAGCCGCCTCCACATTGGGCGGATGGCCATATCCGCCCAGAAAGCACAGACCCGCGCGATCCGCCATTGCGGGCACGTCTTCGCCCGTGACCGGGTTCACCACCCAGGGCGTGCGTACCACATCCGTGGCCCCCATCAGATGGCTGTGGATCACCGCATGTTCCACATCCGTATAGCTGAACACCAGATCGCTGGCGCGCATCACCGCCAGTTCCGAGCGCCGCGTGGCCGCCGCCTGTTGCATCGCCCTGTCGCGTTCCTTCCTGTCGCGCTCATTGTCTGCGGGCAGGCGCAGGGCGGCGCGCAGTTCGCGCAGGAAATGCAGGTCCGCATTGTTGAACAGCACCCGTGCGTCGGGGGCGAAGCGCCGGATCAGGCCGATGAAATGGCGGGCCACATAATGCCGGGTCAGAAAGATCAGGTCCTGTTCCGGGCCGATCGTGCGCAGCATGGTTTCCCGGTCGCTCACATGGGGGGCGTATAGCACCTCCACCCCTTCCGCCTGAAGGTCGGCGGTGTAGTGCCCAAGCCAGGCCCGGTTGGCGGGATGGAAGGTCACCTTGTAGCCAAGCGCCTGAAACAGCCGCGCTTCCTGCACGGCGGCATAGCTGCCCGCGTTGTAATCGGGCCGGGGCACTTCATAATCGATGAACAATACGCGCTTCCGGTCGCTTCCGTCGCGCATGGGGTGCAGGGCGGCATTGGCGCGGGCCGCGGCATCCGGGGTAAGGCGCCCGGTTTCCGGCCCCGTCCACAGGGCCTGCATGAAGGGGCTGTAGGCCATGCGGGTATCGGTGGCGTCCGCCGCGCCGTCCGCCGAGCCGGTCTCCGCCCAGGCAATGGCGAAGGCATGGGTCATCACCAGCGGCCCGCCAAGCGGTGCGGGTATGGTGCGGGCATAGCCATAGCAGGGGGCGAAGGGCGTATCGTCCCGGCCATAGGGCTGGATCGCGCCGCCTGCATCGCGCACCGTGCCGGCGCCGTACAGGCGGCCATCGCGGTACAGAATCCGGGGCGCGGCCAACCCCACGTCCCCCAGCGGTCTGGCGGGGCTTTCCGGCCACAGCAGGGCGAGGGCAGCGGTGTCCCAGTCCGCAAGGGGCAGGCATTCAGGATCGATCAGGGCTATATATGCGCCCCTTGCCGCTTTCAGGGCCGCCTTCAGGGCGGTGGCGGAGTCGGTCGCACCCGCGCCGGTGAGCAGCCGCGCCGCGCCGGTGCGGCCATCCAGCGCGGCGGCGTCCGCCCCGGATTCGGTCAGAATCAGCAGTTCCGCCTGCGTGCCCGACCCGCGTGTGTCCGGCCAGGCAAGAAACAGGCTGTCCAGCAGCGGGGTGGCATCCAGGCTGCGTGGCAGCGGCAATACCACGCTCAGGCGCGGCGTGTCGCATTCGGGAAAGGGCCAGTCGGTGGTGGCTTCGGTAGCGGCCTCGGTGGGGGTGCCCGTCAGTCGGTCATGGGCGGCCAGCAGGGCCGCCGCGTCGTGACGGGCCGCTTCCCCGTCCGCGCCGGTGGCGAGCGCGGCCATCCGGGTTTCCAGCGCTTTGTAGAGCGCGGCCATGGGTGCGGTCAGCCGGTAGCTGTGCCGGGTGGGGGGAAAGACCGCCCCGGTCACGCCGTATCACCGTCTGCCGGGGTGAGTGCCGCCGTGTCCAACTGTTTCAGGCCGTTGAGGAACAGGGTCATGATGATGCGGGGCAGGGCATCCCGGTCCACCGCGCCGCCGGGCTTGAACCAGGTGTAGGTCCAGTTGATCATGCCCATCAGCAGCATGGCGATGGCGGATTTGGCCCGGTATTCACCCAGCGGCGCGGGCGAGATGGCATCCGCCAGATCGGCGAAAATGTGCACCACATCGTCTTGCAGCGTGATGACTTCCTGTTTCTCGGTGTCGGTCAGGCTGTCCAGTTCATTGAGCAGCACGATGTGCCGACTGGCGCTGTGCTCATAGATTTCCAGGAAATCGGTGACGATGGCGGTCAGCTTTTCCTCCGCCGTGCCGCGCGCCTGCATACGCTTTTTCGCAACCTCGCGCAGCAGTGTCACATAATCGATCATGGCGTGATACAGGATCGCCTGCTTGCTGGGATAATAGTGATATATCAGCGATTTGGATATGTGACAGGCGCGCGCGATCTGATTGATGGAAGCGCCGTGAAAGCCAGCGTCCGCGAAAATGCGGGCGCTGGTATCCAGAATGCGTTCCTTACGGGCGTCATATTCTTCCGACTGCGGACGGGCCATGGGATATGCTTTCACTCTCGCGCATTGGGGCCGGACAGGTTGATCGTTCTTAGCCTGCCCGGCCCGCCCTTCGCAAGGGGTGCGCGGGCCGGGCCCGGATTTCGCGCCGCTTGCGCCGGAAGGCCGATCACCTGACAGGGCCATTTTAATAATTGACTGTCCGGTCGGACAATGAAAAAATCGCGCCAGTGGAATTCGGCGGCCCGGCACGGGTCCGGGTGGTCTGCTGAACAGCGCAATGCTGGGCGCCGCACAGGATGCGCGCCCCAATCGGGGGAGATCACACATGCAACTGCAATCCTATGCCCTTGGCCAATGGCACACGTCGAACGAGGAAGGGCAGTCCTTGAAGGATGCCACCACTGGCGAGGTGGTCGCCACCTGTTCCAGCGCCGGGCTGGATTTCAAGGCCATGGCCGATTATGCCCGCACCACCGGCGGGCCCAATCTGGCCACCATGACGTTCCATGAACGCTCCCTGATGATCAAGGCGCTGGCGCTGGCCTTGAACGAGCACAAGGAAGAATTCTACGAGTTGTCCTATCGCACCGGCGCCACCAGATCCGACACCTGGATCGACGTGGATGGCGGTATCGGCACCATGTTCGTCTATTCCAGCAAGGGCCGCATCGAGCTGCCGGATGAAACCTTTCTGATCGATGGCGAATTGCAGCAGATTTCCCGCAAGGGCACCTTTCTCGGCCAGCATATCATGGTGCCGCGCACCGGCGTGGCGGTGCATATCAATGCCTTCAACTTCCCGGTCTGGGGGATGCTGGAAAAGCTGGCGCCCACCCTGCTGGCGGGTATGCCCGCCATCGTCAAACCGGCCAGCGCCACCGCCTATCTGACCGAACAGGTGGTGCGCCGCATGGTGGAAAGCGGCCATCTGCCGGACGGCGCCGTGCAGTTGATCTGTGGCGGCACCGGCGATCTGCTGGACCAGTTGGGGCCGCAGGACATCGTGTCCTTCACCGGGTCCGCCAGCACCGCGAGAAAATTGCAGAGCCACCCCCGCATCACCGAGCAGTCGGTGCCCTTCATCGCCGAATGCGACAGCCTGAACAGTTCCGTTCTCGGCCCCGATGCCACGCCCGACAGCCCGGAGTTCGACCTGTTCATCAAGGAAGTGGTGAAGGAGGTCACCGCCAAGGCCGGGCAGAAATGCACCGCCATCCGCCGCGCGCTGGTGCCCGACCATCTGGCGGATGACGCGGAGCAGGCGCTGAAGGACGCGCTGGGCAATATCATTGTGGGCGATCCGCGCAATGAAAAGGTGAAGATGGGCGCACTTGCCAGCCGCGCCCAGCGGGATGAGGTGAAAGACCGCATCGATGAGCTGCGTTCGGAATGTCGCGTGGTGCTGGATGGCATGGTGGAAACGGCGCTGGAGGGGGCGGACTATGCCTGCGGCGCCTTTGTCAAACCCACCCTGTTGCGCTGCGACGATGCCTTGAACGCCCGCAAGGTGCACAGCGTGGAAGCCTTCGGGCCGGTGGTCACCCTGCTGGGCTACAAGGATCTGGATGAAGCCGTGACCATCGCCAATATGGGTGAGGGCAGCCTGGTGGCCTCCATCTTCGCCTATGACAAGGATGTGGTGCGCAAGCTGGTGATGGGGCTCGGCCCCTGGCATGGCCGACTGGCGGTAATCGACCGGGATTCCGGCAGGGAAAACACCGGTCACGGCTCTCCCCTGCCGCACCTGAAACATGGTGGCCCCGGTCGCGCCGGGGGCGGCGAGGAACTGGGCGGCATTTCCGGCATGAAGCATTATATGCAGCGGCTGGCCGTGCAGGGCTCGCCGGATGCCCTGACCGCGGTGACCAATCGCTGGATCACGGGCGCGCGGGAAAATGTGCTGGACCGGCACCCCTTCCGCCTGAACTATGATGAAATTCAGGTGGGGGACACGCTCCACACCAAAGAGCGCACCGTGACGCTGGAGGATATCGAGCATTTCGCCCATTTCACCGGCGACACCTTCTATGCCCATATGGATCAGGCCGCGGCGGAGGCCAATCCCTTCTTCGAGGGGCGGGTGGCGCACGGCTATCTGCTGTTGTCCTTCGCGGCGGGCCTGTTCGTGGACCCGGCGCCCGGCCCGGTGCTGGCCAATTACGGGCTGGACGGGCTCACCTTCATGCAGCCGGTCAATCCGGGGGACACCATGCGCGTGCGTCTTGTCTGCCGGGACAAGAAGCCCCGCCACGGCAAGGACTATGGCGAGGTGCACTGGGACGTGACCATCTTCAACCAGAATGACGAAACCTGCGCCAATTATATCCTCACCACCATGAATGCGCGCGCGGGCACCGAGCACGGATAAGGGCCGCGGTCCCTCAACAGCGCGAAAAGGCGCCGGGGCGATTCATATGGCGCCGTCACCATCGTGGCGGCGCCATTGATTTTGCGCATCCGCCACGGGGCGGTTTCTCCAGTTTTCTAGTAAAGATAATATAATTTCACGCAAAAATTTATTTTATATTCTGATAAGAAGGTAATTTCACCCTGATGAAAAAGAACCTCAGAAAGATTCAAATTACAGTAATGACTTTTCTATTTTTGTTTCTGCCATACCATTATCATCACAATGCCGTGATCGTCTTCTCGATTGATCCATTGGGGATGGTGCCGCGTATCACGACCAGATCCGCAAAGTGCGCAACATATCTATGAGGATTTTGGACCATGACCACACCTTTGCCCGCCCTTGTGCGGGGTATTCGGGGCCAGGCCGTCCGGGCCAAGGCTGAATGTGACGCGCTGGATCAGGTTCTTGCCACCATCCGCTTTTCGCCTGATGGCACGATTCTGGGCGCCAATGATAATTTTCTGAAACTGATGGGTTACCGGGCCGGGGAACTGGCGGGCAAACATCACCGCCTGATGATGCCCGCGGGCAGGGCGGATTCACCCGACTATCGTGTCTTTTGGCAGGCGCTGGCGGCGGGCGAGGCGAAGAGCGACACGTTTGAACGGATGGACAGCGCCGGGCGGCCGGTCTGGCTGGAAGCCACCTATATGCCGATCCGCGATCGTCAGGGCCGGGTATCGGAGATCATGAAGCTGGCCTTTGACGTGACGGGGCGCGTGCGGGCGCAGATGGCGCAGAAGGCCCAGCTCGATGCGCTGGATCGCTCTCAGGCGGTGATCCAGTTCGCGCCGGACGGCTCGATCCTGACCGCCAATGACAATTTCCTGAGCGCCATGGGCTATGACCTTGACCAGATCACGGGCCAGCATCACCGGCTTTTCATGCCGCCGGGTGAGGCTGACGGCGCGGAGTATGCCCGTTTCTGGTCCGATCTGGCGGGCGGCGTGTTCAAGCAGGGCCTGTTCCGGCGTCGGCATCGGGACAGTCGGGATATTTATTTGCAGGCCAGTTATAACCCGGTTCTGGACCCGGACGGCACCGTCACCAAAGTGATCAAGACCGCGCAAAACGTGACGGAAGCGGTTCTGAAGGGCGCGGAAAACGAGGGCCAGGTGGAGGCGATCAACAGGTCCCAGGCGGTGGTGCATTTCGATCTGGACCGCACCATAATCGATGCCAATGATCATTTTTGCGCCGCCGTGGGCTATGAGCGGGAGGCGCTGATCGGTACGGATCACGCCCGGCTTGTCCCTGACGAAGCCCGCCGATCCGGCGATTATCAGTCATTCTGGGACGATCTGCGGGCAGGGCGGTTCAAGGCCGGCAGTTTCGAGCGTGTTGGCAAGGACGGTTCATCCATTTTCATTCGCGCCACCTATAACCCGATTCTCTACCCGGATGGCCGGGTGTTCAAGGTGGTCAAATTCGCCCATGACGTGACAGAGGATGTGATCCATCGCCGTCAGCAGGCGGAGGCCAGTGCCAGGATGGACGAGCAACTGGAATCGCTTCTGGATACCGTGAAGGGCCTGTCCGGCGAGACCCGCAAGGCGCGTTCCAAGGGCAGCGACACCGCCGACATGATGCAGAGCGTGGCCGCCGCGGCGGAGGAATTGTCCGCATCCATCGAGGAAATCGCCGCCAGTATGGATGCCGCCAAGACCAGGGTGGAGCAAAGCGCGGCATCCTGTGCGGAATCCGCTGAGGCGGGGCGGTCGCTGAGCGCCTCCGCCAAGGCCATGACCGGCATTGTCAGCATGATCGATGACATTGCCGGTCAGATCAATCTTCTGGCGCTGAATGCCACCATCGAGTCCGCGCGGGCGGGCGAGGCGGGCAAGGGCTTTGCCGTGGTCGCGGGCGAGGTGAAAAATCTGGCCAGCCAGGTGGGCCGGGCCACGGAGCAGATTTCCGCGGAAATCCATAAGATGCAGACCGTCTCGGACGATGTGGTCAACCGGCTGGACACCATCCGGGAGTCGGTGGGCAGCGTGGAAAGCGAGATCACCGGTGTGTCCGGCGCGGTGGAGGAACAGACGGCCTCCACCAATGAGATTTCCAGCACGATTCAGCGCGCGTCCACCGCCATGACGGATGTGGGAGACGGGCTTGAGGAGATCGCGGACGCCGCCGAGGGCGCCGAGGCCGAAGCCCGCGAGGGTATGCGTATTTATCGGGAAATGAACCGGCGGGATGTGTCCTGAGCGATTGAATCCCGGACTGGAAAAGAAAATCAGGCCCCGCCGGATGTGGTCCGCCGGGGCCTGATTATATGATGCCCGCTTGCAAGAAGGTGGCGGGTCCTAGCGCACCGTGCCGGGGTCTTTGGCCGCTTTTTCCAGCAGGGGGGAGGGCTGCCACCAGCGCTCGCCGCCGATCACGCTGTCTTGGAAGGTGGTCACCCGGTCCAGTATGGTGTCGAAGCCGCGCTCGGCGGCATCGAACAGCGGGCCGCCGCGCCAGCGCGGGAAGCCATAGCCATTGGCATAGACCACATCGATGTCGCTGGCGCGTTGGGCGATGCCTTCGCTGAGAATATCCAGCCCTTCGTTCACCAGCGCCAGAATGCAGCGATCGACGATCTCGGCGTCGCTGATCCGCCGCCGCTCAATGCCCAGATCGGCGCTGGTCTGCTCGATCAGGCGGGCCACTTCCGGGTCCGGCTCGCCGCGGCGGGCGCCTTCGGGATAATTATACAGGCCCGCGCCGGTTTTCTGGCCCTTGCGGCCCATTTCCACCAGCCGGTCATGCACCCGGAAGGCGCGTGGCTCGATCTCGCTCTCGTCGCGGCTCTGGCGCATGAAATAGCCGATATCCAGCCCGGCCAGATCGGCCACCGCCAGCGGCCCCATGGCCATGCCATAGTCGGTCAGCGCCTTGTCCACCTGCTCCGGCTGGGCGCCTTCCACCAGCAGCAGGCCCGCTTCGCGCTGATAGCCTTCGAACATGCGGTTGCCGATAAAGCCATGACAGACCCCGGCCACAACGCCGATCTTGCCGATGCGCCGGGCCAGCGTGGTGGCGGTCTTGAGCACGTCCGGCGCGGTTTTGTGGCCGCGCACGATTTCCAGCAGCTTCATGATATTGGCCGGGCTGAAGAAATGCAGGCCCAGCACGTCCGCCGGGCGGCTGGTGCCGTCGGCGATGGCGTTCACGTCCAGATAGCTGGTATTGGTGGCGAGCACGGCGCCCTTTTTGCACACCCGGTCCAGTTCGGTGAAAATCTCTTGTTTGACGGCCATTTTCTCGAACGCGGCCTCAATCACCAGATCGGCGTCCTGCAATGCGTCATAGTCCAGCGTGGCGGTGATGCGGCCCATGCGGGCCTCCATTTCCGCCTGTGTGATGCGGCCCTTGGTGGCCTGTTGTTCATACAGCTTGCGGATGCGCCCCAGCCCGGCATCCAGCGCGTCCTGATTCACTTCCTTCAGCAGCACGCTCAGCCCCGAATCGGCCAGCGCCATGGCAATGCCGCCGCCCATGGTGCCCGCGCCGATCACGGCGATCCGGTCCAGCGGGCGGGCTTTGGTTTCCTTCGGGATGTCGTCGATCTTGGCCGATTCGCGTTCGGCGAAGAACAGGTGGCGCTGGGCGCGGGACTGGCTGGAGGCGCGTAGTTTTTCAAACAGCTTGCGTTCGGTGGCCATGCCATCGGCGAAGGGCAGGCTGACCGCCGCTTCCACCGCATCCACGCAGGCTTGCGGCGCCTCGAATCCCCGGCGCTTTTTCGCCAGCGTCTGGCGGGCTTCCTGAAAAAAGGTCTCGCCGGGATTGGTGGCGTTGCGGGTGGACAGCCGCCGGTCGGTCACATCGGTGCCCGCCTTGGCGCGGGCGAAGGCCAGCGCGGCATCCACCACATCGCCGCCCGTGACCTCATCCACCAGCCCCAGTTCGCGGGCCAGTCCCATGTCCACCGGCTTTCCTTCGGTGATCATGCGCAGGGCCGCCTGAGCGCCGATCAGGCGGGGCAGGCGCTGGGTGCCGCCCGCACCCGGCAGCAGGCCCAGATGCACTTCCGGCAGGCCCGCCCTGGCGTGCTGGTCGGCCACGCGCCAGTGGCAGCCGAGCGCCACTTCCAGCCCGCCGCCGAGCGCGGTGCCGTGCAGAGCCGCCACCACCGGTTTTTCGCAGTCTTCAATGGCCTGGCACAGATCGGGCAGATGGGGCGGCTGCGGCGGCTTGCCGAATTCGGATATGTCCGCGCCCGCGATGAAGGTGCGGCCCGCGCAGGCGATCACCACCGCCTTTACCGTTTCGTCCGCGCCCGCTTTTTCGATGGCGTCCATCAGCCCGGCGCGCACGGCGGCGGACAGGGCGTTCACCGGCGGGTTGTTCACCGTTACCAGCAGCACGTCGCCTTGCTTGTCCTGTGTTACCACGCTCATGATCTTCAGTCCCCCTTGTCAGATTGTTCCGGGGCCGCCGATGCCGGGGGCACCACGAGATTCGTGGTGGTCCCGACCGCCAGCACCTTGTCACTATCGTTGCACAACTCCGCGCGGGAAAACACCAGCCGTTTGCCCGTGCGCGTCAGCCGGGCATGGCAGGTGAAATCTCCCGGAAAGGCGGGCCGCCAGAATTCCACGCTCAGATTGCTGGTGCCCACGCTTTGTCCCGTCGGTGTGCGGGCCAGCGCCGCCATGGCCATGGTGAAGTCCAGCATGGTGGCCATCAACCCGCCCTGAATGCTGTTGCCGCCGTGCAGGAAACCATCCCCCAGCGTGAAGCCGATGCTGGCGGTGGCCGCATGGCGATCCGCCCGGATCAGCCGCGCCCCCAGTGTGGCGGCCACGGCGCAGCGGGCCGAATTGAAGCGTTCCAGCCGGTCATCCAGAATATCGGCCAGCGCCGTGCCGGAAAGATGGAACGGGTCTTTGGTCATGATGTCTCCCCCCTTTTTGTGCCGCTGGCCCCGTCTGATGCTGGCCCCGTCTGCCGCCACCCCCGATTGTTCCCGCATATGCGGTCCCGCTTGTTTGCGTGCCGGGCCGGGATATCATGCTTGGCCCCGGAGTGATGAATGCGGGAAATCATTATTGACAGGGAGGGCTTGAGGTCAATAATAGATTGACCGGTCGTTCAATGAATTGGTACCGGTGTGGGGAGGGGAACCGACATGAGCCATGAGACCCTATTGGTGGATGAGGCGGACGGCGTGGTCACGGTCACGCTGAACCGGCCCGACAAGCTGAACGCGGTCACAAGCCGGATGCTGGAAGACCTGGCCGCCGTGCTGGACCGGGTGGAGCGGGAAGACAGCCTGCGCTGCCTGGTGATCACGGGCGCGGGAAAGGGCTTCTGCGCCGGGCAGGACCTGAATGACCGCATGAGCGGCGAGGGCGACAGCCGCCCCGACTTGGGGAAAACGGTGGGGGAAGGCTATAACCCCGTGCTGACCCGGCTGTATCACCTGCCGGTGCCCACCATTGCCGCCGTCAATGGCACCGCCGCGGGGGCGGGGGCCAATATGGCGCTGGCCTGTGATTTGGTCTATGCGGCGGAAAGTGCGAAATTCGTGCAGGTTTATGCCAATCTGGGGCTGGTTCCCGATGCGGGCGGCACCTTCATTCTGCCCCGCCTTGTGGGCATGGCGCGGGCCAAGGAAATGGCCTTTACCGCGCGCCCGGTCAGGGCGGATGAGGCATTGTCCATCGGCATGATCGCGGGTGTGGAGCCGGATGGCGCCCTGATGCAGGAAGTGTCGGCCCTGGCCAGAAAGATGGCGAAAAGCCCCACAATGGGCTTTGCCCTGACCAAGGACGCCTTTCACAAGAGCTTTTCCAACAGCCTTGAGGATCAACTCGCGCTGGAGCGGGATTACATGCAGAAGGCCGGCTTCAGCGATGACTATGCCGAGGGCGTGAAAGCCTTTCTGGAAAAGCGCAAACCCGTGTTCAAGGGGCATTAGGCATGGCGGAAGCGCCTGAAACAAGCGGGCCGGAGGGGGCGGCGCTGGCACGGGCCTGTGCCCGGTATCTCGCCAGCCGCAAGACCTTTGATGAACGGCTGGAAGCGCGGCTGGACGCTGTGGGGCCGGGCACGTCCCGCATGAGCATGACGCTCAGCGATACCCACACCAATTTCTATGGCACGGCCCATGGCGGCGCGCTGTTCGCGCTGGCGGATTCCGCCTTTGCCTATGCCTGTAACAGTTTCGGCAAGGTGACCGTGGCGGCGGGGGCCAGCATCGATTTTCTGCGCCCCGGCCATGTGGGCGACCGGCTGACGGCGGAAGCCGCGCTGGTGCACCGCGTGGGGCGCACCGGGCTGTATGACATCACCATCACCAATCAGGCGGGCGATCTGGTGGCCCGCTTCAATGGCAAGGCCCATGAAACGCGGGAGGATCTGCCGCTGGACCATGGGCCTGCAAGTGAGGGAGCTTCTTCATGACGCACGCATTCATCTGTGATGGCATCCGCACCCCGGTGGGCCGCTATGCGGGCGCGCTCAGGACCGTGCGGGCGGATGATCTGGCCGCCCTGCCGCTTGGCGAATTGAAGGCCCGCAACACGGGCGTGGACTGGGACAGCGTGGACGATGTGATCCTGGGCTGTGCCAATCAGGCGGGGGAAGACAACCGCAATATCGCCCGCATGGCCGGCCTGCTGGCCGGGCTGGGGGAACATGTGCCGGGCACCACCATCAACCGGCTGTGCGGGTCGGGCATGGATGCCATCGCCATGGCGGCGCGCGCCATTGCCTTTGGCGACGGGGGCCTGATGGTGGCGGGCGGCTCGGAAAGCATGTCCCGCGCGCCCTTTGTCATGCCCAAGGCGGAAGCGGCCTTTTCCCGTGCCAGTGCGGTGTATGACACCACCATTGGCTGGCGCTTCGTCAATCCGCTGATGGAACAGCAGTATGGCATCCATTCCATGCCGGAAACGGCGGAGAATGTGGCCGAGGATTATGCCGTCAGTCGGGAGGATCAGGACGCCTTCGCCGTGCGCAGCCAGCAGCGCGCCGCCGCCGCCATCGAGCGGGGCTTCTTCAGGGACGAGATCATGCCGGTAACGGTAAAGGTCAGCCGCAAGGAAACCGCCACGGTGGATGCGGACGAGCACCCCCGCCCCGGCACCAGCCTGGACAAGCTGGCGAGCCTGCCCACGCCGTTCCGGGAAAATGGCTGTGTGACGGCGGGCAATGCCTCCGGCGTCAATGATGGCGCGGCGGCGGTGATCGTGGCCAGCGAAGAGGCGGCAAAGAAAAACGGCCTGACCCCGAAAGCCCGCGTGGTGGGCTGCGCCGTGGCCGGGGTGCCGCCACGCATCATGGGCATGGGCCCGGCGCCCGCTACGCGCAAGCTGCTGGAACGCACGGGCATCGGGCTGGATCAGATCGGCGTGGTGGAACTGAACGAAGCGTTCGCGGCGCAGGCGCTGGCGGTGTTGCGTGATCTGGGCCTGCCCGATGACGCCCCCCATGTGAACGCCAATGGCGGCGCCATCGCCATCGGCCACCCGCTGGGCATGAGCGGCGCGCGGCTGGCCCTGACAGCGACCCGCAGCCTGCACGAGACGGGGGAGCGTTACGCGCTCGCCACCATGTGCATCGGTGTGGGCCAGGGCATCGCCATGCTGCTGGAGCGCGTGTGAGCGCCCCGCTTGAGCGCGCGGCGGGAAGCCGCCGTCTTGTTGAAGAAAGAGGTGCGGGCTCAGGGCCCGGGCTCGCGGTATCACCAGGGCGCGACTGCGCCCCGCGCACGTTTGCGCGAGGCTGCGCGCCGCTTGAGCGCACAGCAAAAACGGCGCGCACAGCGGAAAGCCGCCGAAAGAGGCCAACCGGTATCAGCCGGGCGGCGGAGTTGAACCAGGGCGCGACCGCGCCCCGCCGACGTTTCGGCGAGGCTGCGCGCCGCTTGAGCGCACGGCAAAAACGGCGCGCACGGCGAAGATCCGCCGGAAGAGGCCAACCGGTATCAGCCGGGCGGCGGAGTTGAACCAGGGCGCGACCGCGCCCCGCCGACGTTTCGGCGAGGCTGCGCGCCGCTTGAGCGCACAGCAAAAACGGAGGACCCCCGATGAGTAACGCCACAACAGATCGTAACGGGCTGGAGCCCATCGAGACCGCCAGCCGGGACGAATTGACGGCGTTGCAGCTTCGGCGGCTGAAATGGAGCCTGAAGCACGCCTATGACAATGTGCCCTTGTACCGGCAGCGGTTCGATGCGGCGGGGGTGCACCCGGACGACGTGACCGATCTGAAAGACCTGGCCAGGTTTCCTTTTCTTGAGAAAAAGGACCTTCGGGACAACTATCCCTATGGCCTGATCGCCACACCGATGGAGGACGTGGTGCGGGTTCATGCCTCAAGCGGGACCACGGGCAAGCCCACCGTGGTGGCCTATACGCAGAACGATATCGATGTCTGGGCCAATGTGGTGGCCCGGTCTATCCGCGCGGCGGGCGGCAGCAATCGGGATGTGGTGCATGTGGCCTATGGCTATGGCCTGTTCACTGGCGGGCTGGGCGCCCATTACGGCGCCGAGCGGCTGGGCGCCACGGTGGTGCCCATGTCCGGCGGGGCGACGGAAAAGCAGGTGCAGCTCATTCAGGATTTCGGCGCCACCATGATCATGGTCACGCCCAGCTATATGCTGGCGCTGGCGGACGGGTTCGAGAAATACGGCGTGGACCCGAAAAGCACCAGGCTGCGCGTGGGCATTCACGGCGCCGAGCCCTGGACCGAGGAAATGCGCCGGGAGATCGAAGACCGTTTCGCCATCGATGCGGTGGACATTTACGGCCTGTCGGAGGTGATGGGGCCGGGTGTGGGCCAGGAATGCCTGGAAACCAAGGATGGCCCCACCTTGTGGGAGGATCATTTCTATCCCGAAATCATCAACCCGCAGACCGGGGAACCGGTGGCGGAGGGCGAGGAGGGGGAGCTTGTCTTCACCTCACTGACCAAGGAAGCCTTTCCGGTGATTCGCTATCGCACCCGCGATTTGACCCGGCTGCTGCCCGGTACGGCGCGCACCATGCGGCGCATGGACCGGATCAAGGGCCGCAGCGACGACATGATGATCATTCGCGGGGTCAATGTGTTCCCCACACAGGTGGAGGATCTGATCTGCCGCGATGCCCGGCTGACGCCGCATTATTACTGCGAAATCACCCGCGACGGCCATATGGACCGACTGACCATCGTGGCCGAGGCCACCCCGGAGCACGCGGCGGACGAGGCGCGCGCCGCCGCCGCAAAGGAACTGGCAGGCCATGTGAAGGGCATGATCGGCATTTCCGCCACCATTGACGTGCGCACCCCCGGCGGCGTGCCCCGATCAGAGGGCAAGGCCCGGCGGGTGATCGATCATCGCAAGGGCTGATCCGGCCTGATCATGCCTTTATGGCTGTGGGGCGTACGATTTTCCCGCGTGCTGGCGCCGTGGTGCTTTTTTGGCTATAATGAAAGCGCTTACAATAGCATGTGGCAACCGAACAGGACGGTGGCCGCCGGAAAGGGCAGGGGATCATGAAGCATGATGGCGGTGTTTGGGGCATGGCCGGAATTTCCCGGTTGTGGCGGGGCCTGGCGGCGCGGTGGTGCGCGCTGGGCCTGATGCTGGTCGCCGTCGGGGCGTTGAGCGTGCTGGCCGGGCCACAGCCTGCCAGCGAGGCGCCGGAGCGGCGCCATGCTGAAAAGCTGCGCCTGATCCTGTGGGACGACTTCACCGGCGAACGGCTGGACCCCGCCGTGTGGCGGGCGGAGACGGGGGATGGCTGCCCGGACCTGTGCGGCTTTGGCAATGATGAAGCGCAGACCTATGCCGACACCGCTGACACCCTGCGCCTTGATGGCGGGCATCTGGTGCTGGAAGCCCATGACGGCCCGGTGATTCGATCCGCCAAGGTGACGACGGCGGGCCGCCTTTCGGTGCGCTATGGCCGCATCGCCGTGCGGGCGAAGCTGCCCACGGGGCGGGGCACATGGCCCGCCATATGGATGCTGCCGGAAAAGAACACCTATGGCCCCTGGCCGCGTTCCGGCGAAATCGACATCATGGAGCATGTGGGGTTCGATCCGGGCCGCGTGCACGGCACCATCCACACGGCGGCCTATAATCACAAGCGCGGTACTGAAAAGGGCGCCAGTGTTCTGGTGCCCGATGCGGCACGGGCATTCCATACCTACAGCGTGGACTGGACCCCGCAAGCGATCGTCTGGAAGGTGGACGGCACCCCCTATCACCGCTTTGAAAAACAGCCGGGGGATGGACCCGATCAGTGGCCTTTCGACCGGCGCTTTCACCTGATTCTCAATCTGGCCATTGGCGGGCAATGGGGTGGCCGGGAAGGGGTGGACCGCACGGCGCTTCCCGCCCGCATGGTGATCGACTGGGTGAAGGTCTGGCAGCGGACGGACTGATTCGCCCCTGAACCGCGCCATGACCTGCGCCATGGGGCGCGCGCTTCACCCGCCCGCAAGCCCGTTTGCAGCCGTGGCGGCCTTTTTTGTCGCAGGCCGCCAAAATGCTCTCAAATTAGTTGACCGACCGGACGGTTAATTATACAGTCTCCCCATATTGTCTGATCGGCCCCTGATGCTGGGGCGCGTGCGGCGGGTGCCGCCACAGGATCATATCGGGCAGGAGGGAGAGACCATGTACACCACCGACCTTAGGAATGCCGACGAGAAAGCCCGCGACAAGCGGGAGGACATTGCCGAGGCATCCGACGCGGATGCCGCCTTTCAGGCCCGCATCGACGCCGACGAGATGATCGAGCCGAAGGATCATATGCCGGAAGCCTATCGCAAGACGCTGACGCGCCAGATCGCCCAGCACGCCCATAGCGAGATCGTGGGGATGCACCCGGAAGGCAACTGGGTCACCCGCGCGCCGGACCTGCGCCGCAAGTTGATTCTGATTGCCAAGATTCAGGACGAGGCGGGCCACGGCCTGTACCTGTACAGCGCGGGCGAGACGCTGGGCAAAAGCCGTGAGGCCATGGTGGACGAACTGCTGGAAGGCAAGGCGAAATATTCCACCATCTTCAACTATCCCTCGCTCACCTGGGCGGACATCGGCGCCATTGGCTGGCTGGTGGACGGCGCGGCCATCACCAACCAGATTCCGCTGTGCCGCTGTTCTTACGGCCCCTATGCCCGCGCCATGCAGCGCGTGTGTAAGGAAGAGAGCTTCCACCAGCGCCAGGGCTACGAGATCATGCTTTCCCTTGTGCGCGGCACGGAGGAGCAAAAGGCCATGGCGCAGGACGCGCTGAACCGCTGGTGGTGGCCGTCCCTGATGATGTTCGGCCCGCCGGACGCGGAAAGCACCCACAGCGACCAGAGCATGAAGTGGAAGATCAAGCGCTTCTCCAATGATGAGCTGCGCCAGCGCTTCATCGACGCCACCGTGCCGCAGGCCGAATTCCTGGGCCTGACCGTGCCGGACCCGGACCTGAAATGGAACGAGGAGCGCCAGTCCTATGATGTGGGCCCCATTGACTGGGACGAGTTCTGGGCCGTGGTGAAGGGTGACGGCATCTGCAATGTGGACCGCATCGAGGCCCGCCGCGAGGCCCATGACGATGGCGCCTGGGTGCGGGAAGCCGCCGCGGCCTATGCCGACAGGCAGAAAGCGGAAAAGGCCGCCTGAAGCGGCCCGTGCCAAAACTGGCGGCCCGCGCCAATACAGAAGGGGTGAGAGCAATGAATCAGGACTGGGAACTTTTCGAGATTTTCGTGCGCTCCAAGCGGGGCATGTCCCACAAGCATGTGGGCAGCGTTCACGCGGCGGATGCCCATATGGCGATCGAGAATGCGCGGGATCTTTATACCCGCCGCAGCGAGGGCGAGAGCATCTGGGCGGTGCCGTCGCGGGCCATCGTGGCCTCCGATCCGGCGGAGGGCGATGCCCTGTTCGAGCCCGCCGCGGACAAGGTTTATCGCCATCCCACCTTTTACGACATCCCTGAAGAAGTGGGGAAAATGTGATGACCCATATCAAGACCGACATTTACCGCGACACCATGCCCGCCGAGGCGCTTTATGTGCTGGGCCTGGGCGATGACAGCCTTGTGCTGGGCCAGCGCTGGTCCGAATGGCTGTCCAAGGCGCCGGCGCTGGAACTGGATATCGCATCCAGCAATCTGTCGCTGGACCTGATCGGGCAGGCGCAGCTTCTGCTGGGGCTGGCCGGGGAGCGCGAAGGCGCGGGCCGGGATGCCGACATGCTGGCCTATAAGCGCGATGCCATGCAGTTCCGCAACCATCTGCTGGTGGAACAGCCCAATATCGACTGGGGCGTGACCATCGCCCGCCAGGTGCTGTTTTCCTGCTATCAGTATCTGCTGTTCGAGCGCCTGGCCGAAAGCCCGGATGAACGGCTTGCCGAGATCGCCGCCAAAAGCCTGAAGGAGATCGCCTATCACCGGCGCTTTTCCGCCGACTGGCTGGTGCGGCTCGGTCAGGGCACGGAAGAAAGCGCCCGCCGCGTGCAGAAGGGGCTGGACCGTCTGTGGCGCTTTTCCGGGGAGCTGTTCGAGACCACCAGTATTGAAGAGGACCTGGCCCCGAAAGGCAAGGCCGTGCGTGCCGAAGACCTGAAATCCGATTGGGATGCGGACATTGATGCCATTCTCAGCCGCGCCGGTCTCCGCCGCCCGGAATCCAAACAGATGATCACGGGCCGCATGGCGGGCCACCATACCGAGCATCTGGGCCATATGCTGGCGGAGATGCAGTTTCTGCAACGCGCCTATCCGGGAGCCAAATGGTAATGAGCGCCGTCGCCGATCTTGCCCGCGAAGTGCAGGCCACGCCGCCCGAAACGGCGGCGGAGGAAAACGTCTGGGAAATCCTGGACGATGTTCTGGACCCGGAAGTGCCCGCCGTCAGCGTGGTGGATCTAGGCGTGGTGCGTGCCGTACGTGTGGAGGGCAAGGCCGTGACCATCGACCTGACCCCCACCTATACTGGCTGCCCGGCAACCATATTGATCGGGGAACTGGTCAAGGCAGCGGTGGAAAGCGGCGGTTATGGCCCGGTCACGGTGAACACCGTGCTGTCCCCCGCCTGGACCACGGACTGGATCACGGCGCGCGGGCGCCAGCGGCTGAAGGATTATGGCATCGCTCCGCCGGTGGGGCAGTCGGGCGGTCGGGCCGCGCTGTTCGGCGGCGATGTGCATGTGACCTGCCCGCATTGCGGCAGCCAGGCCACCGAACGGGTAAGCGAGTTCGGCTCCACCGCCTGCAAGGCGATGTATCGCTGCACCGATTGCCGTGAGCCGTTCGAATATTTCAAGTGCATTTGATCGCGCCCGCTCGGGGCGGGCCAAGGGGAGGGGTTCCATGCGCCATTTTCATCCGATCGAGATCAAGGACGTTACGCGCGAAACACCGGATGCGGTGAGCATCGGGTTCAACATACCCGACGCGCTGAAAGACAGCTTCAAATATGAACCGGGCCAGCATCTGACCCTGAAGGCCACGGTAAATGGCGAGGAACTGCGCCGCACCTATTCCATCTATCGCAGCGTGGATGACGACGAGCCGCGCGTGGCCGTGCGCCGCGTGCAGGATGGCCGCTTTTCCAACTTCGCCAATGATGTTCTGAAGGCGGGCGACGTGATCGACGTGATGCCGCCCAGCGGCCATTTCAATGTACCGCTGGGCGCCCACGGGCCGCGCCTGTTCGCCGCCTTTGCCGCGGGCAGCGGGATCACGCCCGTGCTGTCCATCATCAAGACCACCCTGGAGCGGGAGCCGGATGCCCATGTGATGCTGTTCTATGGCAACCGTAGCAGCACATCCACCCTGTTCCGGCGCGAGATCGCGGACCTGAAAAACCGATTCATGTCCCGCTTCAGCTATTTCTTCTTCATGACCGGGGAAAAGCTGGAAATGGACTTCTTCAATGGTCGCATTGACGGCGACAAGGTGGCGCAGATGGACCACAAGCTGATGGACTTGTCGGCCATTGATCATGCGTTCGTCTGCGGCCCCGGCGCCATGATCGACAGCGTGTGCGAGGCCCTGACCCAGGCCGGGCTGGACAGGAAGCAGGTTCATTATGAGCGCTTCAACACCACCGACCAGCAGGCCCGCCCGCCCAAGCGGGTGAAAACCGACGGCGTGGCAAGCGATACCGCCCGTCTGGCCATCATTATCGACGGCGAGGAAAAGCTGGTGGAAAGCGCCAGCCGCGACGTGACCGTGCTGGACACGGCGACGGAGGCGGGGCTGGACGTACCGTTTTCCTGCAAGGGCGGGGTGTGCTGCACCTGCCGCGCCAAAGTCATGAGCGGCGATGTGGAAATGGTGCGCAATCAAGGGCTTGAGGAGGAAGAAGTGGAGGCGGGCTATGTGCTCACCTGCCAGAGCTTCCCCACCAGCGATTCGGTGACGGTCAGCTTCGATGCCTGACCCCGCCGCCGGGCCGCGCGCCCGGTGTCAATGCTGTCATCCGCCGTCGCCCCACCTGTCCCCTGCCTGTCCTATGTTGGGGGGACAGCGGCGGCGCCATCCGGGCGGCACAGTGCAGAGTTGCGAGTGATCGGCATTTTTTTGCCAGGTTATTGAACGACCGTCCGGTCAATGAATGTCTCGGGAGGGACAGCCGGGCACACAACCTTGGGAGGGGACATCATGAATAAAGCAGCCTATCTGGCTGGCGTAAGTGGGCTGGCCGTTATCATGGCCGCACCCGTCGGCGTCGCCGCACAGGAAACCGCAACACAGGAATCCGGTGCGGGGAAAGACCTTTACAGCCTTGAGGAAATCACCGTTACCGCGCAAAAGCGGGAGGAGAGCCTTCAGGATATCGCCGTCTCGGTCAGTGCCTTTTCCGGCGACACGCTGCGCAAGGACGGCATCGACAATCTTCAGGACATCGGCAACCGCACGCCGGGCATGGTATTCGCCGCCTTCGCCCCCGGCCAGCCGGAAATCGCCATTCGCGGCATCGGCACCAAGGAGGACGGCGCATCCGCCAGCGACAGCACCGTGGTCTCGGTGGACGGCGTGTACATTGCCGCGCGCACGGCGCAGGTGTTCGACATTTTCGATCTGGAACGGGTGGAAGTGCTGCGCGGGCCGCAGGGCACGCTGTACGGCAAGAATGCCATTGCCGGCACGGTGAATTTTGTCACCCACAAGCCCACGGCGGAAACCGAGATGCGGTTCCGGCAGACCGTGGGCAATTACGACAAGTTCGACACCGGCGGTCTGATCTCCGGCGCGGTGACGGACAATCTGTTCGCCAAGGTGTCCTTTTCCCGGCGCAAGCATGACGGCTTCCTGACCAATGTGCTGCCGGGCGAGAATTTCGGCGAGCAATGGGGCGAAAAGAACACCTTTTCATGGCGCAATCAGTGGCGCTGGGTGCCCAGCCCGGACCTTGAGGTGATCCTGTCCCTGGACGGGGCCGATGACAGCATGGGCGCCACCAACCGGGAGGCGGTGGGCGCCGTGGGCCCGCTGCATGATTGCGGCTGTGCGTCCGACCCGCTGGCGGTCAATGAAGCGCTGGGCGGGGACGGTGATCCCTTTACCACGCTGGCCGACGAGGAAGGCTTCACCGAGCGGGATATCTGGGGCGGCTATCTGAAGGTGAACTATGACTTTTCCGGCATGACGCTCACCTCCATCACGGCGGTCAGGGAGAGCGATTACGACTATCTGGAAGACAGCACCGGGCTGCCCGCCTTTGACAGCCAGGTCGACCTGACCCAGCCCAGCGCCGGGCCGCTTCTGACCGGCGCGGCGGATCGCGGCTTCACCTTCGATATTTCCGATGCGGTTCAGGAAGACGCCGAGCAGTTCACCCAGGAAGTCCGGCTGGCATCCAATTCCGCCGGGCCGCTGGAATGGCTGGCGGGCGTGTTCTATTCGGAGGAAGAGATCGAGCGCACGGAAGAGTTCATCTTCCCCCGTCTCGGCGGGCCGGACGGCAATGACATCAACACCTCCAACCAGTTCAATGACGGTACCAGCTTCTCCGTTTTCGGGCAGGCCACCTATGATCTGACCGCGGACCTGTCGTTGACCGGGGGCCTGCGCTATTCCTATGACAAGAAGGAAGGCTGGGCCGAAGGTCTGGTGCCGCAGGGACTCGGCCTGCTGATCAAGCCGTTCGAGCGGGTCGATTTCTCCGAAAGCTGGGAGAATGTGGACTGGCGCCTGGCAGTGGATTACCGGCTCAATGACGAAGTGCTGCTGTTCGCCAATGCGTCCACCGGCTTCAAGTCGGGCGGCTTTGTGGGGTCCGCCTCCACCGCCGAGCGGGCGTCCACCGCCTTTGACGAGGAAAACGCCACCAACTATGAGGCGGGCTTCAAGTCGGACCTGTTCAATCGTCGGCTGCGGCTGAATGTGACGGCCTTCTTCACCGATTATAACGATCTTCAGGTAACGCGCTTCTTCCAGCCCATCACCAGCGGGTTCGGCGAGTTCATCACCGAAAATGCGGGCGAGGCCGAAAGCAAGGGCGTGGAAGTGGAATTCACCGGCCTGATCACGCGCGAACTGGAAGTGGGCGGCTCCTATGCCTATCTGGATGCCACCTTCACCAACTTCCAGGGCACGCCGTCCGTCACGGCGGACGGGACCATCACCGACAGCGGCGATTTCGACGGCAACCGCCTGCGGCAGGCGCCTGAGCACATGGTGCATCTGTTCGGCCAGTACACCCACACGCTTGCCGATGACAGCAGCATCTATGCCCGGCTGAACTATCGCTATCAGAGCCGGTCGTTCTTCGACCCGAACAACAACCCGATCACCGACATTCCGGGTTATGAAATCTGGGATGGCCGTGTGGCGTGGCAGTCCCCGGATCAGGTCTGGGAAGTGGCCGCCTGGATGAAGAATATCGGCGATGAAGAGTATCGCACGCATATTTTCTCCCAGCGGGGCAGCCGGATCGCCTTTGCACTGTTCGGTGATCCGCGCACCTATGGCCTGTCGGTGACCTGGAATTACTGACCGACCCGTTCGCCGCCCCCTCGTGGGGCGGCGGCCGGTACAGGCGTCGGCCCCGATGGCGGGGCCGGCGCTTTTGTGACACAGTTGTACCGGGCGGCGGCCCCCGTTCAGACCGCCGCGCGAGGGGAGGGACCATGACGGATCAAGCTGCCATCAATGCCATTATTCGCCGCCGCCTGCGGGTGGCCGTTCGGGCCACACTGGGCCTGCTGGGCCTGCTGGCCCTGTATGTCTATGCGCTGGCCGGTCAGCCGGGCTGGGCCATGTCGCCGCTTATGCTGGGCCTGAACGGCACGGTCTGGCTGTCCATCCTGATCGTGCTGGCGGGGGCCGGAACGGCGGGTTTTTACAGTTGGTGGTCCATCAACCGGCTGGACCCGGAAATCCGCCGCCTGAAGGATCGCGCCAACGCGGCGGATCGCGCAGCAAACGGGGAGGCGGGGCAATGATGCAGCGTCTGGGTCTGATTCTCGCCGCTTTTCTCGCCAGTCCCGCCGCGATGGCCGTGGGTGCGGTTACCGCCGGGGGGCGGAGCGACACCAACTGGACCGCAATCACCATCTTCATCGCTTTTGTGGCCTCAACGCTCGGCATCACCTGGTGGGCGGCCCGGCAGGTGAAGTCGCGGCAGGATTTCCTGGTGGCCTCAGGCGGCATCACGCCCTTGCAGAACGGCATGGCCATCGCCGGGGATTTCATGTCCGCCGCCACCTTTCTGGGCATTACCGGGGCGCTGTATTTTCGTGGCGTGGATGCCTTCGTGCTGGCCATCGGCATCATGGTGGGCTGGCCCATCATGTTGATGCTGATTGCCGAACGGTTCCGCAATCTGGGCCGCTTCACCTTTATTGATGTGGTGTCCTTCCGGCTGGACAAGAAGCCGCTCCGGCTGATGGCGTCACTGGTGTCGCTGTCCATCGTGCTTTTTTACCTGATCGCGCAGATGGTGGGTGCGGGCACGCTGGTGCAATTGCTGTTCGGGCTGGATTATGGCGTGGCCGTGGTGCTGGTGGGCGTGCTCATGGTGATCTATGTGGCCTTTGGCGGCATGGTGGCCACCACCTGGGTGCAGCTTATCAAGGCGGCGCTGCTGCTGCTTGGCGGTACCTGGCTGGCGGCCTTGTTGCTGGCCACCAGCGATTTTTCCGTCGCCGCGCTTTTCGCCCGCAGCCGGGAAACGCCCGGCGCGCCGGATGCCTTTCTGGTGCCGGGGGGCTGGTTCGGCGGTGATCCGGTGGCGGTGATCACCACGGCGCTGACCATGGCGTTCGGCGTGATGGGCCTGCCCCATGTGCTGATGCGCTTCTTTACGGTGAAGGATGCCGCCGCCGCGCGGCAATCGGTTTTCTATGCCACCAGCATCATGGGGTATTTCTATATCCTCATCCTGATCATCGGGCTGGGCTCGCTGAGCGTCTTGGCGGGCCATGCGGATTATGCGGATGCGGGCGGTGTTCTGATCGGCGGCGCCAATATGGTGGCGATCCACCTGTCCCACGCTTTGGGCGGTGATCTGATGCTGGGCTTCATGGCGGCGGTCAGCTTTGCCACCATTCTTGCCGTGGTGGCGGGGCTTACGCTGTCCGGCGCGGCCACCGTGGCGCAGGACCTGTATGCCAGCCTCAGCGATCATGCCAGCGAGGAACGCACCATGGGCGTCAGCCGCATCGCCACGCTGGTGATCGGCGTAGTGGCGGTGATTCTGGGCTTCGTGTTCGAGGGGCAGAATGTGGCCGTGACCGCCGCTTTCGCGCTGGCCGTGGCGGCCAGTGTCAATTTTCCCATCATCATCATGGCCATGTACTGGAAGGGTCTGACCACGCGCGGCGCCGTTGCGGGCGGCCTGATCGGGCTGGTGGTGGCGGTGGTGCTGATCCTGCTCTCTCCCGGTGTGATGGTGGATGTGCTGGGCAAGCCGGCGGCGATCTTCCCCTATACCTATCCCACCATCATCGCCATGCCGCTTACGTTTCTGGTGATTCTTGTGGTATCCTGGCTGGACCGCAGTGACCGTGCCGGGACCGACCGCGCCCTGTTCGAGGCACAGCGCCAGCGCTCGGAACTGGGTACCGGCATCGAATCCGCCAGCGATCACTGAACGCCAACCGGATCGGGGGCATGATGCACCGGGCCAGAACCAGCACTGCCAAAACCGGCAAGGGCGCCACGGACGGGGCGGACAAGCCCGCCAGCGGCTCGCTCAGCGGGCTTTACAATCAGTTCCCCGTGCTGGGCGAACATGCCCGCGCCGCGGCGGAGGCGGTACGCGCGCTCGGCACCCCCGCGTTCGAGGACAGGCTGATGGCTTTTCTGTCCGCCGTGGTGCCGGTGGATCACTGCGCCGTCTTCACCTATTCCCCAAAGGGGGAGGCGGGCCACCTTTTCACCCACAGCACCATGCCCGATGCAAGGGCGGAGGCGCTGGCGCGGGACTATGTGGAACGCTTCCACGATCAGGACCCCAATTTCGAGGCCCTGCGCGAGATGGGCGGGCAGGACTATGCCGCCCTGATCCACCGCCGCCCGGACGATATGGACCCGGCCTATCGCAACCACTTCTTCGACCGCACCGGCCTGATCGACAAGACCGCCAGCGTGGGGCGAATCGAAGATGGGCAGGTCTATTGCAACTTTTATCGCATGTCCGGTTCAGCGCCGTATTCCAGTGAGGACATGCACGCCCTGGAACAGGTGATGCCGCTGGCCACGGCGCTGGTGGCGGCGCATTACACGCTGGCCCGCGCGCGCGGCGACGTGCATCTGGACAATGGCAGCGAAAACCTGCACCGGCAGTCCATCGTGCACAATGTGATCAGCCGGGACGCCCCGCCCTTTGACCGGCTCACCGACCGGGAACGGCAGGTGTGCGAGCGTATCCTGCTGGGCTATACCACCACCGGTATCGGGCTGGACCTGGCCATTGCGCCCACCAGCGTGGCCACCTATCGCAAGCGCGCCTATCACAAGCTGGGCATCGCCAGCCAGAACGAGCTGTTTTCCCTGTGCCTGAAGGCGGCCAGCGCCGGTTGAGGGGCCTTGCGCCGCTGTCCCTTTTTCCGACGACAGCCGGGCGCGCGCCGCTGGGGTATGACAAGAGCGTTGGCAAAAGAGGGGGAGACTTTGGCCATGCCGTATGTACCACCCAGATATGAGCCCAGTGTGCCGCCCGCCGTGGCGGCGGGCGAGACGGAAGAAACCGACGTGGCCGTTGTGGGCGCCGGGCCGGTGGGGCTGGCGCTGGCGCTGGACCTGGCCCGCCACGGCGTGCGCGTGGTGCTGCTGGACCGGGATACCCAGCTTTCCGACGGGTCCCGCGCCATCTGCTATGCCAAGCGCACGCTGGAGGTGATGGACCGGTTGGGCTTTGGCGAAACCATGCTGGATAAGGGCGTGAGCTGGGATGTGGGCCGGGTCTTTTTCGGCGACGCGCCGGAACCGGTTTACAGCTTCGATCTGCTGCCGGTGAAGGATCAGAAATTCCCCGGCATGATCAATATCCAGCAATATTACAACGAGGGTTACAATGTGGCTCTGGTGCAGGACCATGACCGGGTGGACCTGCGCTGGGGCAATGAAGTGGTCGCCGTCATGGACGAGGCGGACGGCGTGCGCCTTGACGTGCGGACCCATGCCGGGTCGTATGGCCTGCGCGCCCGCTGGCTGGTGGCGGCGGATGGCTGCCACAGTCCGATCCGCAAGATGCGCGGCATTCCCTTTGAGGGGGAGACCTTTCAGGACAACTTCCTGATCGCGGACGTGAAATTCTCCCGCCCCTATCCCAGCGAGCGGCATTTCTGGTTCGATCCGCCCTTCGCGCCGGGCCGGAGCGTTCTGCTGCACAAGCAGCCGGACGATGTGTGGCGGATCGATTTTCAACTCGGCTGGGATATCGACCGGGACGCGGTGGTCAAACCGGAAAATGTGACACCGCGCATCCGCGCCATGCTGGGGGACGGGATCGATTTTGAATATGAATGGATCAGCGTCTATACCTTCAATTGCCGCAAGGTGGATCGCATGGTGGACGGGCGCGTCATCTTTGCCGGGGACAGTGCCCATCTGGTCTCCCCCTTCGGCGCGCGCGGGGCGAACAGCGGCATTCAGGACGCGGACAATCTGGCCTGGAAGCTGGCGCTGGTGGTGCGCGGCGACGCGCCCGAAAGCCTGCTGGCCAGCTATGATGCGGAACGCCAGCACGCGGCCCGGATCAATATTCTCAATTCCACCCGATCCACCGATTTCATTACGCCGAAAAGCGATATTTCCCGGCTGTTCCGGGACAGCGTGCTGGAACTGGCCCGCACCGAGCCCTTTGCCCGCGCCTATGTGAATTCGGGCCGGCTGTCCACGCCGGTGCCGTATCCCGAAAGCCCGCTGAACACGCCCGACGCGGGGGAGTTCCACAGCCCCTGCGCGCCCGGCACGGTGGCGCTGGACGGGCCGGTGCGCGCGCGGGACGGGGACGGCTGGTTGCTGGACCATCTGGGCGACCGGTTCCACCTGCTGCTGTTCAAGGCGGACGGGGTGCTGGACAAGGCGGATTACGAGGCGTTGAGCGCCCTGATGGCGGACAGCCCCGTGCCGGTTCAGCCGCTGGTGATCAGCGACGATCACCCGGACGGCGGCGCGATCCCCGTTCTGGCGGATGAAAAGGGGCTGCTGGCCCGGCGCTATGATGCCCGTGACGGCAGTTGTTATCTGATCCGCCCGGACCAGCATGTGGCCGCCCGGATGCGCAGCTTCGATGCGGGGGCCGTGCGCGCCGCGCGGGATCAGGCGCTGGGCCGCGATGCGCGCGTGGCGGCAGCCTGACAAGGGGAGGACATCCATGAGCCAATTGGCGCAAACCACACGCCCGGAAGACCCGGATCGGGTCTATAATCTGATCATCGACATGCACCGGGACATGAGCGAGGCGGAAAGCCATGCGGCCAATGCCCGGCTGATCCTGACGCTGGCCAACCATATCGGCGACGGCGACGTGATCGCCGAGGCCACCGCCCTGGTGCGCCGGACCATGGGCCACAGTGTGGCGGACCCGGTGGATCATATCGCATCCGATGCCTTGAAAGGGGAACCATCATGACCAAGCCATTCGCCTCATCAGCGGACCTGACGGAAAAGACCGAAACCCTGGAAGTGCTGGCGGACGGGGTTTATGCCCTGACCGCGGAGGGCGACCCCAATGTGGGCGCCATCGAGGCGGAAGATCATCTGATCGCCTTCGAGGCCCGCGCCACGCCCAGCGCCGCGCGCGACTGGCTGGCACAGCTTCGCCAGCATACGGACAAGCCGGTGCGCTATCTGGTGTTGTCCCATTATCATGCGGTGCGGGTGCTGGGCGCCAGCGCTTTCGAGGCCGACAGCATCATCGCCCACGACATGACCCGCTTTCTGGTGGACGAGCGGGGCAAAGAGGACTGGGACAGTGAGTATGGCCGGATGCCGCGCCTGTTCCGCCAGCCGGAGGAAATCCCCGGCCTGACCCATCCCGACATCACCTTCAACGACCGGCTGACCCTGCCGCTTGGCGGTGACCGGGGGGATCTGGTGCTGGAACATTGCGGGCGCGGCCATACGGCGGGGGATATCATCGCCTGGCTGCCCCGGCACAAGATTCTGTTCGCCGGTGATCTGGTGGAAGCCGAAGCAGCGCTTTATACCGGCGATGCCTTTCACATGGAATGGGCCGCCGATACGCTGAACCGGATCAAGAGCTATCAGGCCGAGGCACTGATCGGCGGCCGCGGCGCGGTGGTCAGGGGCCGTGATGCGGTGGACAAGGCCATCGAGCAGACCCGTGGCTTTCTGACCGGCATGATCGAGGAAGTGGGCGCCGTGCACAAGGCGGGCGGCACGCTGAAGGAAGCGTTCGACAAGACCCATGCCCGGTTGGCGCCCAAATTCGGGGCGTGGCCGATCTTCGAACACTGCCTGCCCTTTGACGTGCAGCGCCTGTGGGATGAATTCGACGGCGTGGACTGGCCCCGCATCTGGACGGCGGAGCGCGACCGCGAGGTTTGGGACCAGTTGCAGGATTAGGCCCGCCGCGCACGTTTGCGCGAGGCTGCGTGCCGCCTGAACGCGGGAGGGCAGCATGACGGCGCATCAGGAAAGGGTGCCCGAATTTATGCAGGGTCTTGATGTTGAACCAGGGCGTGACCACGCCCCGCGCACGTTTGCGCGAGGCTGCGTGCCGCCTGAACGCGAGAGGGCAGCATGACGGCGCATCGGGAAAGGGTGCCTGAATTTATGCAGGGTCTTGATGTTGAACCAGGGCGCGACCACGCCCCGCGCACGTTTGCGCGAGGCTGCGTGCCGCCTGAACGCACACAGAAAGAGAAAGGAGCCATGCCATGCTGAAGGGCATTCACCATGTGGCCTATCGCTGCCGGGACGCCAAGGAGACGGTGGACTTTTACCGGCACTATCTGGACATGGATTTCACCGTCGCCATTGCCGAGGACAAGGTGCCGTCCACCGGTGAGCCGGACCCGTATATGCATGTGTTCCTGGACGCGGGGCGGGGCAATATTCTGGCCTTTTTCGAATTGCCCACCCAGCCGGACATGGACCGGGACCGCAACACGCCCGAATGGGTGCAGCATATCGCCTTCGAGGTGGACAGCGTGGACACGCTGAAAAAGGCCAAGGCCCGGCTGGAAGCGGACGGGATCGAGGTGGTGGGGTTGACGGATCACACCATTTTCCAGTCGATCTATTTCTTCGATCCCAATGGCCACCGTATCGAACTGGCGGCCCAGACGGCGCGGCCTGGTATGGAAGAGGAACTGAAACGGGTTGCCGAAGACATGCTGGAAGAATGGTCGCGCACCAAGAAGGCACCGCGCCATGCGGCCTGGATGCATGGTGAGGGATCGTTTCCCGGCGCGCTGGACTGAGCCCGCCGGGGCATGGGCGTGTGGATACGAACAGCAATTTTGAAGGGGGAGTGTGATGAAACTGGCAAGCCTGAAAGAGGGCCGCGATGGCCGGCTGGTGGCGGTGAGCAGCGACCTGACGCGCATGGCGAGCGCGGCGGATATCGCGCCCACCCTGCAAGCGGCGCTGGATGACTGGGCCAGTGTGCTGCCACGGCTGCGCGCGCTGTCGGAAAGTCTGGACAGTGGCGCCACCAAAGGCGAGCCGTTCGACGAGGCGGACTGTCACAGCCCCCTGCCGCGGGCCTATCAATGGGCGGACGGTAGCGCCTATGTGAATCATGTGGAACTGGTTCGCAAGGCGCGCGGGGCCGAGATGCCGGAAAGTTTCTGGGATGATCCGCTGATGTATCAGGGCGGGTCGGACAGTTTTCTGGCGCCGCATGATCCCGTCACCCTGCCGCAGACCGAGGGCTGGGGCGTGGATTTCGAAGCCGAGGTGGCGGTGATCACCGATGACGTGCCCATGGGGGCCGATCCGGTAAAGGCGCGCGATCACATCAAGCTGGTGATGCTGGTGAACGATGTGTCCCTGCGTGGCCTGATTCCCGGCGAACTGGCCAAGGGTTTCGGGTTTTTCCAGAGCAAGCCGTCGAGCGCCTTTTCCCCGGTGGCGGTCAGTCCCGACGCGCTGGGCGATGCTTGGCATGGCGGCAAGCTGCACCTGCCGCTTCTGTCCACCTATAATGGCCGCCTGTTCGGCAAGCCCGACGCGGGCGTGGACATGACCTTCGATTTTGGCCGCCTGATCGCCCATGCGGCCAGAACCCGCCCGCTGACGGCGGGAACCATCATCGGGTCGGGCACGGTATCCAACAAGCTGCATGGCGGCGCGGGCAAGCCGGTGGATGCGGGTGGCGCGGGCTATAGCTGTATCGCCGAAATCCGCATGATCGAGACCATCGAGACCGGCGAGGCGAAAACGCCCTTCATGGCCTTTGGCGACCGTATCCGCATCGAGATGCTGGACCCGGCGGGCAACAGCCTGTTCGGCGCCATCGACCAGACGGTGGCGGTCACCGGCTGACCGGAGCCGCACCTTTCATCCTTGATGGTTGCGCCCGGTGTGATCTTTCCTATGATCCCGTTCTGGCGTGTGATTCGTGTTTCATATCTGCGGGGTCAGCCGGTCAATGCAGGATCAGAAGCGTGTGGACGTGGTGATGGAAACGAGTGTTTCCGCCATCACCATTGTGGACGCCGCGGGTGCCATCATCTACGCCAATCCGGCGGCGGAGGCATTGTACGGGCTGACGCGGGACAGCCTGACCCGGCGTGGCTATAACGATCCCGAATGGCATATCACGGCGCTGGATGGCGGCCCCATGCCGGATGAAGACCTGCCGTTCCGCCGCGTGATGGCGACGGGGGAAGCGGTTCATGATATCCGCCATGCCATTGTCTGGCCCGATGGCAGGCGGCGGTTTCTGAGCATCAATGGCGCCCCCTTCGCCTGGGAAGGGGACCGGCTGCGGGAAATGGTCTTTTCCGTGCAGGACATCACCCACACGCTGGAACAGGCACGCAGTCGATCGGCGGGAGAGGCTTTCTATCGCGGCCTTCTGGACGATCACCCTTTTCCGGTGGTGCATTACGGGCCGGATACCGGCATCCTTTTCTGCAATCGTGTCACGCTGGAATTTTTCGGCCTTGAACTGGGCGATGTGCTGGGCCGCCGCTGGTCCGACATGCTGTCGGATGCGGCGGCGATGGAGGATGCGCGGGCGGCGCTCGCGCGTCTTGAGCCGGATGCCGCAACCGTCGTGCTGGAGCAGCAGCACCGGGATGCGGAAGGCCGCCTGCGCACCGTGCGCTGGACCAATCGGGGCTTTTTCGATGCCGAAGGCCGGCTGGTGCGCGTTCAGGGCGTTGGCGAGGACATTACCGACCATCTGCACGCCAGGCGGGAACGTGAACGCAGCGAAGTGCGGTTTCGCCGCCTGTTCGAGACCACGCCGGACGGCCTGATACTGGTGGATGAAAACCGCACCATTGTTGAGGCCAATCCGGGCGTGCGCACCCTGCTGGGCTATGAGCCGTCGGACCTGGTGGGCACGTCGGTGGAAACCTTGGTGCCGGCGGATTTTCGGGAACACCATGCCGCGCTGGCCGAGCATTTCATGGTGCAGCCGGGGGAGCGGGCGCACATGATGGCCATGATGCGGCAGGTGAGCGCCGTGCGCGCCGACGGACAGCGGCAGCCCGTGGCGATCATGCTGAAAAAGATGGAACTGGGCGGGGCCACAATGGTGCTGACCATCATTCGTGACCGGGAGGAACTGGAAAACCGCAATATCGAATTGCTGGAAATCAGCCAGAAATTACAGCGCGAAGCCCGCCGCGCCGAGGAGGCGAGCGCCGCCAAGACCCAGTTCCTGGCCACGGTCAGCCATGAATTGCGCACGCCGCTCAATGCCATTCTCGGTTTTGCCGACCTGCTGGACAAGGGCCAGTATGGCGCCCTGTCTGACGAGCAGCGGGAAGTGATGGATATTGTGCTGACCCAGGCGCGCCACCTTCTTTCGCTGATCAACAGCATTGTGGATGTGGCCGGGTTGTCCCGCGCGAAAGGGCCGCCGGTGGCACAGGTGGAAATAGATCTGGCGGCCCTGTTGCAGGACATCGTGCGCGCCTACCGGATGCAGCCGGATGCGCGCCATCACAGGTTTGCAAGCCGTTTGCCGTCAGAGCCGGTGACGGTTTATGCCGACCCCACGGGGGTTGCCCAGATCGTCAATAATCTGTTGAGCAATGCGGTGAAATTCAGCCGCGACGGCAGCACCGTCACGGTGGGTCTGGAACGGGGGGAGCAGTTTCACGCCATCGCCATCACGGATGAGGGCCAGGGCATGGCGCGGGAGCAGGTTCGGCAGGCCACCGCCCCTTTCTGGCGCGGCGCCAATGTGCTGCAAAGCCAGGAACAGGGGCTTGGGCTTGGGCTGACACTGGCCAAGGGGCTGGCGGAGGCGCAGGGCGGGCGGCTTGATATCGAGAGCGTGCGCGGCCACGGCACCACCATGCGGGTCTACCTGCCCGTTTCGGCGGCGGATGTGTGTGACGAGGATGCGGACTTCATCTGATGGTCGCGGCCCTTCGCCCTTCAGGGGCCTGCCGGGGTAAAGGCGGGGTCATCCGTACCTGCGTCGGACAGCGGGGGGGTTAGCCGCCCTGCTTGAAAGGCGGGCCGCTGATGCTGGATGCGGTCTCGCCAAGCGCATGAAGTGCCGCGGTCACGTCTGTCAGATCATTGCCCTGGCCGGGGTGGTTCATGCCTTCTTCCGAGGCCACGGACAATTCCCGCGCATCATATTCCCAGATGCGCAGCAGGGCCACCTTGTCGTCATGGGAAAGGGCCGTGTCGTCCACAATGGCCTGCGGCGCATCATAGCGCTTCAGGGCGGCCCGGAGCGCGCCCGCCGGGGACAGATCCTTCTGGCCCGGATCATGCTGATGATGGCTCATGGCGCCCTCCTTTCGTCTTGTCCGTTTGCCGCGAGGGGCCCGTTCATCCGGGCCGCCGCACGGGATGGCAGGACTCATGTGGGGCTGAAAGGCGGCGCCGTAAAGGGCCCGGCCCCCGAAGAGGCCGGGCGGAACACGGAATTCAGGGAGGCGATCAGTCAGCGCCCGCGTCATTCTTTGGCATGTCGGACCACTCGCTTTCGGCGCGCTTTTGAAGGTCCATCAGGTCGGAATTCCACATGTTTTGAACGCGATCGTTCAGGTTCAGGTACAGCTTGCCGTCCACGATGTCATAGACCGTGGGATCGGCGATCACCTTGTGACCCATGGCGATGCCATAGGCGCAGTAGCCGTCATAGGCCGGCAGGTATTTTTCCGGGTCAGCCTTGAATGTGTCGGCGTTTTCTTCCGTGGCAAAGAGATAGTTCTTGCCGTCATGCACCACCACATGATTGCCGGTGCCCCGTTTCGGGCCGCCTTCCTGATGATAGGACACCAGGTCATAGCCCCAGACGGCCACGGTGCTGCCTTTCGGGGCATCCCCCGCATGGGCGGAAAAGGTGAACAGGGCCAGTGCGAGGCCCGCGATCAGCGTGCGGATAGCGGTCATTGGGGTGTCTCCCTTGTTTGGGGCGAAAATCGCCCATGATGGCAGGGAGCCTAAACCTTTATCCCCAAGAGCGCCAACAAGCACTCACGGGGATGTGAAGGGCGGCCGGCACGTATGCCGACCGCGGTTTCAAAGGCCGCAACAATCAGGAATTGGTCATCTTGTCCCAGTTGGTGCGGGCTTTTTCCAGGTTCATGTCCAGGTTCTTTTCCCACATGCCCTGAACCTTCTTGTCCAGATTCAGGTAAAGCTGCCCGTCAACGATCTTGTAGGCCAGCGGGTCCACATGCAGCTTCTTGCCCATGGCCATGCCCATGGCGCAATAACCGCCAAAGGCGGGCAGATATTTGTCGGGGTTCTGCTTGAAGGTTTCGGCGTTTTCCGCATTGGCGAACAGATAGGTGGTCCCGTCGTGGGTCACGGCGTTGTGGCCGTTGCCGCGCCGGGGCTCATCTGCCTTGAAATAGGACACCAGGTCATAGCCGCCCACGGCGACGGATGCGGTGGGGCCATCCGCCAGGCTGGCGCTGGTGGCCAGGCCCAGAAGGGCCAGCGATACAGTCAAAATCTTGATCATCTTCATCGGTTCGTCCTTTTATTGCGAAGCAGTTGCTGTCGGATCGCCGTCATCATGACAAGTCTGGCGCGCGGCGCCCAATCACGATGCCTTGAGGTGCGGTTTCGGGCACAAGCGATTGCATCCGCGCCGCCCAGCGCTTAGACAGGACGCTGGTTGCAACCCGAAACATGTATCGAGGCCATGGCAGACACCGCATTCAAAGCCGTTATTTTCGATCTGGACGGCGTCATCACCGATACCGCCCATTATCATTTTCTGGCCTGGCAGAGGCTGGCCCACCAGTTGGGTGTGTCCTTCGAGGCGCAGGACAACGAAGCCCTGAAGGGCCTTGGGCGCCGGGAATCGCTTGAAGAAATCCTGAAAAAGGGCGGCATTGCGCTGGATGAGGCGGAAAAGGATCGCCTCGCCGCTGAAAAGAATGCTCATTATCAGGATCTGATCACCGCCCTGGGGCCGGATGACCTGCTGCCCGGCGTGGCGGCGGCGTTCGATCAGATCAGGGCCGCCGGGTGCGCCATCGGCCTGGCCAGCGCCAGCCGCAATGCGGCCACCGTGGTGCGGGCGCTGGGCATTTCGCATCGGTTCGATGTGATGGGTGACGCCGCGAAGGTGGCCAACAGCAAGCCGGCGCCGGATATCTTTCTGGCCAATGCGGAGGCGCTCGGCCTGGACCCCGCCCATTGCCTGGGGGTGGAGGATGCCGCTTCCGGCGTGACGGCCATCAAGCGCGCGGGCATGACGGCGCTGGGCGTGGGGTCCGCCCATATCCTGGCCGAGGCGGACTATGTGATCCCCGCCATGACCGCCTTTGACCTGGCGGACTACAGCCCCGCCTGACAGGGCACCGCCTTGCGGGCGCCTCTGCGGGGGCTCTGTGGGTGCCCGCCGGGCCGGTTTATCGGCTGATTCCCCTGCTTCCCCCGCGCAGGTCTTCTTCGGCGTCTTCCTGCGTGGGTTCGCCGCCACAGCTTCCGCGTACCACGAGCCGACCATCCAGCAGCACCGACCGGGCCGGACGGCCCTGCAGGATTTCCAGCAATACCGTGACCAGGGCGTGTGCCCCTTCCGCCATGTTCTGGCGTACCGTGGTCAGGGTGGGGTTGAAGTAGCGCGCCATGGGCACATCGTCATAGCCCACCACGGAAATATCGCGCGGTATCTTGTGACCCGCCGATTCCAGCGCGCGGATCGCCCCCATGGCGATGGCGTCACTGGCGGCCAGAATGCCGTCAAATCCGAATGTTTCCTTGCTCAGCAGCGCCTTGACCGTCCGATAGCCGGATTCGATGGTGAAGGATGCGGGCGTCTGCGTAAGCTGGGCATCAATGCCCACCTTGAGCGCCTCGGCCATGGCCCGCTGTGCCCCGCGATAGCGCAGCTCGATTTCCGGGTGTTCGATGGAGCCGAGAAACAGGATGCGGCGGCGCCCCACATCCAGCAGGTGTGTCATGGCCTTGCTGGCGCCCAGGGCATTGTCCGTCCCCACGGTGGCGTAATTGGCATCGGGCAGTTGCGCGCCCCAGACCACGAAGGGCGTTCCCTCTGCGGCCAGGGCTTTCAGCCGGTTGTCCCGCGCGCCCTGACCCACGATGATCAGGCCGTCCGCCCGCTTGGTCTGAAGGAAATAGCTGTTCCAGTCCTGATCCGCGATCAGCGCGGTGGACAGCAGCATGTTATAGCCTTCCTGGCCCAGTTCCTCCGCCAGACCACCGAGCATTTCCAGCATGAACGGGTCGGAGATGGGCTGGCCGGTATCCTCGTCCTTCAGGATGATGACCGCCACCGTCTGGGTGCGCTTCAGCCTCAGATTGCGGGCGCTTGTGTTGACATGAAAGCCCACTTCGTCCGCCAGCGCGCGAATGCGCCGCTTGGTCCGTGCATTGACCAGCGGGCTGTCGCTCAGGGCGCGGCTGACCGTGGCCTCGGATACGTCCGCCAGTCTGGCCAGGTCGGCCAGTGTGCGTGGTTTCGATGTTCCCTGATCCTGTGTCACACGCCCCCCTCCGCGTTGGGCCGCGGGGGCGCCCTTCCCCCGATCGGCAGATACGAACCCACAAGCCGGGTTGCCTCCCTCGTCCGGCTGTGCCAAACCACCCCATGGCTGGCTGCCGCCCCCGTGCGGGGCCAGCGGGCCGGATACTAAGCCAGATGGAACGGGGGTGCAATCGTTTGCACCCATGGTTTGACCGAGCGGTCATGTTTTGTGCCGCCCGCGGCGGTGAAAAGCGTGGAAGTGAGAGCATGGAGACAGGCAGGATCAATGGCGGGGTCAATCTGGTGGGGGATATTGGCGGCACCAATGCCCGCTTTGCCCTTGCCGATGTGGACAGCGACGCGATCCACAGCCCGCGCACATTGCCGGTAGCGGACTTCCCCACACTGGAAGATGCCATGCGCGCCTATCTGGACGGGCAGGGCGTTTCCGGGGTGGATCGGGCCTGCGTGGCGGTGGCCGGGCCGGTTTACGGCGACCATTTTTCCCTGACCAATGCCCACTGGTCCTTTTCCTGCTCGGCGGTGCGAAAGCGCATGGGCTTCCGCTCGCTGGACCTGCTGAATGACTGGGCGGCCATGGCCTATGCCGTGCCGCCCATGCCGGATGAAGCTCTGTGCCCGGTGGGCAATGGCGGCCCCCGCCCGCGCCGGACGCTGGTGGCGCTGGGGCCGGGCACCGGGCTCGGCCTGGCGGCGCTGACACCGTTCGGCCATGAAAACTGGGCCCTGATATCGGGTGAGGGCGGCCATATCGCCTTCGCCCCCCTGAACGCCCGCGAACGGGATCTGCTGGCCGTGCTGGAAGGCATGGTGGGTGGCCGCGTATCGGTGGAGCGTCTGCTTTCCGGCATGGGGATCGAATCGGTCTATCAGGCGCTCGCCCGGCTGGACGGGGTGTCCGCGCCCCTGAATACCGCCGCTGACATTTCGCAGGCGGGGCAGGATGGCACCGATCCGCTGGCGGTGGAGACCCTGAAAATATTCTCGGCCACCCTGGGTTCTTTCGCGGGCGATGTGGCCCTGTTGATGGGGGCCTATGGCGGCGTTTATCTGGGCGGTGGCATATTGCCCCGCATGAAGGACACCTTCCTGAAATCGGACTTTCGCGCCCGGTTCGAGGACAAGGGCCGGATGCGCCCCCTGATGGAAGCCATGCCCACTTTCCTGATCGAGGAAGACTATCCCGCCCTGCACGGCGCGGCGGAATTTCTGGCCCTCAAGGATGCGGACTGATCATGCCGGGAATGGCCGTTCCGGGAATGGCCGCACGCAGCGCCTGAAAGGGGTGGGTCAGGACGTGTCCATATGATCCATATACCGCGCGAGAAGGTCCAGCGCCACGGGGCCGGGCCGGCCGGCGGCGATGGGGGTCCCGTCCAGCGACACGATGGGGGTCACGGCGCTGGTGGTGCTGGTCAGAAACAGTTCCCGGCCCGCGCGGGCCTCTGCCGGGGTGAAGCCGTCCTCCACCACGGGCAGGCCCGCCTGATCCGCCAGTTTCAGCACCACCTGCCGGGTGATGCCGCACAATATGTTGGCGCTGAGGGGGCGGGTGCGCAGGGTGCCGCCCGCGTCCACCAGCCAGATATTGGTGCTGCTGCCTTCGCTGATGGTGCCGCCCGCATCCACCATCACTGCCTCAAAGGCGCCGGCTTCCGCCGCCTGCTGTTTGGCCATCACATTGGGCAGCAGCGAGATGGACTTGATATCGCAGCGCGCCCAGCGCTGGTCCGGCGCGGTCACGGCGGCCACACCCTTGCGGGCGCGGGCGGCCACCGCATCGAAATTCAGCCGCTTGACCGTGACCACCAGCACGGGCCGGAGATCGTCGGGGTATTTGTGGTCCCGGCTGGCGGCGGTGCGGGTGACCTGCACGTAAACAAAGCCGTCCCGGTGGCGATTGCGCCGCACCACCTGTTGCAGAACCTGTCGCAGCGGGCCACGGGCCATGGGCGCGGGAATGGCCAGTTCGGCCAGCGACCGGTCCAGCCGATCCAGATGCGCCTCCAGGTCCACCAGGCGGCCCCGGCGCAGGGCGATGCCTTCATAAACGCCGTCGGCGAACTGATAGCCGCGATCCTCGATCGAGACCCCCGCCCGCGACACCGGCACATAGCGCCCGTCCACATAGGCAATACCGGGGGTCAGGCGCGTGCTGCGCCGGGGATGTGGGTTCATGGTTCGCCCTCTCTGTCCGCATGGCCGGGCAGGCTGTATAGCAGCACAACGGCCAGCCATGCCAGCCCCGCCACCACGGCGGTAAGCGGCAGCAGGCCGCGTTCCACAAAGGGCGCGATGGCGGCGGTCATCAGCGCGGCGATGCCGGTGACCGACAGCAGGATCAGCGCCGACCCCCGGTCATCATCGCCGCCGGTGGCCCTGAGCGCCGCCACGAAGCCCGGCCCCACCCGCAGACCAAGCCCCGCATTGAGCAGCCAGAACAGATATTTCAGGTCGCCCGCGTCGCCGCGCCCGGCAAGGGCATAGCCCAAAAGGGCCGTGCCGCCCAGCGCGGCCACCAGTGTGCCGGCGCGGATCATCGCCTCGGCACCGGTGCGGGCCACCAGCCAACCGGCGCCATTGGCGGCCAGGATGAAGGTGGTCACGCCGATCATCTGCATCAGGATAAAGTCGCCAATGGTGCCGCCCATGGCGCGCACCATCACGGCGGGCGCGCTGAAAACAAAGGTGAGCAATGCGGCCAGCACCAATGTGTGGCCGCTGGCATAGCGCAGGAAGCGGGGGTTGCGCAGCAGCGGGCCATAGCCGCCTTTGCCGCTGGCGCTCTGGCCGGTGCCCACGCGCGGCAACAGGCCGCGCCAGCCCAGCGCCACTCCGGTCAGGGCCAGTGCCACCGCGCCGGTCAGCCAGAAGGCGGCGGGCCATGAAAAATGCTGGAACAGCCAGGCGCCCAGCAAGGGCGCAAAGCCGGGGATCAGGGCTTCCACGCTGCCCATGAGCGACAGCGCGCGTATGGCGCCCGCATCGCTGAACAGGGACCGGATCAGCCCCGGCGCCAGCACCGCCGGGCCGCTGGATGCCAGCCCCTGTGCGAAACGCACGGCGATCAGGCCATCAATATCATTCACCAGCCCGCCCGCCAGCGATATGACGGCAAAGGCGGCCAGCGCGGCGATGAACAGGCGCCGCCGCCCCAGCCGGGCCGACAGGGCGCCGAACAGCGGCAGCCCCAGCGTGGCCCCGGCCACGAAGGCGGCCATGATCCACTGTGCGCGCGCCGTGCTGGTCTGCATCAGGTCCGGCAGGGCGGGGACGGCGGGCAATACCAGGTCCACGGCGCTGAGCGCGGTGGCGGTGGCGGCGATGATCAGCAGGCTGGCAAGACGGGGCCGGACGACCGGCGACAGGGGTGGGGTCACGCGTCGGGCCTTTCACCGCCGGATTTCCGCGCCTTGCTTTCCTTTTTGCCCGCGCCCGTACCCTTTTTGTCAGGCCCGGCCCCTTTACGATCGGCGAACAGGAAGCCGATGGCGAGCGGTGCCACCTGGTCGGGCGCTTCCACTTGCGGATAGTGGCCAACACCCGCCAGCCTTTCCACTTTCATGTCCGGCACCCGGATGGACAGCACATCCGCCATGTGCACGCCGGATACCGGATCATCCAGCCCGTTGATCATCATCAGCGGCACCGTGGTGCCCTTCAGCGCCCCCACCCAGCGGCTTTCATACGCCTTGCGTTCCGCCATGTAGCGGATGCGCCGGGCCAGCGCCGGGCGGCCCTGTTTGCCCATGATTTCGTCCCAGAACAGGTCCAGCAGGGCCGCATCCGGCTGATGCTTTTTCGAAAACACAGCGGCAAAGGCTTTCTTGAACCGATCCGCCGCCATCAGGCGGGCCACAAGCCCGCCCAGCGGGCTGGCCAGCAGCTTTTGCGCCCGGCGCGGGCGGTGCAGTTCGGGCACGATGCCACCGTTCAGGAACAGGCAGCGGGTGATGCGGAAGGGCAGGCTTTTTTCCAGTTGCCGGGCCAGCAGTTCCTGCGCCACCGTATCGCCCACATCATGGGCCAGCAGGCGAATTTCCGTCAGCCCCAGATGCTCGGCGAGCGCCGTGACCATATCCGCCTGTGCCATGATGCTGGCCGCCTTGCCGTGCTGGGTGGTGCTGCGGCCATAATCCAGCAGGTCGGGCAGGATCAGCCGGTCATGGGCGCTGAGCGCATCGCACAGCCACACCCAGTCGAACGAGCTGGTGGGAAAGCCGTGCAGGCAGATCGTGGCCCCGCTGCCGGGCTCCGCGGCGTCTGAGTCCCCGCTTCCGCTGGCGCTGTCATCGCATTCGGCGGCGTCTTTGGCGGGAATGTCCCGGAAAAACACCTGGTGGCCGTGCAGGCTGACGGTTTCGCCCGCCCCGGCCCATTGATCCGGTGTTTCCGGTGGCGGGGTGATGGGGGCGTTTCCGCCGTCGGTGGGTGTGGTGCTTTTCCGTGGCCCGTTCATAGCCTGCATACTCCGCTTGCCGTGTTGTGTACCCTGCCGTCGTTGTGTGCCCCGTGATGTGGTGTCCGTTCATCAACCCCGCCTGCCACCGCGCCGGGGTGCCGTGCGGCGGTGGAAGTCGGGCGGTTTTCCCCTGAGCCAGCGTGTGAAGGCGGCGATGTCCCCGTCCTGGCGCAGGGTATCCAGCCGGTGATGGGTGCGGGCCAGCGTGGCATTGTCGAACAGGGAATGGATCTTGCGGTGGCAGATCGGATGAAGCCAGACGGTTTCCGTGCCGCCACGGGCCTTCGGGATCAGATGGTGTGCTTCCCGCCTGCGGCCCAGGGGCCTGTCACAGAGCGGGCAGATATCCGTGCTTTCCCGCATTGGCGGCCAATCCGTCTTGCCCATTCCCTGTTCGGTTCGCTTGCGGCCCGCCCCTTGTCCGGGCGTGGCCATAGTTAATCAGGCCGCTTCCCCAGGTTCAAGTTTTCCTGGCGGTGGACTTAAGGAAATGTTCATTACCCCCGACTAAGCTGCGCCTGCACGAGTACGGTAATTGAAAAGTGGTATGGCGTAGTATGACAGGCTCCACAAATCCGTTGACGGCTGGCGATCAGCCCGGCCCTTTGTCCAGTCCCGTGGGGACATCGCTGGCCGTGCGCCGTTTCTTCCCGGAGGAGAGCCACGGTCTGCCGGGCGCGTTTCAGCCCGTTCTGGCCTGGTGGAAGCATTTGCGGGGGGACCGGCAGATGCCGTACCGGGAGGACATGAGGTTCCGGGATCTGCGCGGCTGGCACAGCTCCGTTCTGCTGAGCGAAGTGACCGAATGCGCCACCGATTGCACCTGCCGCCTGGCGGGGGAGGACGTGCGCACCGCCTTTTGCGGGCGGATCAGGCCCGGCACCCGCTACAGTTCGCTGGACTTTCTGCCCGATGAAACCCGCAAGGATCATATCGCCGCCCTTGTGGAAGATGGCGTGCTGGGCCATGGCGTGGGGCAGGTCACCATGGGGGAAGGGCGCACCGTTCCCCTGGATGTGCTGGACCTGCCGCTGGCCGACAAGGCCGGCAGAGCCGCCTTTATCCTGGCCTTTTTTGCCTTTCCCCTGCCCATTCAGCTTACCTGACGGGCCCCTGACGGGCCGTTGCCGCGTACACCCCCTTGATCCCGGCGCGCGGGCAGGTCACGTTGTCGTGGTCGACCACAAGGCCGGAAGGGGGACATATGGCCGAGATCGCGCGCCTGACGGGCGGCCCCGTGACCACGCTGGAATGCAGCCTGACCGGTGAACAGGGCTATGCCCCAGGCCAGGTACACGGCCTGTCCGCCGCCGGGCGCCCCCTGCTGGTGCGGTATGATCTGGCCCGGCTGGCCGATACGCTGGACCGGGATGCCATCGCGGCGCGCCCCGGCGGCTTCTGGAAATGGCGCGAATTGCTGCCGCTTCAGGACAGCGCCAATCTCATCCGACTGGGCGAGATGGATACGCCGCTCATTGAAACCCCTGAACTGGCGGCCCCCGGTGGCCTGGTGGCGGTCAAGGATGAAGGCCGCCTGCCCACCGGCAGCTTCAAGGCGCGGGGGCTGGGTGTGGCGGTATCCATGGCCAGGGAACTGGGCCTTGAGCGGCTGGCCATGCCCACCAATGGCAATGCGGGGGCGGCACTGGCCGCCTATGCCAGTCGGGGCGGGCTTGAAAGCTATATTTTCTGCCCCGAAGACACGCCGGAAGCCAATGTGCGCGAAATCGCCCTGCAAGGCGGCCATGTGTGGCGTGTGAACGGCCTGATCAATGATTGCGGCAAGATTGTCGGCGATGGCAAGGCGGCGGCGGGCTGGTTCGATCTGTCCACATTGAAAGAGCCCTATCGCATCGAGGGCAAGAAGACCATGGGGCTGGAACTGGCGGCGCAGCGCGGCTGGCGGCTGCCCGATGCGATTTTCTACCCCACCGGTGGCGGCACCGGCCTGATCGGCATGTGGAAGGCTTTCGACGAGATGGAGCGACTGGGCTGGATTGGCGCGCACCGCCCGCGCATGTTCGCGGTGCAGGCACAAGGGTGTGCGCCCATCGTGCGCGCCTATGAGGCGGGTGACCGCCACGCGCCCCTGTGGCAGGATGCCCACACCTTCGCCGCCGGGATTCGCGTGCCGGTGGCGGTGGGGGATTTCCTGATTCTGGACGCGGTGCGCGAAAGCGGCGGCGCGGCCCTGGCGGTGAGCGATGCCGCCATCGAATCCGCCCGCGCCCGTGCCGGGGTGAAGGCCGGGTTGTTGCTCTGCCCGGAAGGGGCCGCCACACTGGCGGCCTATGACATGGCCGTGGACCGGGGCCTTCTGGCGCCGGATGCGGATACGGTTCTGTTCAATTGCGGCAGCGGGCTGAAATATCCCATGCCGGATCGGGCGGGCACGCTGGACCGGTTTCAGCCGATCGATGCGGCCCGACTGGTAAAGACCACGCAAAAGGGGGATGATTGAATGACGGCGATTGTGAAACGGCTGTCGGCGGCGCTGGCGCTTCTGGTGATGATGATTGGGGCCGGTACGGCGGGCCGGGCGGCCCCGCTGGATTATTTCCTGGAGGCGGACACCACCTATGAATCCGCCATTCCCACGCCGGAAAGCGTGCTGGGCCATGAACTGGGCAGCCAGCCCGTGCGGCACGATCTGATGGTGCGCTATATCCGGGCGCTGGGAAAGGCGAGTGACCGGCTGTCGGTGGAGACCATCGGCTACAGCCACGAGAACCGCCCCATCCTGTTCATCACCGTCACCTCACCGGACAATCGCGCCCGGCTGGACACGATCCGCGCCAATCATCTCAAGCGCACCGATCCGGCAAGCGCGGATCAGGCGTCTGACGATCTGCCCGTGGTCACATGGCTGAATTATGGGGTGCACGGCGCCGAGGCGAGCGGCATGGATGCCGCCATTCCCACGCTGTATCATCTGGCCGCGGCGCAGGGGGAGCGGATCACCGCGACGCTGGACAACAGCGTTATTCTGATCACCGCCATCTTCAACCCGGACGGCCATGCCCGCCGCGCCGCCTGGGTGACCAGCCGGATGTCGAAGATAACGGCCACCGACCCCGCGGACGAGGTGCACAATGCCCGCTGGCCGGGCGGGCGCACCAATCATTACTGGTTCGATCTGAACCGCCAGTGGCTGTTGCAGACCCAGCCGGAAAGCCGGGCCTGGCTCAGCGCATGGCACAAGTGGAAACCCCATGTATCCGCCGATTTCCACGAAATGGGGCCGAATTCCACCTATTATTTCCACCCCGGCGTTCCGGCGCGGAAATATCCGCTGATCCCGGATCAGGGCCGCAAGCTGCTGCATGACATGGCGGATTTTCATGCCGACGCGCTGGACGCGGCGGATCGGCTTTATTTCTCCGAGGAAGGCTTCGACAATTTCTATATCGGCAAAGGCTCCACCTATCCGCAGGTGAATGGCGGGCTTGGCATCCTGTTTGAGGCCGGGGGCCAGATGGGGATTGCCCGCGACAGCGATCAGGGCCTGAAAACCTATGCGGACAATGTGCGCAAGCACTATCTGACCTCGCTTTCCACCATTCGCGGGGCGGCCAGTATGCGGCAGCGGCTGCACGCCTATCAGGCGGCCTTTTTCCAAAAGGCGGCTGAACAGGCGGGCGATGACAAGATCAGGGGCGTTGCCTTTCGCGCGCCGGAAAATCCCACGCGCCTGGCCCGCTTTATCGATCTGATGGGGCGGCACGGGGTGCGTGTCCATCGGCTGAGCGAGCCCGTGAAGACAGACGATGGCCGCCGCTTCGAGGCGGGCAGCTATGTGATCCCCTATGACCAGCCGCAATATCTGATGGCCAAGGCGGTGACCATGCGGATCACCGACTTCCCGGAAAACATCTTTTATGACGTGTCCGGCTGGACCCTGCCGCTGGCCTACAATCTGGACCATGGCATGGTCAGGGAACGCCTGAAGGGCAAGCTGGGCGAGGTGGCGAGCGCCGATATGCTGGCCAACCCCACGCGCAGCGTGGCCGCGCCAAAGCCCACCCCTTATGCCTATGTGATGAGTTGGGACGACGACCTGGCCCCGCGGGCGCTTGTGCGGTTGCACCGGGCGGACATCCATGTGCGCATGGCGCTGCGCCAGATCATGGTGGAAACCGAAGCGGGGGCGGTGCGCCTTGATCGGGGCGCGCTGATCGTGCCGCTGGAAGACCAGACGGTGACCCCCGACCGGCTGCATGAGGTAATCGCCACCATCGCGGAGACGGACGGCATCCGCGTTCATGCCGTCGTCAGCGGGCGCACGCGCCAGCCCGGCGGCGATCTGGGCGGGCGCAACAGCGTGGCGGATCTGAAGCCGATCAAGCCGCTTCTGGTGGTGGGGGATGGTGTCTCCCCCTATGACGCGGGGGAGGTCTGGCACGCGCTGGATGTGCGGCTGGGGCACCCGCTGGTGAAGGTGGGCGCTGACCGGCTGGATGAGGTGCGCTGGGCCGATTACACCCATCTGATCGTGGTGGGCGGGCGCGGCCTGTCCTTCGGGGAGGACGTGACCCGCCGCATCCGGGACTGGATGCATGACGGCGGCACGGTGGTGGCCCACAGCGAAGGCGCCGAATGGGCGCTGGAGCATCTGACGGATGACGACGAAGGGTCGGATGACGGTGGATCGAATGGCGCCAATGGCACCGCGCCGCGCCTTGCCTATGAGGACAAGGCCGTGCGGGACGCCGAGCATGTGATCGGCGGGGCGGTGTTCGACAGCAGGGTGGACATCACTCACCCCATCGGCTTCGGCCTGGTGCGGGGCCGGGTGGCCACCAACCGGAACAGCACCTTCACCCTGCCGGTGCCGGATGACCCCTACGCCCGCGTGGCGGTCTATGGCGACGAGCCGCTTACGTCCGGCTATGCCTCCGACGAGCGGCTGTCCCGGATCGCGGGCACGCCCGCCGTGACGGCCCAGCGCAAGGGCCGGGGCTCATTGATCCTGTTCGCCGACAATCCGCTGTTCCGGGCCACTTATTTCGGTTCGCAGCGCATGTTCTTTAACGCGCTCTTTTTCTCAAAGGCGTTCAGCGGCGCCTATGGCACCCTGTACGGGGCGCACTGACAAACCCGCCAGCCGGGCGGGGGTATCGCCCCCGCCCGGCCTTAAAGGGCGCGACCCCCATCACGCCGGGGTGTGGCGTTCAGGGTGGCGTTCCGGGGGGCGGATCAGTCCTTGGTGATGCCTTCTTCGAACAGGCGGATTTCGTCCTTCAGCCATTTGATGAAGTCCTGCACGCGCTCATTCTTCAGGTTTTCCTTGGGCGCCACCACATAATTGGCGAAGTCCACCGGCACCGCCTCCCCCAGCGGCTTGACCAGCCGCCCGGCCTTGATGTCCTCCTCCGCGATGGCGGAGCGGGCCAGCGCCACGCCGCGCCCGGCGGCGGCGGCCTCCACGGCCAGCGAATGGGTGTTGAAATGCAGCGCCGGCTGGCCTTCCCGTTCCGCCACACCGGCGGCTTTCAGCCACATGGACCAGGTGGGCGCGCTGTCGTCGTCGCTCAGGGAATCATCATGGATATGGGTGAAGGTGAGCAGGTCTTCGGGCCTGTGAATGTCGCGGGCCAGGTCCGGCGCGCAAACGGGGAACACGGTCTCGCGCAGCACTTCCTCCACATACAGGCCGGGATAGTTGCCGCCGCCATAGCGGATGGCCAGGTCCACATCGTCCTGTGCGAAGTCGGTCAGCGCCATGGTGGCGGAGATTTTCACCACCGCATCGGGGCGGGTTTCGTAATAGCTGGCGAGCCGTGGCACCAGCCACTTGCTGGCAAAGCTGGGATAGACCGATACGCGGAGTTGCTTGGCATTGCGGTTTTCCGTCAGGATGCCGACGCTTTCCTCCATCTTCTCGAAGGCTTCCTTGAGCGGCGCCAGCGCCAGTTGCGCCACCTCGGTCAGCACCAGGGACCGGTTGGTGCGCTTGAACAGTTCCACGCCCAGAAATTCCTCAAGACTGCGGATCTGCTGGGAAATGGCGGCGGGGGTGACGCTGAGATCCTCGGCCGCCTTCTTGAAGCTCATATGGCGCGCGGCGGCATCGAAGGCACGCAGGGCATTGAGCGGCAGCAGGGATCGTTTCATTGTCAAAACCAATCTTTGTCAAAACCAGATCAAGGGCTGAACCTTGAATCACCATAGGGCCGGAGGGGCGCTCTTGCCAACCATGGCGGGGCAGGCTGGCTTGCCCATGGTTCAGGTGCCGGGCCCGGCCAGTTCCTCATTGCGGGCATAGGACAGGTGAATGCCGCATTCGCTCTTTTGCTGGCCGCGCCAGCGCCCGGCCCGGCTGTGTTCGCCGTTCCTGACCCGATCCGTGCAATGGGTGCAGCCCACGGACGGGAAACCCTGCGCCTCCAGCGGGTGGCGGGGCAGGTCGTGAAAATCCAGATAGGCCTGCACATCCTCCCGGCGCCAGTGAGCCAGCGGGTTCACCTTGACCCGGCCATCGGCGGCCTCGAAATGAGCCAGCGTGCTGCGCCGCCCGCCCTGATAGCGTTTGCGGCCATTGGCCCAGGCCCGGAAATCCCCCAATGTTTCATTGAGCGGCTTCACCTTGCGGATAAAGCAGCAGCGATTGGTGTTGGTCCGCCACAGATCGCCGCCGGGGTCGTCCCGGTCCAGATCGGCGGGCGCGGGGCTGATATCCCGCACATCAACCAGGCCCAGCCGGTCCACCAGCGCATCGCGATAGGCGCGGGTTTCGGGAAACAGCTTCAGCGTGTCCAGAAACAGGACCGGAAGTTCCTTCGAGACGGAGGCCGCGATATGCAGCAGCACGGCGGACTCGGTGCCGAAGCTGGAAACCAGGGCAAACCGGTCCTCCCAGCGATCGCGCGCCGCCGCGATCACCTGTTCCGGTGACGCGGTGCCGAAGCGCCATTCCATGGCCAGCGCCTCCGACTCCGCATTGAAGCCATCTTTCCGGGCCAGATGTTTGGCCGCGGCGGTCATGATACCTCCCGCGCTCCGGGAGCGGCGCTGTTGTGGCGGTGGCGGGCAATGGCCGTGCCGCCCGTATAATCGCTCTGGTAAAAGGCCTGATAGCGGTCCACGGCGCGGCGGAAGGCTTCTTCGCGTTCCGGTGCCGCTTCCACGCTGTCGAATCCGGCGCGCAGCAGGAACTGCGCCTGATCGGGGATCACATGGCCCACCGCCCGGATTTCGCCGCGAAAGCCCAGATCCTTGCGCAGCCGCACGGCCAGCGAAAAGCCGCGCCCGTCCGCGAAGCCGGGGAAATGCACCAGCACCAGCTTCACCTTGTCATGGGCGATCGGCGCTTCCAGCCGGTGGAAGTCCGTGTCCGTCTCCACGATCAGGCCGATCCGGCCAGCCCGCGCCAGAAAGGCATCGGGGTTGTCCTCGAAAGCGGCCAGCGGCACGGCCACGCGCGCGCCTTCGGCCACGTCCTCGGCCTCAGTCACGGTTTCCAGCGGCTCGACGGCGATGCCGCTCAGACTAAGCAGTGCCATAGACCGCCTCCTTGAAGGGTGCCGGGCCAAGCCGGCGATAGGTTTCCAGAAAGGTCTCGTCTTCGTTCCGCTCGCCCAGATAACAGGTGACGGTGCGCTCCACCGCATCGACGATGTCGTCATAGGTGAAGCCACGGCCCAGAATCTCGGCCTTGCTGGCGTCCTCCGCGCCGCTGCCGCCCAGCAGAATCTGGTACATTTCCTCGCCTTTGCGATCCACGCCCAGAATGCCGATATGGCCCGCATGGTGGTGGCCGCAGCTATTGATGCAGCCGGAGATTTTCAGCTTCAGCGGGCCGATTTCCTCCAGCCGGGCCATGTCGTCAAAGCGTTCGGCGATGCGTTGTGCCACGGGGATGGACCGGGCATTGGCCAAGCTGCAATAATCCAGCCCCGGGCAGGCGATCATGTCGGTCAGCAGGCCCGCATTGGGGCTGGCGAACCCCTGTTCGGCGAGAGCGTCGTACAGCGCCGACAGCGCGCTCAGGGGCACATGGGGCAGGATCAGGTTCTGTTCATGGCTGACGCGAATCTCGCCCTGGCTCCAGCGGTCGGCCATGTCCGCCACGGCTTCCATCTGGCTGTCCGTGGCATCGCCCGGAATGCCGCCATGCGGCTTGAGCGAGATGGTCACATTCACATGGCCGGGCACTTTGTGGGCCAGGGTGTTGTGGCGCACGAAGCGGTCAAAGGTGAAATCCGCCCTGCGGCGCTCTTCCACGCCCGCATCCTCCAGCGGCCCGGTTTCCAGCGGCGGCAGGGTGAAGAAGCGCTTGATGCGGGTGATCTCGTCTTCCGGCACATCGATGGGATGATGGCGAATGGCCTGCCATTCCGCTTCCACCTTGCGGGCGTATTCCTCCGCCCCCAGTGTTTCCAGCAGAATCTTGATGCGCGCCTTGAACTTGTTCTGGCGGTTGCCTTCCTCGTTATAGACCCGCAGCATGGCATCCAGATAGCTGATCAGGTCCGCTTCCGGCAGGAAGTTCCGCACGGTCTTGGCGATCACCGGGGTGCGCCCCATGCCGCCGCCCGCCAGCACTTCAAAGCCCAGCTCGCCCGCTTCGTTCCGCTTCAGGATCAGGCCGATATCGTGCCATTTCACCGCCGCCCGGTCTTTCGGCGCGGCGGTCAGCGCGATCTTGAACTTGCGCGGCAGAAAGGAAAATTCCGGGTGCAGGGTGGACCATTGCCGGATCAGTTCCGCATAGGGGCGGGGGTCGGCGATCTCGTCCGCCGCGGCGCCCGCGAACTGGTCCGTGGAGACATTGCGGATGCAGTTGCCGCTGGTCTGGAAGGCGTGCATTTCCACCTTGGCCAGGTCCATCAGCAGGTCCGGCACCTCCACCAGTTTGGGCCAGTTGTACTGAATGTTCTGGCGTGTGGTGAAATGGCCATAGCCCTTGTCATAGCGCCGGGCGATATAGGCAAGCTGGCGCATCTGGCCCGATGACAGCGTGCCATAGGGAATGGCCACCCGCAGCATATAGGCGTGCATTTGCAGATACAGGCCGTTCATCAGCCTTAGCGGCCTGAACTCTTCCTCGGTCAGTTCGCCTTTCAGGCGGCGGTCCACCTGGTCGCGGAATTCCGCCACGCGGGTCTGGACCATGTCATGATCGAACGGGTCATAGGCGTACATGGCGCCCTCCTTGTCAAAATCTCGCTTGCCGGGCTCGCGCCGGTCTCAGGCGTCGAATCGCAGGCGTTTAATCTCAGGCATCGAACCCTTCCGCCTGATAGCCCAGATCCCGGCGTACCGTGGGGCCCAGGGTTTGCAGGCGGCGCTGGATATGTTTCGGGGCCGCGCCGGGCTCGGTGCTTTCCGCCTCGATTGGCAGCACATCGATCACCTTGTTGGCGGCCTCAAAGGCGGTGGCGGCTTCCAGTATCGGCTGGATCGCGGTTTCGTCCGGCGCAAGGGCCGCTTCGCGGTAGTCCGGCGACCAGCCCTGACCGGTGAAAAAGACAGCCCGCCCGTCTGTCAGCCGGTTGGCCATGACCATTTGCGGGCCCTTGATTTTCTTCGCCATGACAACGTCCTCGTTGCTTGATGTTCCGGGTGTTCGCAGGCCGTGGATCAGCCGGTGGCGGCCAGCGCGGCATCCCGCACCAGATGGTCCAGGCCCGGCCAGTCACGGGCCACCTGCACCACGTCCCCGATGATCAGCAGGGCGGGGCTTTGCACCGCTTCCCGCGCCACCAGGGCGCCCAGCCCGTCCAGTTGGCCGTAGAGCCGCCGTTCGTTCGCCCGCGTGCCGTTTTCCACCACCGCCACCGGTGTGGCGGCGGGCACGCCGTGGCGTATGAGCCCGTCGGCAATGGCATTGGCGGAGCGCACGCCCATATAAACCGCCAGCGTGCGGCCTTCGCCCGCCAGGTCGGCCCATTCCCGCATACTGCCGTCTTTCAGCCGCCCGGTGGCCAGGGTCACGCTGGAGGCATGGTCCCGATCCGTCAGGGGAATCTGGCTGCTGGCGGCGATTCCGGCCAGCGCCGTGATGCCGGGGATGATCTCCACGCTGACACCCCGGCCCCTGAGGGCGGCCAGCTCTTCCCCCGCGCGACTGAAGGTGAGCGGGTCGCCGCCCTTGAGCCGCACCACGCGCTTGCCCGCATGGGCATGGTCCAGCATGAGCTGGTTGATGCCGTGCTGGCCGATGCCGTGTTCGCCTTCGCGCTTGCCCGCATAGAGCAGCTCCGCATCCCGGCGTGCCAGTGACAGCACATCCCGGCTCACCAGCCGGTCATAGACCACCACATCCGCCTGTTGCAGCGCGCGGTGCGCCTTCAGCGTGATCAGCTCCGGGTCGCCCGGCCCGGCGCCCACCAGTTGCACGATGCCGTCGCTGCCCGCCCGGCCATGGGCGCGGGCGGCCTCCAGAATCGCATCACGGGCCTGCCGGGGGGTCAGGCCGTCATGATCGCCCGCCCGATCGAACAGGCTGTCCCAGAACAGGCGACGACGGGTGCCGTCGGGGATCAGGCGCTTCACATCGCCGCGCACGTCGCCCGCCGCTTCGGCCAGAACGCCCAGCGAGCGGGGAACGATCCGCTCCAGCAGGGCGCGCAGGCGGCGCACGAACACAGGCGCCACCCCGCCAGAGGAAAACGCCACCCGCAAGGGGCCCCGGCGGAACTGTGCCGGGGTGATGAAATTGGATTTGGCGGGCTTGTCCACCACATTGACCGGCAGGCCCCGTTCCTGGGCCTGTCGCCGGATGCGCTCTTCCGACAGGTCATCCCCGGTGGCGATGTAAACCAGCGTCTTGCCCGACAGGTCATCCGCGTGGAAGGGGCGGTCCACCAGATGCAGGCGGTCATGCCCCAGGCCGTCCGGGGTCAGCCCCGCTTCGGCCAGCGCATCGCGCACGCCGGGGCCCACAACGGTGATGGCCGCGTCCGTCTCGCTCATCAGGGCCAGCTTGGCGCGGGCCTCGTCGCCCGTGCCCACGATCAGCACATGATGCTTTTCGGCGGTCAGGAATATGGGAATGGTGCTCATGGCGCGCTCCAATGGCCGATGTCTTCGCGGCGGGCCCGGTCGGGCGCGGGGTGCCCTTGTGGCAGGCCGCCATGACACATCAGGTACGCATCCGCGCGCGCTGTCACAAACGATAAGAATTATTGCAGGGGTTAGAAATTTTTTATCCCCGGCCCCGCGCGGTGGTGGGGCCATCGGGGCGTGTTTGCGGGGAAACCGGATCGCATTGGAAAAATTTTCCAATATTGTGCGGTATGGTGCAATCAGATTGGCCTGATGCGCCTGCTCATGGGTGGCCAGACGTGGGCGGGCGGCGCCGTGCCACCCGCCCAGCAATCGCTTATGGCGTGGTCGGTTCAGTCCTCGGCCGCGCCGGTGTTGCCATTGCCGTGCAGTTTTTGCAGCGCATAGCTGGTCATCAGCGCCGCATTGAAGGCCCGCTGCTTCAGATTGGCCGACGCCGCATGGCCGCCTTCCGTGTTTTCGTAATAGAGCACGTCATGCCCCATTTCCCGCATTCGCGCCACGAACTTGCGGGCATGGCCGGGGTGCACCCGGTCATCGCGGGTGGAGGTGAACACGAAAGGTTCGGGATAGTCGGCTTCCGCCTTCAGGTTCTGATAGGGCGAATATTGTGCGATCCAGGCCCGTTCCTTCGGGATGTCCGGGTCGCCATATTCGCCGACCCAGCTTGCGCCCGCCAGCAGCTTGTCATAGCGCAGCATGTCCAGCAAAGGCACGCCGATGATCACGCCGTTCCACAGGTCCGGGCGCTGTGTCAGCATCACGCCGGTCAGCAGCCCGCCATTGCTGCCGCCGAAAATGCCCAGATGCCTGGGGCTGGTCAGGCCGGTTTCCGCCAGATGCTCGCCCACGGCGATGAAATCGTCATAGGCGCGCTGGCGGTTTTCCTTCAGCGCCGCCTGGTGCCAGGCGGGCCCGAACTCGCCGCCGCCGCGGATATTGGCCACCACATAGGCGCCGCCCCGCTCCACCCACAGCATGGGGAAGCCGCCGAAATAGCTGGGGGTCAGCGCGATTTCAAAGCCGCCATAGCCATAGAGCATGGTGGGCGTGCTGCCGTCCATGGGGGCATCCTTGGGCCGTATCACGAAATAGGGTATTTCCGTGCCATCCTTCGATGTGGCGGTTTTCTGTTCCGTGATCAGGCCATCCGTGTCGAAGCGGGCGGGCAGGCGCCTGATTGCTTCCGGCTCGGCGCCGTTCGCCATCAGAAACAGCGTGTCCGGTGTCAGGAAGCTCTGGAAATTGATCAGGGCGTTGTCGCTCCAGCCATCGGTGGAAACGATGTCCACGCTGCCATTGTCGCCAATATCCCGTTCGGTCAGCGCCCAGCCGTCGCTGCCCGGCGCGGCGGTGACAAGGCGGCCCTTCACATTGTCCAGCATGGCGATGAACAGCCGGTCCCGGCCAATGGATACGCTGTCAATGCTCTGGCGGTCGCGGGGGGCCAGGATCACCTCAAGCCCGCTGGCCGCGCGCCCGGCGCGGGCATCCGCCACGGACAGGGCTACCAGCGACCCGGCGGGCGCGGGGCTGGCGCCGCTATCCGTGGGCCAGTCCTTGCGCATCTGAAGGATGATCCGGTCGCCCAGAAAGCCCTGGAAATTGATGGCGCGGGGCAGGTCGAGCTGTTGCAGGCCATCCGGCCCCATCAGATGAATGATCTCGGTGAAGAAATCCGGCCCCTGAATGACGCCGCTATAGCTGTGATCCGGCCCCCTATGGCTGAAGGGGAAGTTGAAGACCACCTTTTCGCTGCCTTCCAGCACCAGTTCCGCATCTGCAAGCGGGGTGCCGCGCTGCCACCGCCGAACCTGCCGGGGATAGCCGCTTTCATTCATGGTGCCGTCGCCAAAATCGGTGGCGATCAGAAGGGTGTCTTCATCCTGCCAGGTGGACCATTGCTTGGATTCGGGTGTCTTGAAGCCGTTTTCCACAAAGGCGCGTTCCGCCACGTCAAACTCCCGCACCACCACGGCGTCGGCGCCGCCGCGGGACAACTGCACCAGGCAGCGTGTGTGATCCGGCGGCAGGCAGGAGCGGCCTTTATAGACCCAGTTCTCGCCTTCCTGCTCGGCCAGGGCGTCCAGGTCCAGCACGGTTTGCCATTGCGGGCTGTCGGATTTGTAGTCGGCCAGGTCCGTCATGCGCCATATGCCGCGCACATGCTCCGAATCCTGCCAGAAATTGTGCACCTGGCCGCCCAGCAGGCTGCCATAGGCGATCTTGTCCTCGGCGTTGTACACGTCCAGCGCCCGTTGGCGCATGTCCTCGAAATCCGGGTGGCCGGTGAGCACGGGCAGGCTTTCGTCATTGCGCGCCTCGGCCCATTGAAGGGCCTTTTCGCCCTCCACCTCTTCCAGCCAGCGGTGCGGGTCCGTGTTCTGGCTTTCGCCCCTGGCGGCGGTCTCGGTCTTCATGCCGGTCTGGTCCTTTTCGCTGTTGCCGTCCCCATTGCCGCAGGCGCCCAGTAACAGGGTCAGCGGCAGCGCCAGCAATAGGGCGCGGCCGGCCCGAAGGCCGGTGGATGCGTGTGTGGTCATGGTCATTCTCCCCCCTTGTTGTCGGTGCGGGCATGGAACGGGTGCCCGCGGCCCGGTCAGAACGTGTCCTTGCGGTGGCGCACCTCGGCGAACACTTTGGTCAGCGCCGCGCCGGTCAGCCCCACTTCCTGTTGAATCTCAGGGCTCATGGGGCGCAGAAAGGGGTTGGTGTCCTTTTCTTCCCCGATGGTGGTGGGTATGGTGGGTTTGCCCGCCTCCCGCAGGGCTTTCACCGCCTCCATGCGGCGCCTGAGCGCGTCATTGTCCGGTTCCACGCTCAGCGCGAAGGTACCATTGGCCAGCGTGTATTCATGGGCGCAATAGGCGCGCGTGTCATCGGGCAGATCCATCAGCCGGGTCAGCGACCGCCACATCTGGTCCGGCGTGCCCTCGAACAGGCGGCCACAGCCCATGGCGAACAGGGTGTCGCCGCAGAACAGGGCCTTTTCGGATGCGAAATGATAGGCGATATGGCCGCTGGTATGGCCCGGTACATCAATCACCAGGGCTTCCCTGTCGCCCACATGGATATGGTCGCCCCCGGCCACCGCCACGTCGATGCCGGGAATGCGGTCCCGCTCCCCCGCGGGGCCGGTGACGCGCGCGCCATACCGGCCTTTCAGGGTCTCATTGGCGCCGGTATGATCCCAGTGATGATGGGTGTTGATGATCTGTGTCAGGGCCCAGCCGCGGGCGTTCAGCGCCTCTTCCACCGGCTCGGCCACGGCGGGGTCCACCACAGCCGTTTCACCGCTTGCCGCGTCATGGATGAGATAGACGTAATTGTCCCGCAGGACAGGGATCTGGACAATGTCCATGAAACTTCCCCCTTTTCGGCTATGGTCGCCACCGCGTTGGCGATGGCCTGTGGGGGGTGACTATAGGCGCCCGGTCGGGGTGCGACAAGCGCAGCGCGGCCATCAGCGGACGCGCGCGGCGAGCCGGGCGCGGTTGGCTTCATGCACGGCGCGGGTCAGCGGATAGCGTATGATCAGCGCCAGCGTGATTCCCTTCAGGATCACCGGCGCCACGCCGTACAGAAGCGCCAGCACCAGCTTGGAAAAGGCGCTGTTGTCGTCCGCGCCGGCATCGAAACCGGCCAGATCCAGCAGGGGGAAGGTGATCCCCACGGCCAGCGCGAAGGCCAGCTTTGAGGCCATGCCCCACAGCGCGAAGAACTGCCCCGGCCGGGCCTGGCCGGTGTCGGCGGCGTCCCAGTCCACGATATCGGCCTGAAGCGCTGACGGCATGGCCAGGTCCGCGCCGGTGGCAAAGCCGGATATGACGACGATCAGCAGATAGAAAAGATGGTCGCCCGGCCCCAGAAAGGGCACCCAGACAAAGCTGAGGGACGCGATCACCAGCCCCGCCGCCCAGCTTCGATGTTTGCCGATCCGGGCCGACAGCCAGACCCATAGCGGTACTCCGGCGGCGGCGCAGGCGAAATAGAGGAACAGCCACACCCCCACCTTGTCGCCGCCCTCCAGCACCCGGCCCGCGAACATCAGGAACAGCGTGGCCGGGATGGCATTGGCGGTGGCATTCAGGGTGAAGGCGATCAGCAGGCGCCGCGCCGGGCCGACCCGCAGCACGGCCATCAGGGCGCCAAACGGCCCCTCGCGCCGGGTGGGTGTGCCGCCCCGATCCGGCACCTGCCAGATCAGCAATGCCAGCGCCGCCACCAGCGTGCCCGCCACCAGCCAGGCGGTGGCATTGAGCGCCGGGCCGAGCGCGGTTCGGCTGGCGCCGTCCAGAACCACGGGCAGGGACAGCGTGACCAGCACGGCGGTCAGCCCGGTAATGACCCGCGCGCCGGAAAGGCGGCTGCGTTCGTGATAGTCCCCGGTCAGTTCCGAGCCCCAGGCATAGAGCGGCACCACCAGCATGGTGCCCGCCAGATAGATCAGCACCGTCCAGACCAGCAGATAGCCCCAGCCGGGGTCCACGGGTGGCAGGAACAGCTTGAAGGCGGCAAGCAGCAGCAGCGGCGCGCCCGCAAGAACCCAGACGCGCCGACGGCCCAGATGGCGCGGCGTGCGGTCGCTCAGCCAGCCGATCAGCGGATCGGTCACCATGTCCCACAGCCGGGCGGCCAGCAGCACCGTGCCGATGGTGGCCAGCGTCAATGGCGTGCTTTCGCCGAAATAGGTGGGCACATAGACCTGAAGCGCCAGCAGGCCCGCCGCGATCGGGAAACTGGGCGCGGCATAGGCGATCAGCCGCAGGATGGACAGGCGGTCGCGGGCTGGGGCGATGCCGGGGTCATGGGTCATGCGGGGGTCTGTCTCCGGGCCTTGGGGTCGCCGCAGGGGTGGCCGTGGGGGTGGCCGTGCCCCGTGGCGCCTTGTCTGTTTCAACTTATCCTGTTCCTGATACGGTGGCGCCTGCCATCCGGTTTGCTTTCGCCCCATGATCGGGCGCCTCATGATCAGGCCCCTCCATGGGGCGCCAGGCCATCACGGTCAGGCGTTCCGGCCCCGTGGTGTCGCCGGGGGGCGCCAATGCCCAGTCCCATGTCTGACATGAGGCATGGGGGGTTATTCGCCCCTGCGGGGCAGGGGGGTGCAGGTCCGGCGGAATGGTGTCCACGGCCTTGTTCGCGGTGCCCTGGTGAAGCCGTACGTCGGAAATGACGAGCGCGGGCAGGGCTGCCAATGCCGCCAGATGGGCCCTGATCAGCGCACGGGCCAGTGCCGATGCGGCGGAGTCGTGCGGCGGCGCACCCACAAAGGGGCGCGGAAGCTGGGACAGCAGGTTCAGGCTGATCACGGCACCGGGGGGCGGCATATCCCTGATGGGTGCCAGCAGGGGCGCCGGGTCCGGCACGGTGATGGCGGCGCCGTCCGGCAGGGCGGCATAGGTGCCAAGCAACCCCGTGGCATCGCCGCAATGCAGCCGCATATGCGGCCAGCGCCCGGCCCGGCGCCGCAGCGACAGGGGCAGCACCGCATCCGCCAGCACCACCCGATCCGGCCAGCGGGCGAGGGCATCAAAGGGCAGGTCGTGGCCCGCCCCGGCGCCCCAGATCAGCAGCGGGCCGGTGCCCGCCTGTCGGGTCAGAAAGGTCTGGATCGCGGCCTTGCTGGCGGCCAGATGGGGGTGCCACTGTTGTGTCAGCCGCCGGGCGCGGGCGGTGATGGCGGCGCTTTCCCGCACCAGCCCAAGCCGCCGCGCGCCCGGTGCGGCGCGGGCGGTCAGGGCATGGGCCAGTTCCGTCAGCATGGGATCAGTCCCCGGCGGGTGTCAGGCGGGGCGGTGTGTCTTCCGGCGCGGCGCCGATGGGCAGGCTGCGATAAAAGCAGGTGGGGTGGCCCACATGGCAGCATTTGCCCCCATGCTGGGTCACGATCATCCACAGCGCGTCCTGATCGCAGTCCACCCGCAGGTCATGCACGGTCTGATATTCGCCGGATGTGGCGCCCTTGTGCCACAGGCTCTGGCGGGAGCGGCTGAAATAGTGCGCCTCGCCCGTTTCCATGGTGCGGGCCACGGCCTGATCGTTCATCCATGCCTGCATCAGCACCCGCCCGGTATCCGCGCAGGTGGTGACCACCGGGATCAGCCCCCGGTCATCGAACTTCAGCGCCAGCAGAGTGCCGGTTTCCACCTGTGCCCGGTCATCGCGCGGGGCAAGGGGCAGCGGGCCCGTCATCGCCCGCTCCTCATGGCCGGTTGTTGGCGGGGTGGTTGCGCACCAGATCCCAGAAGCGCCGCTCGGTCCGCTCCTCGCGGAAGCAGCCGCGCAACTGGCGGGTGATGGTGTACACATCCGGGTTTTTCACGCCCCGGCAGGTCATGCACTGGTGGGTGGCATCGATCACCACGGCCACGCCCTTGGGCTTGAGATAGCGTTCCACCGCATCGGCGATCTGGGCGGTCATGGTTTCCTGTGTTTGCAGGCGCTTGGCATAGACCTCGATCACGCGGGCCAGCTTGGATATGCCCACCACGCGCCCGTCGGGCATATAGGCGATGTGCGCCCGGCCCGCTATGGGCACCATGTGGTGCTCGCAGTGGCTGTTCACCTGAATATCCCGCAGCACCACCATGTCATCATAGCCGCCCACCTCTTCGAAGGTGCGCGACAGGATGTCTTCGGGGTCCTGATGATAGCCGCTGAAAAATTCTTCATAGGCCCTGGCCACCCGCTTCGGGGTTTCCTGCAAGCCTTCCCGGTCGGGATTGTCACCGGCCCAGCGGATCAGGGTACGCACAGCCGCTTCCGCTTCCTCGCGGGACGGTTGGTTGCTGGCCCGACCACCGGATACCTTCAGTTCCAGCTCGTCAGAGACGCTTTCAAGTACGGCATCCATTCATCTGTCCTTTCTGTTTCCGACCCGGCGGCCTTTTACCGGGGCCGCGCATGTATTGCGTGCTTACGCGGCCAGCCGACAACTGGATTTAAGGCCGGGGTCGTCAACGTCAATATGGGGCGCAAGAGGGGGCGGGATCAAGCCCAGCACCCATAAGGGGATCAGAAGTCGGCGGGATTTCTGGTGCCGCGCCCCCTTGCGGACCTTGGCAAACACCGCGCGAGCGTCTAGCTAGGAAGGCAGGAACGCCCCACATTCAGCCCGGACGGTCTGTCATGAGCGAGCTTTACACCAGAGACATTCTGCGCTGGACCACCCGGCTTGGCCATCAGACGCCGCTGGCGAACCCGGATGTGACCGCCCGCCGCACCAGCCGCATCTGCGGCAGCCGGATGCGCGCCGCCGCCAGGCTGGACGGCGATAGAATCACCGATTTCAGCCAGGAAGTGACCGCCTGCGCCCTGGGGCAGGCGGCGGCGGCCATCATGGAATCGCAGGTGATCGGGCTGGACCGCGCCACCTTCGAGGACGTGGACCGCCGCTTCCGGCACATGATGGAAACCGGGGAAGCCGACTTTCCCGAAGCCTTCCGCGATCTGGCCCTGCTGGCCCCGGTCGTGCACCATCCGGGCCGCAAGGGCTCCGTCAGGCTGCCGTTTCAGGTGATTGGCGACCTGTTCCGTGCCGCCGGGGGCGACAATGGTGCGGCGGCGCAAACGGACATCTGAGGGCGCGTCCCGCACCCCTTGGCCCAGCGGTGGGCGCGGCGCGGCCCCTAGCGGTGGCCGAGCGCTGCGCCCATGGCCCTGATGCGATCCAGCTTGTGGTTCAGGGGCTGCCAGTCATCATCCCGGTCGATGGCGGCCCACAGCGCTTCCACCTCGTCGATCAGCAGGGTTTCCGGGCCGGTGGCGTTGAAATAGGGCTGGTCCAGCGCATCGCGGCGTTTCGGTTCCGCCGCCAGAAGGTGCGGTTCCAGCGCCTTGAAGCGATCCGTTTCATACTGGTCCGCGATGGGGCTGTGCTGTGCCCGGTCGGCGGACAGGGCGCCGCCATACCAGTCGAAGAAGAATCGCTCGAACGGGATTTTCCCCTCGATCATGAAATCGTTGAGGGCACCGAGCATCGCATCGTCGCGCTCAGTGCCAAAGGGCTTCAGCCCCAGCCGGTGGAACAGGGCCTTTTTCAGCGCCGCCACATAGGTTTTCGGGAAGGGGGCCAGCACGTCTTTCAGCGCGTCTTCCCCGGCCAGGTCCACCAGCGCGCCCGCAAGCTGATAGATGTTCCAGTGCAGCGCGTCCGCCTGTCGGCCAAAGGCATAAAGCCCGGTTTCGTCGAAATAGGCGGCGGTGAAGGTCAGGTTCATTTCGGGCAGGAAGCGCCAGGGGCCGAAATCGAAAATCTCGCCGGTGATGTTGATATTGTCCGTGTTCAGCACGCCGTGCACGAAGCCGGTGGCCATCAGGTCCGCCGCCTGATGGGCCACCCGGTCGGCCACCAGCGCCAGAAGGCGGCAGGCGCGCGCGGCGGCGTCGCCTTGCGGGGTTTCGCCGAAATAGGTTTCAAGGCTGAAGTCCACCAGTTTTTCCAGCTTGTCCGTTTCGCTGAAAAAGGCGTGGCGCTGAAAGGTGCCGATGCGGATATGACCGTGATTGAGCCGCACCATCACCGCCGAGCGCGTGGGGGAGGGCTCGTCATGCCGGGTCAGGTGCTCGCCCGTTTCCACCACCGACAGCACGCGGGATACATGCGCGCCCAGGCTTTCCAGCATCTCGGCGGCGAGGATTTCCCTGACCGCCCCCTTCAGGGTGAGCCGCCCGTCCCCGAAGCGGCTATAGGGCGTGGTGCCGGACCCCTTGGTGCCCAGATCCATCAGGCGACCCGCCCGGTCCCGCATCTGGGCGAACAGAAAGCCCCGGCCATCGCCCAGGTCCGGGTTGTAGCTGCGGAACTGATGGCCGTGATAGCGCATGGCCAGCGGCTCTGGCAGATTGTCGGGCAGGGGCTCGAAGCCCGCCAGATGGCGGGTCCATTCCGCATCCGACAGGGTGTCCAGCCCTATTTGTGTGGCGGCGCCGTCATTGCGATAGCGCAGAATGTGCGCCGGAAAATCCGCCGCCGTCACCGGGTCGGCAAACCCGTCACCAAGCCGGAGAAAGGCGGGGTCGGGGCGGTATGCCGATCCGAAGGGCATGGGGTCAGGCTCCGTGGCTGGTGTGGGGCAGGCCGAAGGTGGCCACGTCTTCAAGCGCCGGGCGCTCCCGTTCCGTGGGGGGTGTGTCCGGCGGCGAGCCAAGGAAAAGATAACCCGCGATCCGGTCCATCCCGCCAAGGCCCAGCTTCGCGGCCACGGTGGGGCTGGTGGCCGCCCAGCCGGTGAGCCATTGCCCCACAAAGCCCAGACTGTGCGCGGCAATCAGCAGGGTCTGGCAGGCGGCCCCCATGGACAGGTGCTGTTCCCATGCGGGGATGGGCTTTTCCATGCTGGGCGTGGATATGGCCAGCACCACCGCCGGGGTCTGCAAGGCATAATCCGCCATGGCGCGGGCTTTGCGCTCGGACCCTTCCTCGGCCATCATGGCGTCGTGAAGCAGGTCGGCCAGTTGCTGCCGGTCGTCGCCGATAAAGGCATGAAAGCGCCACGGCGTCAGCTTGCCATGGTCGGGCACGCGGGTGGCGGCGGTCAGTATCTTTTCCACATCCGCCCGATCCGGGCCGGGGCCGGTCATGTCCCGCGTCTTGACCGAGCGGCGCGTGGTCAGCAGATGATAGGCATCGCGGCTGGCCGGGGCCGGGGCCGTCATGGGCGATTGGTCTTCGGGCATGGCGGGGGGCTCCTGACGGTGAAGAAGGGCTTTCCGGCCCATATGGGGCTGGCCGCTTGCCAGACAAGGGTATGCGGGTTAGCTAGAAACAACAGGTGTGCGCCGCGGGCTTTGGGATCGGCGGCGGGATCACCGGGCAAGTCGGATCAAGGGAGAGGGGTATGACACGGATGAAAAACGGGATCAAAGGCGCGCTCGCCGCCATTATGGGCGCGGGCATCGGCCTGACCGGGGTTCAGGCACAGGTTTCCGGGGTGCCGGACGATGCAGCGCGGAACCCCGATACCGGCGTTCGGCTGGCGCCCGGCTTTGAGGCCACCGTGTTCGCCGATGGCATTGGCCGCGCCCGGCACATGGCGGTATCCGCTGACGGCTGGGTCTATGCGGCGCTGATGCGCCCCACGGAGGATGGTTTCGGTGCCGTGGCCCTGAAGGACACGGACGGCGACGGCAAGGCCGACCGCACCGAATATTTCGCGCCTGGCCTGTCCGGCACCGGTATGCGCCTGCATGATGGCGCGCTCTATTACGGGGATGACACCAGCATCGTGCGCTTTTCGCTGGCGGACGGCCCGGTGCCTTCGGGTGCGGGCACGGTGGTGATGGATGGCTTTCCCGAACAGCGGGCGCACGCGGCCAAGTCGCTCGCCTTTGACGGCGAGGGGATGCTGTATGTGAATGTGGGCGCGCCCAGCAATGCCTGCATGACGGAAACCCGCGTGAAGGGCTCGCCGGGCGCGCGCCCCTGCCCGGATCTGGAGCTACAGGCCAGCGTGTGGATGCTGAACCCGGATGGGGACGATCAGACCTTCCCCGATGATGCGGTGCGCCATTCCACCGGCCACCGCAATGCCGTGGCGCTGGAATGGAACCATCAGGCGGATGGTCTGTATCTGGTGCAGCATGGCCGGGATCAGTTGCATCAGTTCTTCCCCGACATCTACAGCGTGGCGGAAAGCGCCGAACTGCCGGCGGAGGAATTCCACCGCGTGGACCGGGGCGACGATCTGGGCTGGCCGTTCAGCTATTACGACCACCGCAAGGGCAGCCGCATGGTGATGCCGGAATATGGCGGCGACGGCGATACGGTCAGCGATCATGGCAAAAAACCGTTGCTGGGCTTTCCGGGGCACTGGGCGCCCAATGGCCTGCTGTTCCGGCAGACCGGTGCCTGGCCGGATGGCTGGCGCACGGGCGCCTTCATCGCCTTTCACGGGTCCTGGAACCGGTCGCCGGTTCAGGAAGGCTACCGGATCGTTTATGTGCCCATGGATGCCGACGGCACAGTCACCGGCGATTGGGTGACCTTTGCCGATGGCTTTGCCGGGGAAGACAAGGTGACAAGTCCCCGGCAGGCGGAGCATCGCCCCACCGGGCTGACGGAAGGGCCGGACGGGGCCATGTATGTGTCCAGCCTGATGTCCGGTGGCCGGATCTGGCGGGTGACCCATGCGCAGGATTGATGCTGGCCGGATCGGCCTGAGTGGTCTTGCTGGCCTGACGGGTATGGCACTGCTGGCGCTTCTGGCGCCCGCGCGCGCCCTTGCGGCGGACGGCGAAGCCCTGTACCGGACCCACTGTGCCAGTTGCCATATGGTCGATGGCGGCGGGGTGCCCATGATGCAGCCCGCCCTGATCGACAGCCCCCGCGCCAACGGGGACAAGGGGGCCGTGGTGGCGCTGATCCTGCGGGGCAGCGCGGCGGTGGAAAACAGCCAGTTCAATAATGAAATGCCCGCTTTCAAACAGTTGACGGATGATGAGATTGCCGCGCTTGCCACATATGTCCGCACCCATTTCAACAATTCCGGCGGCGCTGTGGGCGCTGATCTGGTGCGTCGGCAGCGGGGTGGCGGCTGAGTCTACCGCGCTGGAAACGCTGACCGTGACCGCCCGTCGCCTGCCGGTGGCGGATGCGGGCCAAAGCGTGGTGCGCCTGTCGCCGGAGAGCGCTCCGCTGGGGCGGCTGGATCGGGTGCTGGGCCGTGTGCCGGGGGTCGGCCTGTTCCGCCGGGCGGACAGCTATAGCGCCCATCCCACCACGCAGGGTCTGACCATGCGCGGCATTGGCGCCAATGCAGCGGGCCGGGTGCTGGTCACGCTGGACGGAATGCCCCTGAATGATCCCTTTGGCGGCTGGATATACTGGAGCGCGCTGGCGCCGGAAACCCTGGCCGAGGCCACGGTGCGCAAGGGCGGCGCCCCCGGTGCGTTCGGGGCGCAGGCGCTGGCCGGGGCGGTGGCGCTGAAAAGCAAGGCGCCCGATCGCACGGGCGGCTCGTTCACCGGTACGGTGGGCCGTTATGACAGCCTTGGCGGACGCGGCGCCCTGGCCTTCAAGGGCGACAGCGGCCATGTGCGGCTATGGGGTGGCGTGGATCACAGCGACGGCTTTTTCCTGGTGCCCGAAGACCAGCGCGGCCCGGTGGATGTGCCCGCCGCCCAGACGGTACGCCATGCGGGCGGGCGCGGCGTGCTGGCGCTGAGCGACACCTGGACACTGGAAGCCAGTCTGCGCTGGTACGAGGAGGAGCGGGTTAACGGCCTGTCGCTGGCCCGCAACGATACGCGGGGCGTGGACAGCCAGATCCGCCTTCTGGGCCGCTTCCCGGATGGGCCGGATGCGGAAGTTAACGTGTTTTTCCGGGACCGCACATTCGTTAACACATTCGCCAGCGCGCGGGATGAACGCACCACCGAGCGCGCCGTGCTGGACCAGTTCGATCTGCCCGGCTGGGGCGCGGGCGGCATGGTGCGCTTGCAGTGGGACGGGCTGGAACTGGGGCTGGATGCCCGCCGCCTGTCGGGCGAAACCAATGAGCGTTTCCGCAATCTGGGGCAGGGCTTTACCCGGCAGCGCACGGCGGGCGGGGACCAGTTGATTCTGGGCGGTTTCGCGGAAGCATCGGGCACGCGCGGGCCGGTGGCATGGGCCGCGACGGGCCGCATCGACCGATATGAGGTGTTTTCCGGCAGCCGGGTGGAGCGTAATACGGTATCGGGCGAGTCCTTGCAGGACACCAGCTTTGCCGATCAGTCCGGCTGGGTGGCCAGCGGGCGGCTGGGCGCGGATGTTAACCTGTCGGGGGCCATAAAGGTTAATGCCGCCCTGTTTCGAAGCTGGCGCCTGCCCACCATTAACGAATTCTACCGCCCTTTCCGCGTTGTTAACGATATCACGGAGGCCAATGCCCGCCTGATCCCGGAAAAGGCCACCGGGCTGGAAGCAGGGGTGCGCTATCGGCCCCTGTCGTCCGTGTCGCTGGGGGTGACGGTGTTCCGTAGCTGGCTGTTCGACGGGGTGGGCAATGTCACCCTTGGCTTTGGGCCGGGCGTGTTCGATCCCGGTGGTTTCGTGCCCCCCGGTGGCGTGCTGCGCCAGCGCGCCAATATCGCCGAGAGTGTCACCGATGGCCTGGAGGTGGACCTTGAAGTGTCGCGGCGCATGGGCGCGGGCGTAACGGCGGCGTTGACCGCGCGCTATTCCCTGAGCGATGCCCGCATCACCGAGGCCCCGGCCAATCCCGCCCTGGTGGGGCAGCGCCCGCCGCAAACACCCGTGCACCGGGGCCAGGCCCGGCTGGCGTTTGAGGGGGGCGCATGGTCCGCGGCGGTGCGGGTGGATGCCTCCGCCGGGCAGTTCGACGATGATCTGGGTACCCGGCGCCTGCCGGGCTTCGTCGCGCTGGGGCTGGATGGCAGTCTGGATGTGGGGCGGGGCGTGTCCGTTTTTGCCCGGATCGACAATCTGTTCGGCGAGCGGGTGATTTCCGCCATCAGTTCGGACGGCCTGCTGACTTTGGCGCGGCGCCCGCGCTGGCAGTTGGGCGTGCGCACCCGGTTCTGAGCCAGCCAGTCAGGGCTGGGGTTGTTGGGGCGCGTGACTGTTCAGCATGGCGGGCGGGCTCAGCGTGCCCTGATAGAGCCGGGGCAGGTGCAGTGCCTGGATTGTCTCCGTCCAGTTGAGGATATGGATCGTCTGGCCGTCCTGCCGGGTGTGGCCGTCCTCATCAAGGGAACGCATGACACGGCCCACATGGCTTTCGGAAAGTCCCACCACCTGGCCGATCTCCGCATTGGTCAGGGGCATTTCGATGGTGTGGGGCACCAGTCTGCGGCCGCCGTTCAGCGTGTCGTGGCCGTTTCCGGTGCGAACGCTGATTTCCGCCAGCAGGATCATCACCGCTTCCCGTGCGTTCAGGTGCCCCATCACGGACCAGCGCCGCCGCGCCACCAGCAGCTTGCTGGCCATCAGGGTCAGCAGATCATCCCGGAAGGTCTGGTCCTCATTGATCTTTTCCCGTATCCGGTCGGCACTGACGGCGATTGCCGCGCAATCGGTTCGTGCGCGAATTTCCGATGGATCATGCAGGAAAAGGCCGCTCAGCCCCGGTGCCAGTTCCTGTGTGGTATAGAATTGCGCGATGCTCGGCCCCTTCTCCGGCAGGTCGTCATACATGAGCAGCCAGCCCGACTGTACCAGCAAAAAAGGGTCTGCGGGTTGATGGCCTGCCTTGATCAGAGAGCCGCGGGGAAAGGTTACGGGGTCGCCCTCCTGCTGGAACCAGGTCTGGATATCCGGGCTTGCTTTCAACATTCACGGGGTCTCTGACGCTAAAATAAAGGACGTTGGAAACTATGAACCGGACCAGTTAAGGGTGTGCCGCTCTACCCTTTTGCGGGCAAGCGCCATACACTTGCAAAAGCAAGATGCACTTCACAGTGAGTATTACGTGCACAAGGGGGTCGGGTGGGCGGCTGGTGCCGCTGCGTCCGCCGCCGAGCGGAAAATGCCGGGATCAGGCGGCTTCGGGGCGGCCTGCGTTCAGGCGGATGATGTCGCCATACCCGGGGCGGATTTCCATTTGGTCATGATAGCCCCGCTCCCGCATCAGGCGATGCAGACGGGGAAGATGATAGCAGGGCACGAAGGGCATCAGGTGATGCTCGATATGGAAATTGACGAAATAGGGGGCCACCAGCGCCCGCTCCACCGGGCCGGCCAGCGTGGTGCGGCTGTTGCGCAGGGGGTCGCCCAGGTCCGGGACGGTGGCGTGCTCCGCCATGTTGCGCACCCGCAGGAACAGATTGTAGCTGGTGACAAAGGGCAGCAGCCACACCACCAGATACACATCGCCCCGGCCCGCTGCCATGGCGGCCCCGGCCATCAGGGCGTTGACCAGCAGGCCAGGCCCGTAAAAGCGCAGCATCCGCGCCGCGCGGCCCGCCGGTTCCCCCGGCCCCTGATGGCGCCAGTGGTGCATCAGCTCGCCGAAACGCACGCGCAGGAAGGTCAGGCCGGTAATGTCCCGCAACAGCTTGCGAGCCATGCTGGCCCGGCCCACGGGGAAGGGCGCATAAAGCCCTTCGTCCGGGTCTTTTTCCGTGCGGGTGAAGCGGTGATGCTGCATGTGGTGAATGCGGTAGGCATCCATGTCGATTAGCATGGGGGCGGCGGCCAGCCACCTTGTGAGATGCTCATTGAGCGCGCGGGTTCTGAACAGCAGGCCGTGGCTGCCATCATGCATCAGAATGGCCAGCCCCAATTGGCGCCCGCCCACCAGCAGCAGGGCGGCAAGCCCGGTCCAGAAGCCGGGAAAGACGGCATAGAGCGCGGCGGCAAACCCGATCACGGCCCAGGCATGAAGCAGCAGCCCGGCACCTTTCAGGTCGCTTTTTGCCCGCAGGCGGGCGATCTCGTCCCGGCTGGCCACATCGGATGGTTTCAGTTTCTGCCAATGGGTGGACATGTGCCTTGTCCCCTTCGGGGCTCTCCAATTCGCGGGGCAGGTGCGCCCGCTTGCCCTTTCCGTCCGCTTCTGTATTGTCTCAAAAATAAACTGGAATGGCCAGTATGAAAATTCGCCCCCCCCCCCCCCAAGGCGCGTGCCCTGCCTGTGGGACCGCGGCCCGAAACTGCGCGGAGACTGCCTTATGACCACCACCAATGTGCCCAGCATGGATTTTCTCGGTGGCCGCTATCTGAAGCTGGATATGGATGCGGGCGAGGGATTGCTGGAATTCCGCCCCACGGCGGCCATGTGCAACCCGCACGGCCATGTTCAGGGCGGCCTGATCGGCGCCATGCTGGATGATGCCTGTGGCATGATCACCTATATGGCGGCGGGCCAGCGCCCGTTTTCCACCGGCACCATGGTAACGGACTATTTCCGCCCGGTCATGCCGGACAGCGTGCTGATCGCCCGCGCCCGGCTGGTGCGTGGCGGACGGCGCCGGGCCATCGCCGATGCCACCCTGTTCGAGAAAGGCGCCGAGGAGCGCCCGCTGGCCCGCGCCACCTGCCACCAGACCTTTCTGGACGTGGACCGGCAGACCCCGGCGGATGCCGGCAAGGACGCCTGATGGCCGCCGACCGTTCCGGGCGGGGCGACAGGCTTCCAGCGCGCCGGGGCGCGTGATAGGCTACCGCCCATGCGCCCGGTTCTGATTGTTCTTGCCCTGCTTATCGCTGTTCGGCTTCCCGCTCTCGCCGAGGAGCCCACGCGCGTCAAGCCCATCGAGGATCGCCGCCCCGTCACCGGTGTGGCGCTGCTGGACCGGCTTGTGGCCACGCCGCCGCTGTCCGGTGCGTCCCTGTCGCCGGACGGGCGGTTTCTGGCCGCTTTCCGGCCCGGTTCCAAACCGTTGCAGCGGCGCTATCTGGCGGTCTGGCGCGTGCCCGATAGTCTGGCGGATACGCCCGATGACGGGCTGTGGCTTGAGGATGCGATGCTGACCGGTTTTTCCCGGCACCGCATCCACTGGACCGGCTGGGGCGGGGGCGCAAAACTTCTGATCGCGGATGAATCAGGCGGAATCACCCTGTTCGATGCGGACCAGGGCCAACTGACCCCGCTGGTAGCCGCGGATGAGGGGGGCGGGGAGCGCCTGCTGCCCCGGCTGCTGAGCTCGCTGGGCGATGACCCGGATCATGTTCTGGTCCAGATGGCGGACCCTTCAAAGCCGCGATTTCCCGCCGTTTTCCGCCTGAATCTGAAGACCGGGGCGCGTACCCGCCTGATCGGCGCCTGGCCGCCCGTCATCACCTGGTTCGCCGCGCCCGATGGCACCGTGGCGCTGGGTGAGGGATTTCGCGGGCGCACCCGGCTGCTCTATGGCCGCAGCGGCGGCGGCACATGGCGCCCACTGGCGGAGGGGGATTATTTCGCCGACGAGACGCCGGTGCCGCTGGGTGTGGAGGCCGGGGCCGCCACCGCGCTGGTGCTGAGCGCAAAGGGCCGCGACACCCGCGCGCTCTGGCGCATGGATGTGAGCGACGGCAGCCTGATCCAGAAACTGGCGGCCCATGACCGGTTCGACGTGAAGGCCGCCCTGATGGACCCGGCCAGCCACCGGGCCGTGGGCGCCATATATGACGCCGACCGGGCGGAGCAACTTGTCTGGCGCGATTCCCTGCGCACCCTGATCGCCCGCGTGGCGCGGCGCTTTCATGTGGATCAGGTGGTCAAGGCCGATGTGTCCCATTCGGGGGACCGGCATTTGTTTCGGTTGGTAAACGATCAGGGCCGGGATGGCTATGCGCTGGTGGACAGCGCGGCGGATGCGGCCTCTGGCGGTGGCTTTGTCATGGTGCGCATCAAGGCGGCGCCGGACCCGGCCCGGCCCCTGCCGCAGGTGAACCGGCGCGGTGTGTGGATCGACCTGGACCGCTACGGCGCGGGGGAGGGCGAGATGCACGCCATTCTGTCCACGCCGCCGGGAGATGCCCCGCCGGATCGGGGTGTGGTGCTGATTCATGGCGGGCCGGTAAGCCGTGTCACGCTGGGTTTCGAGCCGCTGGTCACCTGGCTGGTGGCCAATGGCTATACGGTGTTGCAGCCGAATTTTCGCGGCTCCAGCGGGTTCGGGCGACGCTGGCGGCAGGCGGGTTATCGCCAGTGGGGCCGCGCCATGCAGGATGATGTGGTCGCGGCGGCCCGCTATCTGTTCGACCGGGGCCATGTGGCGCGCGGGCGGCTGTGCGCCGCGGGCGGCAGCTATGGCGGGTATGCCGCCCTGATGGCGGTGGTGCGGGATCGCAGGCTGTTTGCCTGCGCCGCCAGCCTCAATGGCGTCACCTCCCTGCCGCATCTGGTTAACTATCTGGACAGCCGCCGCTTTGGCGCGCTCAGCGTGCCGCGCATTCAGGGGGACTGGAACCGGGAGCAGCTCAAGGATGTGTCGCCGCTTTATCTGGCCCCCCGTTTCCGCCGCCCCGTTCTGCTGCTGCACGGCAACCGCGACAAGGTGGTGCTGCCCGGCCATTCGGCGGTGATGGCACAGGCGCTGGAGGGCGCGCGCCGTCGTGTCAGTCATGTGGTGCTGGACGGGGCGGGCCACCGGCTGCACCGGGCCGATCATCGCCGCCGGTTTTACGGCACGCTGATGACCTTTCTGAACCGCCATATCGGCCCGGCGGGCGATGACTGACCGGGCAGTGCGGTGCGGCGCGCCCCGATGCAGGGTGGTTTTTCCTTCTGTCAGGGCGGAATCTGTGCTTTTTTTCGCTACGGTACATGAAACTGAAACGCAAAATACCCTGACACGCAGAACACAGGGATAAACCGTAACAGTAGGGGGGATGCATGGTTGACGAGTCCGGCCAGGCGATCAAAAGCCAGGAGCGGGAGTTCCTGGGCCATCCGATCGGCCTGACCATTCTGTTCATGACGGAAATGTGGGAGCGCTTTTCCTATTACGGGATGCGGGCGCTTCTGGTCCTCTATATGACCAAGCATTTCCTGTTCTCCGCCAAGGATGCCAGCCTGTTTTACGGCGCTTATACGGGGCTGGTCTATATCCTGCCCGTGGTGGGCGGCGCGCTGGCCGACCGCTATCTGGGCAGCCGCAAGGCGGTGACCTATGGTGCGCTGTTGCTGGTGCTGGGCCATTTGATGATGGCGTTCGAGGGGCCGCCCGCCTTCACAGAGGACGGGGAGGTGATCCGCTCGGATGTGCACCTGAACATCTTTTTCCTGGCGCTGGCGCTGATCATCACCGGTGTGGGCTTTCTGAAGGCCAATATCTCCACCATTGTGGGCGCGCTTTACAGCACCGATGACCCGCGGCGGGACGGTGGCTTCACGATCTTCTATATGGGGATCAATCTGGGCTCGCTGCTGTCCACGCTGACCGTGGCCTATCTGGGGGAGACCTATGGCTGGGGCTATGGCTTCGGCCTGGCCGGGATCGGGATGCTGTTCGGGCTGGCGGTGTTCATCTGGGGGCAGCCCCTGCTGGAAGGCCGCGCCGATCCGCCCGATCCCGCGCTTCTGAAAGAGCGCCTGGGCGGCATCATCAGCCGCGAGCATGGTATCTATCTGTTCGGCATCGCGCTGGTGGGGCTGAGTTGGATCATGGTGCAGAGCCCGGTTCTGGTGGGCTTCATGCTGAACGGGTCATCCGCCGCCATCGTGCTGGTCGTGCTGATCTACGGCTTTCTGAAATGCACGCGGGAGGAATTGCAGCGGCTGGTGGTGGCCACCATTCTGACCGCCTTTTCCGTGGTGTTCTGGGCCCTGTTCGAGCAGCAGGGCAGTTCGCTGACCCTGCTGGCGGATCAGCAGTTCAACCGCACCCTGTTTGGCGGCACATGGCTTGAATTCACGCTGACCGCCGGGCAGGTGCAGTTCATGAACCCGCTGTTCATCGTGGTTGGCGCGCCCATCATGTCCGTGGTCTGGCAGAAGCTGGCAAAACGCGGCTGGGAACCATCCACCCCCACCAAGTTCGCCCTGTCCATGTTCATCATTGGCGGTGGCTATGTGCTGTTCGGCATGGGGCTGTCCATGGATGAGGGGCCGGGCAAGTCCTTCTTCTGGCTGATCCTGATCTATTTCGCGCTCACCTTCGCGGAACTGTTCATCAGCCCGGTGGGCCTGTCCATGATCACCAAGCTGTCGGTTACACGCATTGTCGGCATGATGATGGGCATGTGGTTCCTGTTCACTTCGCTGGCCAATTATGTGGGCGGGGTGATCGCCTCTCTCACCGGCAGCGACGCGGCCCATGGCAGCCCCGGCAGCGACAAGCTGGACGTGGGCAACACGGTCACGCTTTTCACCGACCTTGGCTGGCTGGCCATGGGGGTCGGCGTGGTGATGCTGGCGCTGGTGCCGCTGTTGCGGCGCTGGATGCACGGCATCCATTAGGCAACCGGGCCGGGGACATTCCCCGGCCCCACCCGTTGTTTTCCGGCAAAGGATGGCCGTGTTGGAACCGCCCGTTTTCCTGATCGGCACCTATCACAAGACCGGCACGGTCTGGATGCGCGATAGTGCGATCGCCGCCGCGCAGGCGCTGGACTGGCCCCTGTTCGAGGGGGCGGACGGCTTCAACGGGCCCGGTATCTATTTCGACGATCACACGGCCTTCCCCGCACCCTTGCTGAAAGCGGCCACGGGGGGCTTTCGCCTGATCCGGGACCCGCGTGACGTGGTGATCGCGGGGGAACAAGTGCACCGGCGCGGCAAGGAAGCCTGGCTGCTGGAGCCACAGGACCGGTATGGCGGGCGCAGTTACCGCGATGCCCTGTTGGCCACGGGCAGCCCCCATGACGCGCTGGTCTTCGAGATGGACGGCGCCGCCGGGGACACCATCCGCGCCATGGTGAGCCACAGTGACACCGCGCCGCTGGCGCGCGCCCGGTACGAGACGCTGGCGGACGATGCGTCGGGCGTGGAAACCCGCGCTTTGCTGGCCGCCGCGGGGTTGATCGGGTCGTCGCTCGATGCCTTTCTTGAGGCCATCGCCGCCCATGCGCCCTATGCCGGGGGCCGTGTGAGCCTCAATCAGGTGCGTTCCGGCCATATCGCGCTCTGGCAGGGGGTGTTCGATCAGGCGCTGGGCCGGGCCTTTCAGGCGCGCTTCCCCGATGCGCTGGAGCGGCTGGGCTATGAGCATGACACCGCCTGGCTGACCCACCTGCCGGTTGATGTGCTCTAATTCCCGCCGCCCCTTTCCCGCCCCCCGCGTGACAGTATCGATCCGCGCTGCTAGCATCCCGTCAGCCTGCGCATATGGCAGGCACCAAGTCAGGGGAGATGACACGTGATAACATGCAGAGGAACTGGCCGTCGCGGCCCAATGGCGGCGGCCCTTCTGATTGCAGCCGGTGTGCTGGCATGGGGGCCGACCGGTGCGTCGGTTGCCGAACCGGTGAGCATTGATCGCAACCCGTTCCCGTCCAGCTATACGCCGCTGGACAGCGAACCCACCCTTATTCGCGGCGCCACCGTGCTGGATGGCAAGGGCGGTCGGCTGGACAATGCCGACGTGCTGATGGTGGACGGCGACGTGAAAGCCGTGGGCCGCAATCTGAAGGCGCCGGATGGCGCCACCGTGATCGACGGTGGCGGCAAGTGGGTCACGCCCGGCATCATCGATGTGCACAGCCATCTGGGGGTGTATCCAAGCCCCGGCACCCAGTCCCATTCCGATGGCAATGAAATCGGCGAACCGGTAACGCCCGACGTGTGGGCCGAGCATTCCAACTGGCCGCAGGACCCCGGCTATGGCCGTGCCGCTGCCGGGGGGATCACGGCGCTGCAATTGCTGCCCGGCTCCGCCAATCTGTTTGGCGGGCGCAGCGTTACGCTGAAGAATGTTCCGGGCCGTGTGGCGCAGGACATGAAGTTTCCCGGCGCGCCTTACGGCCTGAAAATGGCCTGCGGGGAAAATCCCAAGCGGGTTTATGGCACCAAGCGCGGCGAATATATGAGCCGTCCGCATACCCGCATGGGCAATGTGGCGGGATATCGGCAGGCATTTGCCGATGCCGAGCATTATATGCGCCAGTGGGAGAAATACCGCCGCGATGTGAAGGCGGGCAAGGATGTGCTGCCGCCCAAAAGGGATCTGAAGCTGGATACGCTGGCGGGCGTCCTCAAGGGCGATATCAAGGTGCACATGCACTGTTACCGCGCCGATGACATGGGTACCATGCTTGACGTGATGGACGAGTTCGGGGCCCGGATCACCGCTTTCCACCATGCGGTGGACAGCTACAAGATCGCTGACAAGCTGGCCGAAAAAGACGTGTGCTCGGCCATGTGGGCGGACTGGTGGGGCTTCAAGATGGAAGCCTATGACGGCGTGCGGGAAAACATCCCCATGGTCCATGCGGCGGGTGCCTGCGCCATTGTTCATTCCGATAGCGAGGTTGGCATACAGCGGCTCAATCAGGAAGCGGCAAAGGCGCTGGCGGATGGCCGCAAGGCCGGGCTGGATATTTCCAAAGCCGAAGCCTGGACATGGCTTAGCCTGAACCCCGCCAAATCGCTGGGCATCGCGGACCAGACCGGCACGCTGGAGCCCGGCAAGGACGCGGACGTGGTGCTGTGGGACGGCGATCCGTTCAGCACCTATAGCCGTGCGGAGAAAACCTTTGTGGATGGTGCCATCATATTCGATCGCGCCTCCGGCATTGCGCCGGTGAGCGATTTCGAACTGGGCCAGCCCGGCGAGGGAGATGAAAAATGAGCATGAAACAGCAAGCCAATCGTCTTCTCGCCCGCCTTGGGGCGGCCACGCTGGCGCTCGGCCTGGTGGCCGGTGCGGCGTCCGCCGACCGGATCGCCGTGGTGGGGGGCACCGCCTATACCAAGGGCGGTTCCGGCAAGGTGGAAAACGCCACCATTCTGGTCAATGACGGCATCATTGAAAGCGTGGAAAGCGGCGGCGATGTGCCGCCCGGCTACAGCACGGTGGATGCGGACGGCAAATGGGTCACCGTTGGCCTGATGGCGCCGATGACCACGCTGGGCATGGGGGAAGTGTCCCTGTCGGCAGGCATCAATGATGCCCGTGTGAAAAAGGCCGAGTCCCCGCTGGCGCTGGACGCGACCCACGCCATCAACCCGGACAGCACCCTGATCAAGGTGACCCGCATGGAAGGTGTGACCCGTGCGGTTACCGGCTTTGCCGGCACCGGCTCCATGTGGCAGGGGCAGGGCAGCGTGATCACGCTGGGCGATGGCCCCGATCTGGTGGTCAGGCCGCGGGCCTATGTGGGGCTGGATATCAGCGAAGGTGCGGCAAGCGCCGAGGGTGGCAGCCGTGCCGCGCTGTGGCAGAAGCTGATCCACAAGCTGACCACCGCCCGGAAGGCGCGCCGCAAAAAGAGCGGTGATGATGCCACCGAAAAGGCCGATGGCTGTCAGAAATGCCAGAAGATGGGCGAGAAGATGGGCAAGAAAGGTGGCAAGCCCGGCAAGAAGAAAGGCAAGAAAGGCGGCAATGGCCTGAAGGCGGAGAAAGAAGCGCTGGATCGCCTTTTGGCCGGTGAGGTGCCCCTTGTGGTGACCGCCCATCGCGCGTCCGATATCCGCCAGGCGCTGGCGCTGAAATCCCGCTTCGGCCTGAAGGTGATTCTGAAGGATGCCGAGGAAGGCTGGCGCGTGGCCGATGATATCGCCGCCGCCGGGGTGCCCGTGATTCTGGACAGCATGGCCAACCTGCCGTCCAGTTTCGAGACGCTGGGCGCCACGCAGCAGAATGCGGCCCGCCTGCACCGGGCCGGTGTGACCATCGCTTTCCTGTCCGGCGGTGTGGGCGGCAGCCACAACACCCGCCTGCTGCCCCAGTTCGCGGGCAATGCGGTGGCCCACGGTCTGCCCTGGGAAGCGGCGATGGATGCCATGACCGTCAATGTGGCCGAGATGTTCGGCGTGGCGGACAGCTATGGCACGCTGGAGCCGGGCAAGGTGGCCGACATCGTGGTCTGGAACGGTGACCCGATGGAGGTGATGACAAGCCCGGATGCGGTTATGATCGCGGGCAGGAACCTGCCCCTTGAAAGCCGCCAGACCAAGCTGCGCGACCGTTATCTGGAGATCGACCGCAGCCCCGCCTATGACCATTAGGCTTGGCAGCGGGCCAGAGCATCCATAAGCTGTCGGGGCGGGCCGGGAATATCGGCCCGCCCTTTTCTGTCTCAAGCCATGAAGAAGCGGGATCATGACCAGATGGGCCATGGCAACTCTCAGTGCCTTATGGGCAAAAGCCGATCGGGCGCGGCGGGTGGCCCGGCGGCCGATTCGCCTGAGGCCCCTTGGCCCCCGCGATGCGCGCGCCTTTCTGGCCGTGGTGAGCGACAGCGATACGATCCGCAATGCGGCCACCCTTCCCATGCGGCCCGACCTGGCCTGGGCCCGTGCCCGGCTGGCGGAACGGCTGGGCCGCGACCCCGCCATTCACCGGGAATTTGCCGTGATGGCGGGGCGGCGGATGGTGGGTCATGCGCTCTATTTCCTCAATCTCAGGGATGAGCGGGAAATCGGCTACAGCATCCACCCTGACTATCGTGGCCACGGTCTCGCCAGCCGGGTGGTGCCGCTGCTGCTGGCGGAGCTTCAGGCCGCCACCGGGCACAGCGGCCCGGTCACGGCCCTTTATGCGCAGGATAATCCGGCCAGCGGGCGGGTGCTGGAAAAGGCGGGGTTCCGCATTACCGGCGCACATGCCGCGCCCAGCCTTGGCCGGGGCAATGAACTGGTACCGCTCTGGCGGGCGGAAATCGTGCTGCCCGCACAGCCGGATCAGCTATGAACGCGCCCATAGCTGATCACCTGGTCCACCTGGGTACCGCCTTCACGCAGGGTCAGCGGCACATAGGCCACCAGAACGGATTTGTGAAACCGGGCGGATGAGAATGTGCCCATCACGCAGACCGGGGCGCCATCCGTCACCACCATATGCAGGGCGGCCAGCACGCGCTCCCGGATTTCGCGCTCGGAATAGCCGGAAACATAGGTGCCCGCCACTTCGCCATAATCGGTGGCCGTTTCCGTGCCCACCAGCCGGATCAGCGCATCGGCCACGCCGCCATTCTCGATGATGGGCTCGAAGATGGTCATGCCGCTAAGAAACCGGCGAAACCGGCGCGGTGTTACCAGATCCCGGTGCAGAAGCGGCCCCTGCCGGGTTTGCGCGCACAGGTCCAGAAAGGCGTCGCTATGGGGTGACAGGCCGTTCACATCCGCGCCGCGATACAGGGTGCCGCGGGTGTTCAGCAGTGTCTGGGCAAGTTTGTTCAGGCCGGTCGGTCTCTGGGTGGTCACGGTTTCGCCATCCCTTCCGGGCGCCTTTGGGCGCTGCTCCACCTATCATGGCAAACTTGGCGGATCATTGCGAGTCCGTCATGGGTGGTGTGGACGGGTCGGAAGCGCTTTTGGCGATATGGATATCCCGCTGCGGATAGGGAATCTTGATGCCGTGTTCCCGGAACAGATGCCAGATGCGCCGCAACACCACGTCCGCCACATTGGAGACGCCGTTTTCCGGGTCTTCGATCCATATTCTCAACTCGAAATTCACGCTGCTTTCGCCGAATTCCTTCAGCAGGCAGTTCGGGGGCGGGTCGCTCAGCACGCGGGGAACGCCCTCTGCGGCGCTCAGCATCAGCTCCGTGGCCTTGTCTATGTCGCTGTCATAGCTGATCCCGACGGGGATTTTCCGGCGCACTTTCTGATTGGTATAGGACCAGTTGGTCACCGGCTGGGTCACCAGGGTTTCGTTGGGAATCAGGTGTTCCGTGCCGTCGCGGGTGACCACGCTGGTATAGCGGGCGGAAAAGCTGTTCACCCAGCCATAGGTATCGCCCACCTCGATCACGTCACCGGGTTTCAGCGAGCGATCCGACAGCAGGATGAAGCCGCTGACAATGTTGGACACCACCTTTTGCAGGCCGAAGCCCAATCCGACGCCCACGGCCCCGCCCAGAAAGGCCAGCGCCGTCAGGTCGATGCCCACGCTGTTCAGGGCGGTGATGATGGCCGCCGCCACCAGAACGAATTTCAGCGCCTGGCTGACCAGTAGCCGGATGGAGGGGGACAGGTCCCCCATCTGCTCCACCTGCGCCTGAATGATCCGCGCCATGGTCAGCGCCAGCCAGACCAGCGCCACCCCCACCACGACGCCCTTGGTCACGCTGTAAAGCGAGATGCGCCCATCCCCCACCGACATGCCGAAGCCGTCCATGATGGCGATGGTGGGGTCCAGAAGGCGCAGTATGTTGAGGGCCGCGACCAGCCAGACCAGCCCGGCCAGTGCCCGTACCCAGGGCTGGCCGGTCATCAGCCCGCCCAGCAGGCGAATGATGATCCAGGCGCCGATCAGGCTCCACAGGATGCGCAGAACGTCCGGCGTGTGCCCGGCAGCCTGAAACACGGCCCCGGCCAGCAGCACCACGCCGCCCCAGATGATCGGAAATGTCACCGAGCCCAGCGCCTGCCCCAACCGCTCCAGCGGCCATCCCGCCATGGGGGCGTGGCTCAGGGCGCGAAAAGGGCGGCGCACCAGCCGCCGGGCCGGGCCGGCCATGGGCAGGGCGATCAGAAAGCCGATCAGTGCGGCGGTGCCTTCAAGCAGAACGCCCAGGGTGAGTACATGGCTTTGAAGCCAGATCAGAAGGTCGCCCAGGGCCGCCTGCGCCTTGCCGGACAGGCTCTGCCAGTCCAGAAAGGCCAGGTCTTCCTGTCGGCCCGGCAGGTCGCCGCCGTTCCGTGGTCCCGCACCGTCTTCCGGGGTCGCGCCACCGGCCTGCGTGGCGGCGCGCCCCGCATGGCCGGTTTGAAGCGACACTGTTTCGCGCATGGGTTTTTCCTCAGGCGCTCAGCCGTTTGCGGGTGGCCGGGCCGCTTGCGCCGTCTTGCGTGCCAGGGGTTCGGGTTTCGCCGCTCTGGCCCGTGGCGGTCATCACGTCCACGATCACCTTGCCCAGGGCCTCAAAGGTGGGCTGGCGCGGATTGGTGGGCCGCCAGATCAGGCCGATGGTGCGGCTGGGGCTCAGATCGCTGAAGGGGATCGCGTCCACGCCCGCCGTGTCCGCCACGCCCGCATCCACGGCCATGCCGGGCAGCAGGGTTACCCCGGCGCCCGCGCCCACCATGTGGATCAGGGTGTGCAGGCTGGTGCCCGACAGGGTTTCCCGCGCGCCATTGTCCAGCAGGCGGCAGGCGGACAGCGCATGGTCCCGCAGGCAGTGGCCTTCTTCCAGCAGCAGCAGGCGCACATCGCGCAACTGATCGGTGGTCACGCTGTCGCCCGGCGCGCCGCCGCGGGGATAGGCGGCATAGAAGGGGTCTTCAAAAAGCGGCATTTCGGTTACGTCGCCACAGGCATAGGGCAGGGCGAACAACACCGCATCCAGCCGCCCGTCTTTCAGCTTGCGGCACAGATCGGCGGATTTTTCCTCGATCAGGTGCAGTTCCAGATCGGGCAGCGCATCGGCCAGGGCGGGCATGATGCGCGGCAACAGGAAAGGCGCGATGGTGGGGATGACCCCAAGCCGCACAACGCCGCTCAGCGGGTCGCGCGCGGCGGCGGCCATGGCGGTCAGGTCGTCCACATCATTCAGTATGGCGCGGGCGCGGCCCGCCACCTCCTCCCCCAAAGGCGTGAACATCACGGTGCGCCGGGTGCGCTCCACCAGTTCCGCATCCAGCAGGCTTTCCAGTTCCCTGAGCCCGGCGGACAGGGTGCTCTGCGTCACATGGCAGGCTTTGGCCGCGCGGCCAAAATGCAGGCTGTCATGCAGGGCGGTCAGATAGCGCAACTGTTTCAGGGTAGGCGGGTGGTGCATGGGGCATCCTCCGGGGGCGGTCTCTCGTGCCGGTTGCAACGGCCTGTCACGGGGCTGACGCACAGTCTAAACCCTTTTTCATGACAACCCAAGGGGTTAGGCACGCAAGGGGCGGGCCTGTGCCGCAAGGCGCGTGATCGCGTGTGCATGACAATCGGGCGCACAAAAAAAGGCCGGGTTAAAAAACCCGGCCCGAGTCACGACAGCGAGGATAGTGAGGCTGCATAGACAGCCACACCGGAGTGGACGTGAAAAATCACGCCCTCTCGCCCTTAAAGGTTAAGCAGTTTTGCCGCGGGCGGTCAAGAAAACTCTTAACATGGCGGGGGTCACATCCCCACCAGATCGTCTGAAATCCGGCAGGTGGCCGGGCCCAGCAGCACGATGAACAGGGTCGGCAGGATGAACACGATCAGCGGCACGGTCAAGGTGGCGGGCAGGCGCGCGGCCTTTTCCTCCGCCGCCATCAGCCGGTCATTGCGGAATTCGGCGGCCAGCACCCTGAGGGCGGCGGCCAGCGGTGTGCCATAGCGCTCACTTTGTATCAGGGTGGTGACAACGCCCCTCAGCGCGGGCAGGTCCACCCGTGTCATCAGATTGGTCAGCGCCTGGCGCCGATCCGGCAGAAAGCCCAGTTCTATGGCGGTCAGCTCGAATTCTTCCGACAGGTCGGGCGCGGCGGGTTTCATCTCCCGCGCGACGCGACCAAGGGCCGCATCCAGCGTCAGCCCGCTTTCCGCGCAGACCACCAGCAGATCCAGCGCATCGGGCAGGCTGTTGCCGATCGCTTCATGGCGCTTGCGGCGCCGGTTTTCCACCATCAGGTCGGGCAGCTTGAACCCCAGCAGCACGAAAGTCGCCGCGATCAGGGGATGCCAGGTTTTCAGCCCCGGCAGGATGCCCACGCCTTTGAGCAGCACCAGCGCCACCAGCCCCAGCACCAGCGGCCCCGCCAGCCGCGAGACCTGATAGATCACCAGCGCATCCCGGCTGCGCCAGCCCGCGGCGGCCAGCTTGTCCGTCAGTGTGCGGGTTTCCCGCGATTGCAGCAGTTTCAGTTTGTGGGCGATCGCCCGCATCAGCGACACGCCGTCCACCCGCTTCACCGAGCTTTTGCGGCGCGTGGGGCGGCTCAGCCCCTGAATCAGGGCCTGGCGGCGTTCGTTCAGGGTGCGCAGGCGGCCCCGCATGGGGTCGCGCAGCAACAGGCTGTTATAGACGGCCACCATCAGAAGAAAGGCGGCGCCCCCGCTCATCCATGCCAGAAGATCGATCCATGTCAGGCCAAGGGGTGCGTCCATTGGTCCCTCCTGTTTGCTGTTCCCGCTGGCAGCCCGCCCCCGATCATTGCTCGAAAGCGATCATCTTGCGCATTACCAGCACACCCAGAATCATCCATATCAGCCCCCCCACCGCCGCCACCACGCCGCGCGGATCGGTGAACAGCACCATGCCATAGCCGGGGTTGAGCATCAGGATCAGCGCCAGCATGATGAAGGGCAGGGCCCCCACAATGGCGGCGCTGGCCTTGGCTTCCGATGCCATGGCCCGGATTTTCAGCTTCATGGACCGGCGCTGGCGCACGATGGTGGCCAGATTGGCCAGTGTTTCGGCCAGATTGCCGCCGGTTTCCCGCTGCACCACCACGGCAATGACGAAAAACCGGAAGTCGGCCAGATCCACCCGCTCGGCGGCGGCCCACAGCGCCTGTTCCAGCGTATTGCCCAGGGCCATGCTGTCGCGGATGGCGCGAAACTCGCCCGCCAGCGGATCGCCGATCTCGGCGGCCACATTGGCCAGCCCCTCGTTCACCGGCAGGCCGGATTTCAGGCCACGCACGATCAGTTCGATGGCATCGGGAAACTGGTTCGCCAGCCGCGCCCGCCGTCGCCGGGCCAGCCAGCCCAGTGCCAGATGGGGCAGCCCGATGCCGCCCAGCAGAGCCACGCTCAGCGCCAGCATCCCCGGCAGGCCGATCAATAACAGAACCAGCAGCAGGCCCAGAAACAGCCCGCCAACGCCCTGCATATAGCGCCCCACCGACAGGTGCAGGCCCGCCCGGTCCAGCCGGGCGCGTTGCTGCCGCCGGTGTGGCAGCCAGCGCGCCAGGGCGCCGGCGAGCCCGCTGCCGCCGCCAGCCTCAGGGCCTGACCGGCGGATGGTGCGCACCTGGTCGGGGCGGGCGGCGGTGCGGCCATGGCGGCTTACCAGCCGGGCCAGTCGCGCCCGCGCGGCCCGGCGGCGGCGCCAAGCGGGAAGCAGCAGGGCCCGGCCCAGCACCGCCAGCACGATCAGGCCCAGCAGCAGGGCCAGCAACAGGGTCAGGGTGGCGCTCTGGCTCATGGGTGCCCATCCTTCACGGCGCGCGTTTCCGTCATGGTTTCCATGAGCGCCTTCTCCAGCCCGAAATAATGCGCCTTCTCGATGGCATGGGGGCGCACGCCGGTGGCTTCGAAATGGCCCTTCAGGCGGCCACTTTCGTCCTCGCCGTCATAGACGAAGCGGAACAGGTCCTGTGTGGTGATCACGTCCCCTTCCATGCCCACCACTTCGGTAACGGCCAGAGCCCGGCGGCTGCCGTCCCGCAGGCGCTGCACCTGCACGATCACATCCAGCGACGAGGCGATCTGTTCCCGGATCGCCCTGGCAGGCAGATTGAGCCCGGCCATGTTCACCATGTTTTCCAGCCGGGTCAGCGCCTCACGCGGGCTGTTGGCGTGGATCGTGCCCATGGAGCCGTCATGGCCGGTGTTCATGGCCTGCAACATGTCGATGGCCTCGCCGCCCCGGATTTCGCCCACAATGATCCGGTCGGGCCGCATTCTCAGCGCATTCTTCACCAGGTCGCGGATGGTTACCTCGCCGGTGCCTTCCAGATTGGGCGGGCGGGTTTCCAGCCGCACCACATGGGGCTGCTGAAGTTGCAGTTCCGCCGCATCCTCGATGGTGACCACCCGCTCGCCGCTGCTGATCTGGCGCGACAGGGCATTGAGCATGGTGGTCTTGCCCGACCCGGTGCCGCCGGAAATCAGGATGTTCAGCCGACAGGCTCCCAGGATTTTCAGCAGCTTGCCAAGCGTGGGGGACAGGCTGCCATAGCTCACCATCTTGTCGATGGTCAGCTTGTCCTGCGCGAATTTGCGAATGGAGATGGAAGCCCCGTCGATCGCCAGTGGCGGCGCGATCACATTCACCCGGCTGCCATCGGGCAGGCGGGCATCGCACACGGGGGAGCTTTCATCGATGCGGCGGCCCACGGCGGTCACGATGCGCTGGGCGATGTTCATCAGGTGCCGGTTGTCGCGGAAGGTCACGCCGGTCAGTTCCAGCTTGCCGCGCCGCTCCACATAGACCTGCTCCGGCCCGTTGACCATGATGTCGGATATGCTTTCATCGGCCAGCAGCGGCTCCAGCGGGCCAAGCCCCAGCATGTCATCCATCAGCAGGCGCACAAGGCGGCGCTGCTCGGCCATGTTCAGGGTGATCCGTTCCTGCGCCAGCAGGTCGCCCACCACGTCGCTCACCTGATCGGACAGGCTGTCCCGGTCCAGTTCCGCCGCCACGCCGGGGTCGATATGGTCCATCAAAAGGGGCTGTATGCGTTCCTTGGCGGCGATGACGGCGGGGCTGGCGTCGTCGGTGTCCGGCGCCGCATTGGTGGGCGCCGTGCTGAGCGGGTCCGCGCCCACCGGCCCCACCATTTCCTCAAGCCGATTGAACAGATAGGTGGCCAGTTCCCGGCGCTCCGGTTCGCTGGGAGCGGGCGGCGTATCGGGGCTGTCCGCTTCTTCCGCCAGCAGGTCCGCGATCAGGCCCTCCACCCTGGCGGTCAGGGTCGTCTTGTCGCCGCTACGCAGGGTTTCCGCCACCATCAGGCGGGCGAGCCGGGGTTCGGCCAGCACCGCCAGCCGCTCCACGGGGCTGGTGTCCGGGGTGGCGCCGGTCACGGATGCGGCGGGCGCCGGGGCTTCGGTCGCCATATCGGTCGGCGTGGCCGAGGGGGCGGGCGTGGCCGTGTCGGTCGCCGGGGGCGTGGGGCGGCTGGCGCGCAGCCGCGCGGCTTTCAGGCCGCCGGAATGATGGGTGGGGGCGGTGCGTGCCGTCATGCCGACCCCCCATCCGCCGCATCCAGGCCGAACGCCGCCTTGATTCGCCCCATCAGCCCGCCCTGCGGGGCGGGGTCCGGCGCGCTCACCCGGCCCAGCAGCAGATCCGCAAGGTCCAGACAGGCCAGTGCCGCGGCGCTGTCCGGGGCGGCTGCGGCCACCACCGTGCCCGCTTCCGTCGCGGCCTGATGGGCGGCGGGGTCTTCCGGCATGGCCAGGCTAACCGGCAGGGGTGCGGAAGCGTCGAAATCCGCCTCCGACACGTCCGGCTGGCTCAGCCCGTCGCGGCCCAGCACCAGGTGCAGCCGGGCATCGGGGGCCTGATCCTCCAGAAAGGCGACCAGCCGGATCACGTCGCGCACGCTGGCCAGGCTCTGGTCGGCCACCAGCACCACATCGCTGAACAGCGCCGCCAGACCCGGCAGGCACAGATGGTCGCGCGGCAGGTCGGTGACCAGATGGCTGAAATGCTCGCCCAGCCCGTCCACCACGCGGGTGACCGTATCCGGGTCCATCACGCCCACGCTGCCGGGGGCCGCCTCGCAGCCCAGCACGGACAGCTTGTCCGTGGGCTTGACGGCGGCCCGATCCAGAAACAGCCCGTCGATCCGGTCGGGCGCGCCCAGCGCATCCGCCAGCCCCCGGCCCGGTTCCAGATCAAAGGAAAGCGCGGCGGTCCCGAAGCTGAGGTCCAGGTCTATCAAGGCGGTGTGGTGCCCGTCCTCGGCCAGCGTCCAGGCAGTATTGGCAGCGATACTGCTGGCGCCGAGACCGCCGCGCACCCCCACAACGGCCACATGAAGGCCGTTCTCTCCTGCGGGGGATGCCGGTGTGCCCGAAGCGGCGCGGGTCAGGGCCTCGTCCGCCAGTTCAAGGGCATCATCCAGAAGCGATGCGGGCAGCGTGCCATCAGGCGCCCGCACCAGATAATCCAGCACGCCCGCCCGCATCAGTTCGCGGTAGAGCGTGGCATCATTGGCGGCTCCCACAGCCACCACCAGAACATCATCGGGGATCACATCCGCCAGATCCGCCAGCGCCAGCATGGGGTCGGCGCTGTTGGAAATGTCCACGAACAGCACGTGCGGAAAGCTGCCCTGCCGGGGCATCTGTTCCACCGCGTCGGCCACGCCGCCCGCCCGCAACCAGTCGGTGGGCCAGAACCGCGCCGTCAGCGCGCTGGCCAGGCGGTCCCGCGTGGTGCCGTCATGCAGATAGGCCGCCACAACCGCCGCCGGGGTGCGGGGTTTCCGGCCCGGCTGTGTGGCGTCGGGCGGCGTCATGCCAGGCTGTGTGATGGATGTATCATCCGGCATGGCTCCTCTCCTTATTGCCGACCGCCGCCACCGGCGGCGCCCAGAATGGCCTGAAGCCCCTTCAGCGCGGGCGAGGCGGCGCTACCCCCGCCCTTGGCCCGCATCCGGTCGAATGTGCGGTGGATCGCACCAACCGGGGCATCGGCGGTGCCTTTCCCGGTATGGCCGCCCTTCAGGTCGCGGGGATTGGCGATCATGGCGCCCAGCGTGGCGGTGGTGGCGCAGCCATAGGTCAGGCTCGCCGTATTGCGGGTGTCGCCATAATGTTCCCGCGGCCAGCGGCCACAGGCGGGGCGTTTGACGCGCACGGTTTCCAGCACCAGCGTAAGCGGCGCGCTTTCAGTTCCGTCCGTGGCCGCGCCGAGAAAGTCGAGCCCCTGTTCGGCGCTCCATTGCTTCAGGGCCTGTGCCACGGGCATCCGCGCCCTGGTCATGGCGGTCAGATACACCTGATCACCGGGCCGCGCGCCGCTGCTGGCCAGGAACTGCCGCAGGCGCCGGTCCAGCGCCGGGCTGATTTTGTCTCCGGCCAGGGCGTCCGCGTCGCTGTCGTTGGCGGGGCTGACCGGCAGGCTGTGGCGCTGCTCTTCCAGGCTCAGGCTGTACCCGCCCGACATGGGCGGCGCCGGACGGTCCCGGCCCGCGGTCTGGCAAGCGGTCAGCGCCATCGCCAACAGGCCGAGGCCGACAAGTCGCGCCCCTGTGGCGGGTCGCCGGGCATGGGGGAAAGACATGGCGGTCATGGTCGGTCTCCTGTGGTCCGTTCTTCGGCACCGGACGGCGATGCAGCCGCATCCCGCCGCCTTGGGGGCGGGGCCTTGCCGGGATGGGAATCGGCCCCGCCCGGTGCCCATTGATCGTTGCGGATCAGGCGCTCGGCATCCGTGGGGGCCAGATAATTGTCCGTGGGCAGGCTGACATTCTGCGGCGCCGTGGGCCGCACCAGATAGGGGGTGACCACGATCAGCAGTTCCGTTTCCTCGCGCCGGAAACTCTCCGAACGGAAAAGCGCGCCCAGAATGGGAATGTCGCCCAGGCCGGGCAGGCGGCTGTTGTCCTGCGTGATGGAATTTTCCAGCAGCCCGGCAATGGCGAAGCTCTGGCCGCTGCCCAGTTCCACGGTGGTTTCCGCCCGCCGTGTGGTGATGGATGGCAGGCTGATGCCCTGAATGCGGATGGCGCCCGCCTCGGACAGGTCCGACACCTCCGGCTTGACGCGCATGGAAATGCGCCCGCTGTCCAGCACGGTGGGCGCGAAGGACAAGGATACGCCAAAGGGGCGATATTCGATGCCGATGCCGTTTTCATCGGGCACCGGAACGGGAAATTCCCCGCCCGCCAGGAAATTGGCGCTTTCGCCGGTCAGGGCGGTCAGATTGGGTTCCGCCAGAACGGTCAGCAGACCTTCCTGGTCCAGTGCGTCAATGGCGGCATTCAGGTCCAGATCGCCGGTGGTGATGCCGGTGAACAGGCTGGTGGCCTGATCGCCGGGCCCGAAAAAGCTGCCCAGGTCGCCGCCAAAGGACCGCCCGCGCGCAATGCCCACCTGAACATCGCCGCCGAACAGGCCGCCCTGCCAGTTGAAGCCCAGTTCCTTCAGTACCACGCGGGATACTTCCGCGATCCGCACGCGCAGCGATACCTGAGTGGGCTGGGCTATGCTGATCTGGTTCAACAGCGTGTCCGTGCCGGTCACCTGGCGCACCACGCGCTCCGCCATGGCGGCCTGTACCGGGCTTTCCACCCGGCCACTCAGCATCAGCATATTGCCAAGCGCGGTGACCGATACCGGCAGGTCCGGCAGGGTCTGTTCAAGCGCGCGGCGCACCGCTTTCAGCGGCGGGGTCACGCGCACGGTGGTGCCGAAGATCACCTGATCCTGATCGTCCAGCGCGTAAAAGCTGGTCTCGCCCTGTTTCTGCGCGAACACATAGACCACGCGGGGGGATTTCACCTGCACATCCGCGATGTCCGCATTGGCGATGAAAACCTCGCTGGCGGGCCGGTCCAGCCGCACCAGCACGCCGCTTCCCATGGACAGGGACAGCGCCTGATCGCCCGGTGTGACCAGATCGGCGCCGGGGGCGGCCTTGCTGGCCGGGCTGGCCAGCAGCAGGGTGACCAGCAGCAGGCCGACCAACAGGCCCAAGAGCGCGCCCGGCGCCGTGCGGGGCCGGGGCAGGTGCATGATCCGGCGGGTCATTGCCGCCCCCCGGTGTTGACGGTTTCGCGCCGGGCGCCGCGCGTGACGGTCACTTTCGGCCCGCCTTTCCCGGTATCACCCAGGCGGCCCACCACGCCGGTCACTTCCGCGTCCAGCGTGCGGGACAGGGTGCGGCCCACCGGGCGCGGCTCGGCGTCTTCGGCCAGCGCGCGGGGGGACCGTTCCAGCCCGCGCAGTGCCAGCGCCAGCGTGCCCATTTCGTCCAGCATGGCCACTTTTTCCGCCATCTTGGGGGTGACCTCGATGGTGGCGGTTTCGGCGGGGGCAACGGTTTCCTCGTCCTTCATGCTGCGCTGGTCCAGCGCCAGCACGCGCACATTCTGCAACACCGTTTCCGACAGGGTGCGGTTGCGTTCCTTCAGGTCTTTCATGCGGCGGGTCAGGATCACGTCCACCCGGTCGCCGGGGAAAATGAAGCCGCCCACGCCGGATACCGCCGACAGACGCACCGTCACGGCGCGCATGTCCGGCTTCAGGGCGGCGGCCAGAAAGCCGCGCTCCCCCGGCTCCACCAGCGCCGCGCGGGTGACGGGGCTGCCTTCGGTCAAGCGGGTGCGCACCACGCGGCCCGCCAGTTCGCCAACCACCCTGTCCGCCGCGCTGGCGGGGCCGGTGCCGCGGGCCTGGCGCTGAATATAAGCGTCGTTGATGCCGCTTTCCGGCCAGGTCTGCCAGCTTGTGTCTTCCGGCTGAACAAGGTGCCCTTCAGGCAGGTCGCGGGCCGCCACCAGAATTTGCCGAGTCACGGGGGCGCGGGCCTGCTGCGCCGGGGCGGACTGGCGCGCCGGTTGATCCAGCGCGGCGCGCACCAGCACCACCACGGTCAGGCTCAGGGTCGCCGCCAGCCCCCATAGCACAAGGGTGCGGCGGCGCCGGTTGCCCGGTCCACGCCGCATCTGCCGGGCGGGGCGTGTGCGCCCGTTGGAGCTTGTCCGCGCCTTGGGTCGGGCTTTGGGTCGATCCAGAGTCGTCATGGCTGCCACTTTCTCCCGCTTTGGCCCACACCGGCCAATGACGGGATGATGCACCCCTCATGCGGGGTGCGGGTTCGTGGAAAGGGACAGACGGCGCGCCTAAAACGCGCTCTCCGCCGCCATGCGCGCCAGAACCCAAAGGCCCCCGGCGCTTATGGCGACCCCATAGGGCAGCGTGACGGTTGCGGGGGGTGCCTCTGCCATGGCGGCGGATTGCCGCCGGGCGATCAGGCGTGTCCCCATCATGCCGGCGGCGAGAAGGCCACCGGCGAGTGCCGTCATGATCAGGAAGGGGGGAAGGGCCGCGGGGCCGATGAAGAGCGCCAGCGCGCTCAGCAGTTTCACGTCACCGCCACCCATCAGACCGGCCCGGAACAGGCCCAGACCAGCCAGAAATACGCCGAGCCCGGTAAGAGCGGGCCACACCACCGCGGAGAGAGCGGGGGCGCCGGCCATCATCATCAGAGCCAGGCGAAAAACGGCAAGACCTGTCACAGCCGCCACCAGACGGTTCGGGATGCGGCGCGCGGCCACATCCTGTATCGCCGCCGTCACCAGAAGACCGGCCACCAGCGCCATCAGGGCCAGATCGGCCTGACGGGCAAGGCTTTCCATCTCCGGCACGGGAAGCTGTTCCAACAGAGGATGTCTCACCGCAAGACCCTCCTTCACAATGCCCGCAAGGACATGCTGCCATCAGGGAACCGGGGGAGCGCCACAACCCGACGGGGATGCGCGCGCGCCCGGCATTGTCCCATGTGCGATCAGGCGCCCTTGGGCGCATGATCCGCGCGCTCAGGCGGCACCGGCCGCGCCCCTGCCAAGGGCGCCGGGCCGCCGGGCCGGGTGTCAGGCGCCTTCTTCGCCGCCTTCTTCGCCGCCGTCACCGATCTGTTCGGTCAGCGTGGTGCCGGTATCAGTGAACATCTGGCTGAGCGAACCGCCAAGGGTTTCCAGCGCCGTGATCAGCGCGATGGCCACCAGGGCGGCGATCAGGCCGTATTCGATGGCGGTGGCCCCGCGCTCGTCACGGTGGGCGGATGTGATCAGTTTGGTGAGCTTCGTAAGCATTGTTTGTCTCCAGCTGCCATTTGAGTTGCCAACACCCGATATATCGCAGGTGCAAGTAAACAGGATGTAAATTTTTTGGCTTTTAGCAAGATTTTTCGATTCCAATTTGAAGTATTGATTGATTAAAAATGATTATATAATTTAAAATTCAGTTTAATAAAATTTTATAAATTAAAAGTATTCGATCTATTTGGGCGATAATTACTATGGCCGTATAATGGCACCCGATGCCCGGCGGGTGTGGCAGCACGCACCGGGCGGATGGGTCCGCCAAGGATGTGGCAGCAGCCGGGCCGGGCCATTGGCAATGGAATGTGGCAGCATATGAACAGCCTTCTTGAGCGCCCGCTTGCTCTGGCGGCGGGCCGGATCAAAGCGTTTCGCGGTTTGCTGGCCCGCCTTGGCCGGGATCAGGGCGGCGCGGTGGTGGTGATCACCGGGCTCGCCATGCCGGTTCTGGTGGGGGCGGCGGGTCTCAGCATGGACGTGGCCGCCTGGTACATGGTGGACCGGCGCCTTCAGGGGGCCGCCGACAGCGCCGCGATGGAAGCCGCCCATCTGGCCATTGCGGGGGCGGATATCGACTCCGGCGTGGCGCAATTCCTGTCTGACAACAACCTGCTGGACAGCCGCACAAGCCTGTCGGTGAACGTGCCGCCGCGCTTTGGTGCCCATCAGGGTGTGGACAATCATTATGAGGTGCGCCTGACCCGCCCCGCCCCGCTGTATTTCACCGCCGTTCTGGGCGACATGTTCGGCTGGACCGACTCGGTCAATGCCGATGGCCGGGGCGTGTCCGCGCGCCTTGGTCTGGGCGATCAGTGCGTGGTGGCCCTGGACACGCGGGAAGAAGGGGCGATCTTCCTGTCCGGCAATGCGGATGTGTCCGCCAGTTGCGGTGTGGCGTCCAACAGCAGCAATGATCTGTCCATCCTGCTGTTCGGCAGCGCGCGCCTGCGGGCGGAAACCGTGCGCTCGGTGGGCGGGATTCGCGCCTTTGGCGGTGGCGGTATCGAATCGGAAAATCCCGTGCAGCCGTTCAGCGGGCGATCCGGCAATCCGTTCGCATCCGTTCCGATTCCGTCGGATGACGGCTGCGACTTTTCCGGCGGCACCTTCAAGGACGGTGAGACCCTGACCCCTGGCCGCTATTGTGGCGGCCTGGATTTCAAGGGCCCCGTATCGCTGGAACCCGGCCTTTACGTGGTGGATGGCGGCGATCTGACGGCCAATGCCAAGGCCGCCGTGACGGGGGAGGGGGTCACCTTTCTGCTGACCGGCGACACGCCGGAAGACGTGGGCACGGTAACGGTGAACGGGAAGGCGGATCTTGCATTTTCCGCGCCGGACACCGGCCCCTGGCGGGGCCTTGCCATCATGCAGGACCCGAAAGCCCCCTATCGGGAAACCCGGTCCCGTTTCAATGGCGGTTCGGGCAACCGGATCAAGGGGGCGCTGTATTTCCCGTCCGGCGATCTGCGTTTCGCGGGCGGTAGTACGGCCAGCGATGGCTGCCTGCGGATTTTCGCCGCCACGGTCACGTTCACTGGCGGCAGCACCATCGGCAATGACCCGGATACCTGCGAGTCGCTGGGCCTCAAGGATGCGGCGCCCAGTTATGCGGTCTATCTGGTGGAATAGAGGAGAGGCGCCCATGATCCGTCGAACCGTTTCCCGTATGCGCACCGGGTTTCAACGCGCCCTTGGCCGCCTCACCGGCGCCGAGGAGGGCAGCGTGGCGGTGGAAACCGCCCTTGTGACGACCGTTTTGCTGGTCATGGCGGTGGGGGCGCTGGATTTCGGCCTGGCGTTCAGCCGCCGCATGGCGCTGTCGGAGGCGGTGCGCGCCGGGGCCGATTATGCGGTGATGGCGCCGCCAATGGGGGGTGACATGGCGCCCGTGGTTGCGGCCACCCGGCAGGCGGCACCGGACGGGGCGGGGGCCGAGACCCGCGCGGTGGATGTGGCGCTGTTCTGTACCTGTCCCGGTGAAGCCGGGCGCCATGACTGCATCATCGGGGCGGGGGCCACGCCCACCTGCGCGGCGGGCACGTTGCGCAATGTGTATGTGCGGGTCTCCGCCACCGAGTCGCACCCGCTTCTGGTGGGCCTTCCCGGCCTTCCTGAACGGGTGGCACTGGGCGCCGAAACCGTGCGCCGGATCAATTAGAAGGGCGGGGTAAGCATGAGCGGCCTGAAAACAGAACCATCGACGGGAGTGCAACAGCCGCGTGCCGCCCCTCCGCCCATCCACAGACCCATCCCACGGGCGCGACCGCGCCCCGCCGCAAGTGCGGCGCCCTCGCGGAGCCTTAGCGCGAAGCGCTCAGGCGTGAGCGATGAACAAAGCGCGCGACTGTGCCCCGCAGTCAGTGCCACCCCTCCGCGCAAACACAGACCCATCCGACGGGCGCGACCGCGCCCCGCCGCAAGTGCGGCGCCCTCGCGGAGCCTTAGCGCGAAGCGCTCAGGCGTGAGCGGTCAACAACGCGCGCGATCGCGCCCCCCGGCGCGGAGCGTGCGCGAAGCCGAGGACGGTGCGATGGCGGTGGAGACCGCGCTTGGCCTGCCGGTTTTTCTGACCCTTCTGGCGGTGATCATCGAACTGGGGCGGCTGGGCTTCGCGCTGGCCACGCTGGACCGGGCGGCGGCGGAGGCCGGGCGGCTGGTGTCGCTCAGGCCGGCCATCACCCAAAGCGCCCTGACCGAGCGGGTCGCCAGCGACCTGACCCTGCTGGACCGGTCGGCACTGGGCGCCGTGACGCTGGATGGCCCCACCGTCATGCCCGATTCGGGTGTGAAACGCTTTACGCTCAGCCTGGAATACAGCTATCGTCCCTTATTGCCGCTGGGTCTTCTGGCGCCGGAAGGGGAAGGTCTCACTTTCGGTCTCACAGGGCGGGCCAGCGGCTATGTGGTTGCTCCGCCCGGCAGTTGACGGGCCGGGCGCCCATCAAAAGGGGGATGCTATGGTGGCGCTGACGGACCTGTTGACACGGGCGCGGGCGCTCCGGCGGGTGGAGCCGGATGGCGGCGGCTTTGACGGGTTCCGGGCGGCTGACGGGGCGCGGCTGCGCTTTGCCAGCTTTGCCGCCGGGAATAGCGATGGCGCGGGCCGGGGAACGGTGGTTTTCGTGCCGGGCCGCACCGAATTCATCGAGAAATATTTCGAAGACATGCACCTGTTTCAGGCGTTCGGCTTTTCCGTCGCCGCGCTGGACCTGCGCGGGCAGGGCCTGTCGCACCGGGAAGACCCGGATCGTGACCGGCATGTGATCCGGGATTTCACCCGCCATGTGTCCGATCTGGCCAGCTTTCTGGCTGATGACGGGCCGCTGTCGGACCTGCCCCGGCCCCTGATTCTGGTGGGACATTCGGCGGGCAGCCATGTGGTGCTGCGCACCCTGCACGATCATCCGGGCATTGCCGAGCGGGCCGTGACCATCGCGCCCATGGTGGCGATCAATGGCGGCCCGATGCCTGGCGCGTTGATGCGCCTGATGGCGGGCCTGATGACGGGCCTTGGCATGGGGCGGTCCTGGCTTCCCGGCCATGGCCCCTACCGCGAGGGGGTCTGGGGCTGGCGCAAGCAGCTTACCCATGACGACGGGCGATTCGCCGATGAGGACTGGTTCATCGCCAACCGCGACAGGCGGCTGGCCGTGGGCGGTGTGACATGGCACTGGCTGAAGGCGGCGCTGGCGTCCTGCCATGTGCTCGCCGCGCCGGGCTATGGCGAGGCGATCCAAACGCCCGTGCTCATGGTCCTGGCGGGGCAGGACCGGATCGTATCCAATGCCGCCGCCACGGCGCTCGCCGGGCGTATGCCCCATGCCAGGCGCATCATGCTGGACGGCGCCAAGCACGAAATTCTGCGTGAGACCGATGCGATTCGCCTGTCCCTGTGGCGGGAACTGGTGGCGTTTCTGGACCTGGACCCCACCGGGGCGCGGCTCAGCAGTGCGCCAGATGCGGCAGAACCTGCCCCATAAGGGCCGGGTCCGACAGGGCCAGCAGGCGATGGCTGTCGCCCGCTGTATTGCCGTGCCAGTCGGTGATCACACCGCCCGCGCCGCGCACCACGGGGATCAGGGCCATCATGTCATAAGGTTCCAGACCCGCTTCCACCACCACGTCAAGCTGCCCCAGGGCCAGCAGCGCATAGGCGTAGCAGTCCATGCCATAGCGGGTCAGCCGCACCTGCGCCCTGACCGTGCGGAAAGCCCGGTATTCGGTATCGTCGAACAGGTCGGGGTCGGTGGTGATCAGGGTGGCGGTGCTCAGGTCGCGGCAGGCGCGCGTGCGGATCGGTGTGCCGTTCAGCGTGGTGCCGTCCGGCGTGCCCACGAATCGTTCCTTCAGATAGGGCTGGTCGATCACGCCGATCAGGGGTTCGCCGTCCAGCTTCAGGGCGATCAGCGTGCCCCACAGCGGCACCCCGGTGATGAAGGACCGGGTGCCGTCGATCGGGTCCAGAACCCATTGGAAGCGGCTGTCCGTGGTCTTGTGGCCGAATTCCTCCCCGTGAATGGCATGGTCGGGATATTCGGCCTCGATCAGGGCGCGCAGGGCCTCTTCCGCGCCGCGATCGGCGGCGGTGACCGGGTCGAACCCCCCGGATTCCTTGTTGGTCACGTCATGGGGCCTGCGAAAGGCGGGCAGGGTGACGGCGGCGGCGGCATCCGCCAGTCGCTCCGCGAAGCGGGCCAGCGCCGTGATGTCCTCGGCGGGCAGGGCGGGGCGGTCCTGTGACATGGGCGGGCACTCCTTACCGGTTGCCGGTGGTCGATTGCCGCGGGGCGGCCCTCAATGGGCGCCCTTTTAAGCATGGCGGGGCCGTGTTTGCCAAGCGGGCCATGGCCGGCCAGGGATTGCCGGAAAGCGCGAAAAGGGCCACGCTGCACAGGATCGGGCATTTCTGAAGGGGAGCAGGCAAGGCATGAGCGGCTCGGATTCGCAATCACGGCAGGATGCAGGGGCGGCAGAGGGGGCGGCGGACCCTGTGGGCGGCGACCATCCCGCCCTGATTCGGGCCGACGCGCTCGCTGATAACGGGCGGTGGACCCATGTGGACGTGACAGGCGCCCGACCGGAAGAGACCATTCTGGCGGCGGCGCCGGGCCTGTCGCACAGCACCCTGGCCGCCCTGACGGACGAGGATACCCGGCCGCGCGTGGACAGCGCCGATGGCGGCCTGTTGCTGATCCTGCGCGGTGCCAATCTGGCGCCCGGCGCGCCGGTGGAGGACATGATATCCCTGCGCCTGTGGTGCGACGGGCGCCACCTGATCAGTTGTCAGCGCCGCCCGGTTCGGGCGGTGGAGCGGGTCAGAGATCGCCTGATCGGGCCGGATTCCCCCGCCAGTGCCGGGGCGGTTCTGGCGGCGCTGGTGCAGGTGATCGTGCAGCATATGACGCCTTTCGTGGATGCCATGCTGGAACAGGTGGATGATCTGGAAGACACCCTGCTCGGCACGCCGGACAAGTCCATGTATCATGGCATGATGCGGCTCAGGAGTTCGGTGCTCACCTATCGCCGTTATCTGCGGCCCCAGCGTGACGCGCTGAACACCCTGCAATATGATCCGCCGGGCTTTCTGTCGGCGGAGCGCGGGCGCCTGCGGGAAACGGCCAACACGCTGATCCGCCATCTGGAAGACCTGGATACCGCGCGGGAAGCCCTGCAAATGCAGCAGGAAGAGTTGATGACCATGCTGTCGGCGCGCATGAATGAAACGCTGTACCGCTTTTCCGTGGTGGCGACGATCTTCCTGCCGCTGGGCTTTCTCACCGGCCTGATGGGGGTCAATGTGGCCGGTATGCCCGGCACCGTTCACCCGGATGCCTTCTGGTGGCTCAGTGGCTCGCTGGTGCTGTTCGGACTGGGCCTGTATGCCTGGTTTCGGCGAAAGGGCCTGATGTAAGGGTCTTGTCAAAACCGCCTTTCCGCGCCACATGGGGGCTTTGGACCCCCCGTCCCGGAGCATGTGAGAGAGACGCCGCCACCATGGCAGAACAGGATACAGCCCCCCGCCCCGATCCCGCATCCGCCTCATCAATCGGCATGTCCGGTGGCGGGGTGTATGATGTGATCTGTGTGGGGGGCGGGATCGCCGGCGCGGGCCTGGCCTATTGGCTCAAGGTGCACACATGGCGTACGGCCCGCATTCTGGTGCTGGAGGCGGAGGATATCGCGGGCTATCACACCACGGGGCGATCCGCCGCCTTTTATGCGGAAACCTATGGCGGGCCGGTGGTGCAGCCCCTGACCAGCGCGTCCAAGGCGTTTCTGGCCGATCCGCCCGCCGATCTGTCCCCGCGCCCTTTCCTGACCCGGCGCGGCGCGCTGCACATTTTCTCGAACCGGCAGGCGGATGCGGCCTGGCGCCTTCATGACAGCTTGGCCCCGGCCCTGCCGGATGTGCGGATGTTGAATGCGGATGAAACTCGCCGCCTGGCGCCGCATGTGCGCAGGCCGGACCTGGCGGGCGCGGTGCATGACCCGGACTGCGGCGATCTGGACGTGGCCGGATTGCATCAGGCTTATCTGGGCGCGGCGCGGCGTGCGGGTGTGGCGGTGAAAACCGATGCGCCCGTCACCGCGGCGGTGCGCCGCGACGGTCAATGGCGGCTGACCACGCCGCGCGGCACGTTCGCGGCGCCCGTGCTGGTCAATGCCGCCGGGGCCTGGGCGGATGAACTGGCGCGGCTGGCGCGGGTGCCCGCCGTGGGGATGCAGCCTTTGCGCCGCACGGTGGTCACGGTGCCCCGGCAGGATGCGGTGGGGGCACACCCCCATGCGCCGCTGGTGCTGGACGCGGAGGAGCGTTTCTATATCAAGCCGGAGGGGGAGGGCTATCTCGTCTCCCCGGCGGACGAGACCCCCTCCGCTCCCTGCGATGCGCAGCCGGAGGAAGAGGACGTGGCCCGCGCCGTGGCCCATCTGGAAGAAACGCTGGGTGTGACCGTGCCCCGGCTGGGCGCGCGCTGGGCGGGCCTGCGCACCTTCGCACCGGATCGGGCGCCGGTGATCGGCTTCGATCCGGCGGCGGAGGGTTTCTTCTGGCACGCCGGGCAGGGCGGCTGGGGGATTCAGACCTCCCCGGCATGGTGTGCGCTGTCCGCCGCGCTGATCAGCGGCCATGCGGTGCCCGATCATCTTGGCCGCTTCGGCGTGGACCCGGCCCGCTATGCGCCCGACCGTTTCAAGCGCGCCGCCTGACAGAACCATGCGCCGCACCCATCGGCGATGTCACGAAATCCACTTGATGCGTCGCAGCACCGATTTTTGATCGACGGGCGCGTTCAGCGGATCGGCTGCCGCCCCACCACGGCGGTTACCGGCGCCAGGACAAAGCCCCGTTCATACAGGTCTTCCCGCCAGCGACGGATGGCTTCCAGCGAAACGGGATAGGGCCGCGCCACGCCGACGGCGGCGCCCAGCGTGCGCGCGCGGTTTTCCAGTTGGCCCAGTTGCAGGGCGATTTCCTCCGCCACCAGATCATTGTCGATATAGCGATTATTGATGGCCACGGCGAGCCCCATGGCCTGGCCCATCTTGGCGCCCCGGCTGTACTGGCTGGCGCGGCTGTCCACAAAGATCAGGCCGCGGTTCTTGATTTCCCCCAATACGGGGCGCAGGCTGTCCGAATCCGCCGTGAAGCGGGACCCCATATGGTTGATGATGCCCACATAGCCTGTCATGCGGCCCATGGCGCTGTGCAGCAGGCTGATATTGCGCGATGGCATGTGCTTGACCAGCAGCGACAGCGGCCCCGGATCGTTCTGCGGATAATTCACCGGTTCCATGGGCACCATGAGCAGGGTCTCGAACCCTTTTTCCCGCGCCCGGCGGCCCCATTTGTCCAGTTCCGCGCCATAGGGCGAAAAGGCCAGCGATACCTGTGTGGGCAGGCTGTCCAGCGCGCGGCGGGTGCTGCGCGCGCGCATACCCATATCGGTCATGATAATGGCGATGCGGGGGCGCTCGTCATTCACCGGATGGGCGGCGGCATAGACTTCCGCGGGCATACGCCCGTCCCGGCCAACCTTGGGCAACGGGCCGTTGCTGGTTTCTTCCAGCAGGGCCGGGTCCGGCTCCACGCGCGGGGCGGTGTCGGTGAAGGCCGGGCCTTCAGGCGCTTCGGGGTCGGTGTCCTGCCGGGCCGGGACCGCATCAATGGCCGACCGTGCGCCCGCCTCATCGGGCGCGGATGTGCCGGATTCAGTATCGTTGCCGTCCAGGCTTTCGGTTTCGGGCGCGGCGCCGTTGCCCTCGCCGCTGCCCTCGTTGTCGCCTCCGTTTTCGGCCCTGTTATCGGTGGGGTCGGGGGCGGGATCGTCGTCCCGTCTGGGGGGCGTTTCGCTTTCCCCGGTGGCGGATTGGTCCGCCTGCCCGCCGCCGCTGGTTGCGGGGTCCGGCGGTGTGCTGGCCATTTCCAGCGCCAAAACACCGCCCACCAGTATGATCAGGCTGATCGCCCACGCCGCCAATAGTGCCTTCACACCTTACCCCACTGGCCCGAAACAGGCCCCCATTTGTGTGTCGTTTTCAGGTCCGGCGCGCGCCGATCGGTGCGGGCGCCGGGTTCATTCACCTTCATTGGCGCGTGCGGCCTCGGCCACCTGCGCTTCGGGCAGGCTGTTCATTTTTTTCAACAGGTGCACCGCATGGCGCAGTTGCACATCGACGCGGTTCTCATCCTGCCCCGGCGCGCCGGAGGGGTTGGGCGCTTCATCATCGCCGCCGTCCTTGCGTGCGCCATCGTCCCGTGCCCCGTCATCGTCATTGGCGGGGGCATCCGCCGCGTCCTCCGGGCCGGTTTTGGTGCGGGCGGGGGTGTCATATTCACCGGCCCGGTCAGGGCGGCTTTCTTCATTGGTGATGTGGCCGCGCAGGTCCGCTTCCCGGCGGGGCTTGATGCGGTTGGCTTTCTGGCCGGGGAACAGCACCTCGATATCCGGTTCCACGCCCCATTCCTGAATGGATTGCCCGCTTGGCGTATAATAGCGCGCGGTGGTCAGGCGGATCGCCTTGTCGCCTTCCCGGCCCAGGCGGATTTCGCTTTGTACGGTGCCCTTGCCGAAGGTGCGGTCCCCGATTACCACGGCCCGGCGATGATCCTGCAAGGCCCCGGCGACAATCTCCGACGCGCTGGCGGAATAGGCGTTCACCAGCACCACCACGGGCAGCCCGTCCAGCAGATCCCCGGCGGTGGCATACCAGCGATTGTTGTTCTGGTCCCGGCGGCCACGGGTGGAGACGATCTCCCCCCGGTCCAGAAAGGCATCGGATACGCGGATGGCCTCGTTCAGCAGCCCGCCCGGATTGTTGCGCAGGTCCAGCACCACGCCGTCCAGCCCGGCGCCCAGTTCTTCCTTCAGCTCGCTGATCGCCTGTTCCACGCCCTCGCCGGTCTGCATGTTGAAGGTGGTGATGCGGATATAGCCCACGCTGTCCTCTTCCACGCGGTGGCGCACCGAGCGCACGCGGATGTTATCCCGCACGATTTCCACGTCGAAGGCTTTTTCCACGCCTTCGCGCACCACGGTGATGTTGATGGGGTCGCCCACCGGCCCGCGCATCTTGCGCACCGCTTCCGTCAGGGTCTGGCCCATCACCGGTTCGTCGTCGATATGGGTGATCAGGTCGCCGCCCTTGATCCCGGCCTTGTCGGCGGGGGTGTCGTCGATCGGGGAGACCACTTTCACCAGGCCCTCTTCCATCTGCACCTCAATGCCGAGCCCGCCATATTCGCCTTCCATCTGAACGCGGACCTGCTTGTACACGTCCTTGTTCATATAGGTGGAGTGGGGGTCCAGCGATTTGAGCATTCCCTGAATGGCTGCCTCGATCACTTCGCGGTCGTTCACATCGTCCACATATTCGGAACGGATGCGCTGAAAGACCCGCATCAGCAGGTCCAGTTGTTCATAGACCTGTTCCTCGTCGCTGGCGGCCCGTGCGCCGCGATCCTCCCCCAGCATGGGCAGCAGCGCCAGCGGCAGTGACAGGACAAGGGCGGCGATCGTGAATTTGACCCCGTTGCGCATCATGGTCTCCCGAACTTGGGGCTTGAGGGCCCCATGATTGATCCGGCACCGCCAACGCGGCGCCGAGGGCGGGTACTGTCGCACCCGTGTTTCAAGATCCCGTGCCGCCGGTGCTGGCGCCTTCCGCGGTCTGGCGGGATAGCCAGGGCGCCGGGTCAACCGGGTCGCCGCCCTGGCGCAGTTCCAGATACAGCCGGGCGGGGCGATCCGATTTCGCGGGCATGGCGCCCACCGGTTCGGCGGTCAACACCCGCTGGCCAAGCGAAACGGCCACCTGCCCCATTCCGGCAAGGAGGCTATGATAACCTTGGCCGTGATCAATGATCAAGAGATGGCCATAGCCGCGATACGGCCCGGCGAACACCACGCGCCCTTCAAAAGGGGCAACCACGGTGCCGCCGGGGCGGGTTTCCAGCCGGATGCCCTTCAGCTTGCCCACCGGTGCATCATCGCCGAAGCGGCTTACCACCTTTCCGGTGGCGGGAAAGGGCATCCGCCCGCGTGCTTCGCTGAAGCTGGCGCCCTTGGGCGGGGCGCTGCCCTGGCGGCGCAGAATTTCCCGGCGGCGGCGTTCCCGCTCTTCCAGCTTGCCGATCAGGGCCTTCAGATCGTCCGCGCGGCTGGCCAGCCGGTCCAGTGCCGCGGCTTCCCGCGCGGCGCCCGTCTCGGCTGACTGCGCTTCCTGTTTGCGCTGCGCGATCAGCCGGTCCATGTCCGCCCGGCGCGCCTTGAGATTGTCCAGCGTGCGGTTGAGCGCTCGTTGCCGGTTCGCCACATCGGCGCGCAGCTCCGCCAGCATTTCAAGGTCCTGGCGCAACTGGTCCGACCGTTCCCGGATCATCGGCACCAATGTGCCCATCACGCTGGCGGATCGGGCCGTTTCCACGGCCTTGCCCGGTTGCAGCAGGCTCAGTTCCGGTGGCCGGTTGCCCAGGCGTTCCAGCGCCCCCAGCAGGGCCGCCAGTTCGCCGCGCCGCTCGTCAAGCGCGCTGCGCCGGGCGCGCTGGGCGGCTTGCAGATCATTGATCTTCTGTTCCAGCCGCGTGGCGTCCGCCTCCTTCAGGCGGATGTCCCGGCCAAGGGTGACAAGCCGCTGCGACAGGGATTCAGCGGCGGCCCGCGCCTCCTCGGCGGTCTGCCCAAGGGTTTCGCGGCGTTTGGCGCGGGCGTCCATTTCCTGTTCCAGCGCCTCAAGCTGTGCGCGGGCTTCATCGCTGTCGTCGGCATCCTGCGCGCGGGCATCGCCGAGGGGGCCGCTCAGCCATGCCGCGCTTAACAGAATCAACAGGATCGCCCGCATCACCATGGCGTGCCCCGGTCCTCAGGCGCTGGCGCGGACGCCTGCGCCCGCTTTGAGCAGCGATTTGCCGGTCATGGCAGCCGGCTGATCCAGCCCCATCAGGGCCAGCATGGTGGGGGCCACGTCGGCCAGGCGGCCATTGTTCAGCGTTCCGGTGCCGCCCACCATCAGGATCGGCACGTCGAAGCTGGTATGGGCGGTGTGGGCCTGGCCGGTCTTCGGGTCCGCCATCAATTCCACATTGCCATGGTCGGCGGTGATCAGCAGTACGCCGCCCGCCGCCGTTACGGCTTCTTCCAGCCGCCGCAGGCTTTCATCAATGGTTTCCACCGCCTTGATCGCGGCGTCCAGCTTGCCGGTGTGGCCCACCATGTCCGGGTTGGCGAAATTGGCCACGATGGCGCCGAAGCCGCCATTCCTGATGGCGTCCACCAGCTTGTCGGTCACCTCCGGCGCGGACATTTCCGGTTGCAGGTCATAGGTGGCCACGTCCGGCGACGGCACCAGTATGCGCTCCTCCCCGTCAAAGACGGTTTCTTCGCCGCCATTGAAGAAGAAGGTTACATGGGCGTATTTCTCCGTCTCCGCGATGCGAAGCTGCTTCAGCCCCGCGCGGGAGACCACTTCCCCGAAACTGTCGCGGATTTCCTCCGCCGGGAAAATGGCGGGCAGGTGTCTGCTCAGATCGCTGGAATATTCGGTCATGCCCGCCACGGCGGAAAAGCGGGGCAGGCCATCCCGGTTCAGGGACTCAAAGTCGGGGTCCACCAGCGCGGTCATGATCTGGCGGGCGCGGTCGGCGCGGAAATTGGCCATGATGAAGCCGTCACCATCGGCCATGCCGGCATAGTCCCCCACCACGGTGGCGGCGACGAATTCGTCATTTTCGTCCCGCTCATAGGCCGCTTCCACCGCCGCGCGCGCGCTCTGGGCGGTGTGCTGGCCCGCGCCGCGCGTGATGGCGTCAAAGGCGGTCTGCACTCGGGCCCAGCGCTTGTCCCGGTCCATGGCGAAATAGCGCCCGGTGACCGTGGCGATGGTGGCGCCGGTCGGGGCGATGTCCGCCTCGAACCGTTCCAGATAGTCCAGCGCGCTGCGGGGCGGCGTGTCCCGCCCGTCCAGGAAGGCGTGCACCACCACTTTCAGCCCGGCATCAGCGCCCGCTTGCACCAGCGCGGCAATGTGGCGCTGATGGCTGTGCACCCCGCCAGGGGACAGCAGGCCCATCACATGCAGCGTGCCGCCCGCCGCCTTGATGCGGGCCAGCGTGTCTTTCAGCACCGGCTGATCGGTGAGCGTGCCGTTTTCGATGGCGCTGTCGATGCGGGGCAGGTCTTGCATCACCACACGACCCCCGCCCAGATTCATATGGCCCACTTCGGAATTGCCCATCTGGCCATCGGGCAGGCCCACGGCCTCCCCGCTGGTTTTCAGCCAGGCACGGGGGCAGTTGGCGAAAAGCCGGTCATAGGTGGGCGTATCCGCCTGGGCAATGGCATTGTCCACCGCGTCCTCACGGTGGCCCCATCCGTCCAGAATGCACAAAACAACGGGTTTTCCGGTCATGGGTCGGTCCTTGTCTGGTGGGTTTGGCCCGGCCTTGGCGCCGGGTGTTTCGGGGCTGACCCCACGGGCGGCTCCGTGCCGAACCTGCGCCGGGGGCGATCTGACCGGGAGCATAACAGATTGACCGGGCCGGAACAGGGGGTGCGGCGCATTTTGCCCTCTGGACCGGGAAAAAAGGGCGCCACCATCAGCGGCGGTGATAGGGATGCCCGGTTCGGATCGACCAGCAGCGGAAAAGCTGCTCCGCCACCATGGCGCGGGCCAGCATGTGCGGCCAGGTAAGCTGCCCCAGCGCCAGCACCAGATCGGCCCTGGCGCGCACATCCTTGTGCAGGCCGTCCGCCCCGCCCAGCACCAGCGCCACATCGCGGCTGCCATTGTCTTCCCACTGGCCCAGGCGATCCGCAAGGGCCTCGCTGGTCAGTGCCTTGCCCCGTTCATCCAGCGCCACCAGGCGGGCGCCCGCGGGCACGGCATTCAGCAGCAGGTCCGCTTCCAGCCGCTTGCGCTCGTCGCTGTTGGCGGGGGTCTTTTTCAGGGCCACTTCGCTGAGCGCGGATGGCCAGCCGCACTGCTTCAGATAGCCGTCCGTCAAAGTTTTTTCCGGGCCGGACCTGGCCTTGCCCACGGCGATCAGATGGATATTCATGGGGTGTTCGCGGCCTTTATTGCCCCGTTCCCAAGGGCACGGAGCGCATGGGGCGGTGGCCCGGCACGGGAACCCCCGCAATGCCGGGCCGGGGGATCATCCCCTGACAGCACCTGTCTGGCATCAAGGGCCGGTCAGTTGACCAGGCTGGCTTCATCCAGATCGGTGGCCCACATCTTGTCCAGCGCGTAGAAGGACCGTACTTCAGGCCGAAACAGATGAACGATCACATCCCCCGCGTCGATCAGGACCCAATCCGCCTGCTCCAGTCCCTGAATGGAAAGGGCCTTCAGGCCGCGATCCTTGAGGCTGGTGATCACATAATCGGCCAGCGCGGCCACCTGACGCTGCGAGCGCCCGCTGCTGATCACCATATGGTCGGCAATGCTGGTCTTGCCCTGAAGGTCGATGGATACGGTATCTTCCGCCTTGTGGTCGTCAAGCGTGGCGAGCACCGTGTCGAGAATGGACTGAGAAGAAGGCGCGCCTGCGGCGCTGTCCTGCGCGAGCGTCTCAGAATGAGGGTGCAACACTGTCTCCTTTGGTTGCAGTTGGGGTGGCCCCGATGGCACCTTAGCGTGCCAGCCAGGCCGGGTCCCTGTGCCGTATGCCCGTGGCCGATGCGGCGTGGCGCGGCATGATGATGAAGCTCCACGCCGGTGCGGCCATCCGAACCAGCCGTGAAGGCCGGGTTCGGGCCGCGGGGAAGCGCCGTGCGAGCGCGCCCCGCTGACCGCTCAGAGTGTACGACGGTCTGTCGAATATGGCAATGGGAAGCCGCTTTGCAAGGGCCTGCCAGCGATACCAGCGATGAAACTGCGCGGCGCTGTCCGCCCCCATCAGCCAGACGAACCGGGTGTGGGGCAAACGCGCCTGCAAGGCGGTGATCGTATCCAGCGTGTGGCGGGTGCCGAGCCGGGCCTCAGCGTTGCTGGCGGCCAGGCGGCAATGGCGCGCGGCCAGCCGCCGGGCGGATGCCAGCCGGTCCCCGAATGGTGCCATGCCATGGGCGGCTTTCAGCGGATTGCCGGGGCTGACCAGCAGCCAGACCGCATCCAGCCCCAGCCGTTTCAGGGCGTTTTCGGCCACATGGGCGTGGCCGTCATGGGCCGGGTTGAAGCTGCCGCCATAAAGCCCCACCGTCTGCCCCCGCCAGCGGGCCGCCAGATCCAGCAACAGCGGGTCCAGCCGGGGGCTGCCGGCCGGATGCCCGGCGCCGCCGGGGTGCTCATGCGGGGGCGTGGAGCGCGCCACCGTCACGGGCGGGGCGGGGATCACGGGCGAGTCTGGCCGGTGCCGCGCACCTGGTATTTGAAGCTGGTCAGTTGTTCCAGCCCCACCGGGCCGCGCGCGTGAATGCGCCCGGTGGCGATGCCGATTTCGGCGCCCATGCCGAACTCGCCGCCATCGGCGAACTGGGTGGAGGCATTGGTCATCACAATGGCGCTGTCAACCCGGCCCAGGAATGTTTCGGCTGCGTCACGGTCTTCGGTGACAATGCTTTCCGTGTGGCCGGAAGAATGCCGGGCAATATGGGCGATCGCCTGATCCACATTGTCCACCACCGCCACGGACAGGATGGCATCCAGATATTCGGTGTCCCAGTCGGCGCTGTCGGCGGCCTTGATCGCGGGGTCCAGCGGGTTGATTTCCCCGTCGCCGCGAATTTCGCAGCCCGCGTCCATCAGGGGGCGCAGAATATCCATGGCATGGGGCAGCATGGCCCGGTCGATCAGCAGGGTTTCCATGGCGCCGCAAATGCCGGTGCGCCGCATCTTGGCGTTGAAGGCGATGTCCCGCGCCTTGGCCGGGTCCGCCTTTTCGTGGATATAGACGTGGCAGATGCCTTCCAGATGGGCGAAGACCGGCACGCGGCTTTCGTTTTCCACCCGCGCCACCAGACCGCGCCCGCCGCGCGGCACGATAATGTCGATCAGGCCGGTGGCGGCCAGCATGGCGCCCACGGCGGCCCGGTCCTGGGTTGGTACGATCTGTATGGCGTCTTCCGGCAGGCCGGCATCCTTCAGCCCCGCTTTCAGGCAGGCATGAATGGCATGGTTGGAATGCACGGCTTCCGAACCGCCGCGCAGGATCACGGCATTGCCCGCCTTCAGGCACAGCGCGCCCGCATCGGCGGTGACATTGGGGCGGCTTTCATAGATCACGCCGATCACGCCCAGCGGCACCGCCACGCGGGCGATATCCAGGCCGTTCGGCCGATCCCAGCGCGCCATTTCCCGGCCCACCGGGTCAGGCAGGTCGGCAATGGCCTCCAGCCCCAGGGCCATGCTCTCCAGCCGTTCGTCGTCCAGCCTCAGCCGGTCCACCATGGCGCTGGACAGGCCCCGCTCCCCGGCGGCGGCCACGTCTTTTTCATTGGCGGCCAGAATGGCATCCCGGTCGGTGCGCAGCCGTGTGGCCGCAGCCTTGAGCGCCTGATCCTTGTCCGCCCGGCTGGCCTGCGCCAGATGGCCGGTGGCGGCCCGCGCGCGGTGGCCGAGATCGGCGATCAGGCCGGTGGTGTCGCTCTGATGTGCGCCGTCCATGGCTGCTCTCCTTTATTAGAAAACGACCAGATCGTCCCGGTGAACCAGCGCGGAACGACCCATATATCCCAGCAGGCCGTGCAGGTCCGCCATGCGGGCGCCCTGAATGCGCGCCGTCTCGCTGGCGGAATAGGCGATCAGGCCCTGTCCCACAAGATGGCCGTCGTCGCCCATGAATGCAACCAGATCGCCGCGATGAAAGCCGCCTTCCACGGATGTGACCCCGGCGGGCAGCAGGCTGGCCCCGCGGCGGAGCGCAGCGGCGGCCCCCTTGTCCACATGCAGAAAGCCGCGCGGGCTCATCATGCCGCGAATCCATGCCTTGCGCACGGCAAGCGGGCTTTCCGCCGCCGGGAACAGGGTGGCGCGGCCCCCATCCAGCAGTCGCTGCACAGGGTGGGCGGCGGTGCCGTCGGTGATGATCAGGCTGGACCCGGCGGCCATGGCCAGGTCCGCCGCGGCCAGCTTGGTCACCATGCCGCCCGTGCCCACGCCCATGGCTTCCGGTGGCCCGGCCATGGCCCGCACATCCTGCGTAACCTGCGGCACCACCGGCAGATGCCGGGCGCCGGGCGTACCGGGCGGGGCGGTGTACAGGCCGTCCACATCGGACAGCAGCAGGGTGCAGTCCGCCTCCGCCAGCGCGGCGACGCGGGCGGCCAGGCGGTCATTGTCCCCGAAGCGGATTTCCGACGTGGCCACGGTATCGTTCTCATTGATGACGGGCACGATGTCCCGCTCCATCAGTTCGCCCAGCGTGTTGCGGGCATTGAGATAGCGGGGCCGGTCTTCCAGATCGCCCAGCGTCAGCAGAAGCTGGCCCGTATCCAGGCCGTGGCGGGCCAGTTCGGCGCGGTACAGTTCCGCCAGCAGCACCTGTCCCACGCTGGCCGCCGCCTGTGCCTGTTCCAGCCGCACCACCCGGCCCGTCAGCCCCAGCGCCCGGCGGCCCAGCGCAATGGCGCCGGACGAGACCAGCACCACCTTTTGCCCGCCTTTGACCATGGCGGCGATGTCATCCGCCAGCGCGCGCGCCCAGTCTGTCCGGGGCAGGCCGGTTTCCGGGTCCACCAGCAGGGCCGAGCCGATCTTGACCACCACGCGCCGCGCGGCGGCGAGGCGGGCGGCGGCATTGTCGGCGGTCTGCGCGGGGCTTTGGGTCATGGCGTGGCCTTCGTGAAATTCTGTGGCCGGGACAACGGGCGGCGGGGCCGGATTATACCGGGCTCCAGCCGGGGGTGTCGTCATTGGCGCCGTTGGCATGGCGTGCCGCGTGGTCTTGCGGGTGGCCCTGGGCGCCTGTGTCCACCTTGTCCTTGTGGTCGGCGGCAATGGCGGCGTCAACGGTCTCCTTCAGGGTGTCCACCACCGGGCGCACGCCGTCCCCGCTGACGGCGGACAGTGCCCGCACATCGCTGGCGCCCGCCTGTTTCAATGCTGCCAGCCCGGTGGCGACGGTCTCGGCGTCCAGCGCGTCGGTCTTGGTGAGCGCGGTGACCACCGGCTTGTCCAGCAGGCCCACATTGAAGCGGGCGTCATAGGCTTCCAGCTCGTGGCGCACGGTGCGCCAGTCCGCCACCACGTCCTCGGCGGTGCCGTCGATCAGGTGCAGCAGCACGCGGCAGCGCTCCACATGGCCCAGGAACTGATGGCCCAGGCCCACGCCCTCGCTCGCGCCCTCGATCAGGCCGGGAATGTCCGCCAGCACGAATTCGCCCTGGCTGGCGCCCACCACGCCCAGTTGCGGATGCAGGGTGGTGAAGGGATAATCGGCGATCTTGGGCCGCGCCCGGCTGGTGGCGGCCAGAAAGGTGGACTTGCCCGCATTGGGCAGGCCCAGCAGCCCCGCATCGGCCATCAGCTTCAGCTTCAGCACGACCCACATTTCCTCCCCCGGCCCGCCGGGGGTGGTGCGCCGGGGCGCCCGGTTGGTGGAGGATTTGAAATGGGCGTTGCCAAAGCCGCCATGGCCGCCTTCCAGAATGGTCAGCCGTTTGCCGGGCTCATCCAGATCGGCGATCAGAAACTCGCCGTCCGCGTCGAAAACCTGGGTGCCCTTGGGCACCTTGATCAGCAGATCCTTGCCCGCCGCGCCGGTCATGTCCTTGCCCTGACCGTGGCCGCCCTTTTGCGCCTTGAAATGGCGCTGATAGCGGAAATCCACCAGCGTGTTCAGGTCGTCCACCGCTTCCATGATCACATGGCCGCCGCGCCCGCCATCGCCGCCATTGGGGCCGCCGAATTCCACATATTTTTCCCGGCGGAACGACATGCAGCCATTGCCGCCGGGGCCGCTTTTCAGAAAGACGCGGGACTGATCGACAAATTTCACGGGCTGACAATCCTTGTTCCGGCAAAAAAAGAGGCGGGCCAATGTGCGGCCCACCCCTTTTGTGAATGCGTCTGGCATGTGCCGCACCGGGGCGGCACGGGCCGGGCCGTCAGGCTTCGGAAACCACCGAAACGATGGACCGGTTGCCCTTGCCGCGGCTGAATTTCACCTGGCCGTTGGTCAGGGCGAAAATGGTGTGGTCCTTGCCCAGACCCACATTGTCGCCCGGATACCACTTGGTGCCGCGCTGGCGTACCAGGATATTGCCGGCCAGAACCTGCTCGCCGCCGAACTTCTTGACGCCGAGGCGCCGGCCTTCGGTATCGCGACCGTTGCGCGAACTACCACCCGCTTTCTTGTGAGCCATCTTCTCTCTCCTTCAGCTTAAGCAGTGCTGCGCTTATTCGGCGCTTGCGGCTTGTGTCTCTGTTTTGCTCGTGTCGGTCTTGGCCGCGCTTTTCTTCGCGCCGCCGCCGGACTTGGCGATCTTGGTCACGCGCAGAACGGTGATTTCCTGGCGATGACCCTTCTTGCGGCGATAATTGTGGCGGCGCTTCTTTTTGAAGACGGTGATCTTCTTGTCTTTCTTCTGCTCCAGCACCTCGGCGGTTACCTTGGCACCCTTGAGCAGCGGCTCACCGACCTTGACGCCCTTGTCGTCGCCGATCATGAGCACGTCATCCAGTGCGATGGAGGCGCCGACGTCACCGTCCAGCTTTTCCACCTTGATCACGTCACCCTCGGCCACACGATACTGCTTGCCGCCAGTCTTGACGATCGCATACATGGCTGTTCCTTTCTTCACATGTGCCGCAATCAACCGGGTGGCCGGACCCATCCTTTTCCCGCAATGGGCGGGGGCCACGCTTTGGGCGGTTGCCGCAGGCGTTCTTGTTCGGGGCCAGGCCGATCAGACCGGGCAGACCCTTGAACGCGCGGACTATACGGATTTGCCCCCTGGAGTCAAGCGCCCTCGCGGCCACGCCCCACCCGCACGCCGCCCGGCACAGGATGCCGGGGCGGGATGCCGGAACGGGTGCGCATTTGCTCTTGAAGGCAAGGGGGGACATTGTGTATGCACATCGCACCCTAGCGACGCGCAAGTGTCCCTGATTTGCGGAGAGGTGCCGGAGCGGTCGAACGGGGCGGTCTCGAAAACCGTTGTACCCTTCACGGGTACCGAGGGTTCGAATCCCTCCCTCTCCGCCATTATCATGTAAGGAATTCAAGATGAGGCTCCCTTTGGGGGGCTTTTTCAGAGGCGTTCGCCGGACCCGACCGAACCTCGGAGACTGGCAAGAGGCCGAATTCGGGTTGCTGAACCGCTTTCGTCTCAAACCGAGCGAACCTCATCTGGACCGGTTCGGCTTCGTAAAGGCCAGCGTTTCCAACGGTTCTCGTAGGTCGCTCAAAATTGCATTCAGCGGGCATACTTCCGGTTAACTTGGCCGCCGGGGAAACACGTAGCAAGTCGATTCTGGGAAAAGCGTGCGACATGCCCCCTTTATTAGATATCAAAAATCTGACAGGTCTTCGAGCATTGGTGACAAATCGCTATCAGGTCAGTAGCCTGGCCTAATGTCGAGTGACCCTTGGACCGAGAAAGAGAATGATCTGATTGTCGCGGATTATTTCGCGATGCTGGAGGATGACGCTTTTGGGCGCCCATATAGCAAGGCGGCGCATCGCCGCGCGCTTGTGCCGTTGTTAAATGGCCGCTCGGAGGCATCGATCGAGTTTAAGCACCAGAACATCAGCGCGGTTCTGAAAGGGCTCGGCGAAGATTGGATTCCCGGATATAAGCCCGCTTTTAATTTCCAAATGTCTTTGGTTGAAGCGGTGGCACGGTGGCTGGCAGCGAATCCCATGTGGTTCGACCGTTTGTCAGATTTACGTCTGGCGGCTGGTTTTCAGGAAACTGCGCCAATCTGTACGGGCCCGCCACCTACATGGTCAAACCAGTCGCCACCCCAGGAGTTAGAGCAGGTTCAGCATATCGCTCGAATATTCGACGTGGCAGGCCGGGACGAGCGCAACCGTGCCCTCGGCCGCGCCGGCGAGGAGCGCGTTCTGGCGCATGAGTGGGCATCGCTACGGTCGGCGGGACGTGATGACCTGGCGCGAAAGGTCCGTTGGGTGTCTGAGGAGGACGGCGACGGCGCGGGCTATGACATCGCGAGTTTCGCGCCAGATGGTCAGGCGCGCTTGATTGAGGTGAAGACGACGAACGGGTGGGAACGGACGCCCTTCCACATCACCCGCAACGAGCTGGCGGTTGCGGAAGAGCGCCGATCCGAATGGTTCTTGTTCCGGCTTTGGGGTTTCTCGCGGGAGCCGAGGGCCTTCGAACTGTATCCGCCGCTCAATGCCCACGTCACACTCACGGCCACAGCATTCGTGGCAGGCTTCCATTGATGGCAGGGCGCCGGCGCGCTCAGTCAAAAACCATGTCCATCTGCTCCGCCCACGGCCGATCGGCAACTGTGACGAGGTCGTTCAGCGAAAGCGCCGGTGGTACGCGCCTGATGACGAGGTGTTCGAGCACCTCCGGCGACAGATAGGCGAGCCGCATCATGCGGCTCACGAACCGGTCCGAGACCTTCTCGGCCGCGGCGATATCCTGAATGGTGGAAGCGGTATCTGTTTACAACTACCGCCTTCAACTCAAGCGCGGGCGCGATGGCGTCCATCACATAAGGGTCCTGTGGTTGGCTGTCCCTGACTGGTCACCTCGTTAAGTAAGAGTGTCTATCGTCACCCACTACCCACCTGTGCAGCCCCCAGCGCACAACCAAAAACGCCGGAAGGGTTGTTCCCTCCGGCGTTTATCTCTTCTGCTGCGGGCCGCGTTCAGTAGCTTACGCGGTAGCCGATGGAGATGCGGCGGCCGGGGCCGCGGACATTGGCGAACTGGCTGTTGAAGGCCTGGTTGATCACCGGCAGGTAGTGATTGTTGAACAGGTTGGTCACGCCCAGCTCGAACCGGCCCGGCATTGATGGTGCCGAACAGGTCCACCAGCAGATCGTCATTGATATCCTGCCCGCCCCCCCGCAAACGTGGCGCCCGCCATAGACTTTCAGGCGGGAAAGGCGTGCCGCGTGCGGTTGGCCAGGGCCACGAGGGACAGCATGACCGGCACTTCCACCAGCACGCCCACCACCGTGGCGAGCGCCGCGCCGGAGCCGAGCCCGAACAGGCTGATGGCCACCGCCACCGCCAGTTCGAAAAAGTTGGATGTGCCGATCAGGGCGGCGGGGGCGGCGGTGGCAAACGGCACGCGCCACAGATAGGCCCAGCCATAGGCCAGGGCGAAAATTCCGTAGGACTGGATCAGCAGCGGCACCGCGATCAGGCCGATCACCCCCGGCTTGTCCACCAGCGTTTCCGCCTGAAGGGCGAACAGCAGCACCACCGTCGCCACAAGGCCCATGGTGGCAAAAGGCTTGACCCGGTTGGTGAAGGCGGCGAGCCGGTGTGCCGCCACGGTGCTGTCGGGCGCGCCCCGTGTCACGCCCAGCCGTGTCAGCGTGCCCGCGATCAGGGGCGTGACCACATACAGCACCACCGACAGCAGCAGCGTTTCCCATGGCACCAGCACATCCGTCACGCCCAGCAGCAGGGCGGCGATCGGGGCGAAGGCCACCACCATGATCAGGTCGTTAACGGACACCTGCACCAGCGTATAGGTGGCATCCCCCCGCACAAGCTGGCTCCACACAAAGACCATGGCCGTGCAGGGGGCCACACCCAGCAGAATCATGCCCGCAATATACTGGTTGGCATCCGCCGGGCTCACCAGGTCCGCGAACAGGTGGTGAAAGAACAGCACGCCCAGCCCGGCCATGGTGAAAGGCTTGATCAGCCAGTTCACCACCAGGGTAATGCACAGGCCGCGCGGGCGACGGCCCAGATTTTTCAGCGATCCCAGGTCCACATTGATCATCATGGGATAGATCATGGCCCAGATGAAAACCGCCACCACCAGATTGACCCGCGCCACTTCCAGATCGGCAATGGCGGCCATGGCGCCGGGCACCAGAAGGCCCAGGCCCACGCCCGCCGCGATGGCCAGTCCCACCCAGACGGACAGATAGCGTTCAAAAAAGCCCAGCGGGCTCGTGGCGTTATCAGATGCGGGCTGGTCGGGGGTGTCCGTCATGTGAACCGGTCCTTTACACGGGTGATGATATCCGCCAGCACCGCGTCGAAAAAGGCGCTGCGTTCGTGTTCGTCGCCGTCCGCGGCAGCCGGGTCGGGCAACGACCAGTGCAGGCGGTCGGCAGGTCCGGCAAAGGCCGGGCAGCTTTCCCCCGCCGCGCGGTCGCATACGGTCAGAACCCGGTCAAAAGCCTGCCCGGCGAACCGGTCCCAGCTTTTGCTGTGCGGGTCATGTACGGTAATACCATGGCGGTCAAGCGCTGCCAGCGCCAGCGGGTGCACCTGACCGGTGGGGTGGCTGCCCGCGCTTTCCGCCCGCCAGCCCGGCGCCAGATGATTGATCGCCGCCTCTGTCATGATGGAACGGCAACTGTTTCCGGTGCAGAGCACCAGAACGCGGAATGGTGGTGTATCCGGCATGGCATGTCTTCCCCTGACGCGGCGCCGCTGCAAAGCCTGTCATGACCGGGAGCGATCCAACACCGGATTCATGACAGCTTCGTGTCAGTGCCGGTTTCTGTTCCATTCCCGGCGTCGCAGGTCCACCCGGCGGATCTTGCCCGAAACGGTTTTGGGCAGGCTGGCCACGAAGCGGATGCGGCGCGGATATTTATAAGGGGCGGTGACCGCTTTCACATGGGCCTGTAACACGGCGGCCAGCGCGTCGGACCCTTCATGGCCCGGTGTCAGCACCACATAGGCGGTGACCACTTCGCCGCGCTCCGCATCGGGGCTTGATACCACGGCTGATTCCGCCACCAAAGGGTGTTCCTGCAAGGCGCTTTCCACCTCGAAGGGGCCGATGCGATAGCCGCTGGACAGAATCACGTCATCGGCCCGGCTCTTGAACCAGAAAATGCCGTGCCTGTCCCGTGTGCCCCGGTCGCCGGTGAAATACCAGTCGCCGTGAAAGCGGCTCGCGGTCTGGTCCGGGTCGTCCTGATATTCCAGAAACAGCCCCCTGGGCCGGTCGGGTTTGACGCGCAGGGCGATGTGCCCCTCGGCGCCGGCGTTCAGGGGCGTGCCCGCATCGTCCACAATGGCAAGGTCCACGCCCGGCGCCGGGCGGCCCATGCTGCCGGGGGCGGGGGTCATGCCGGGAAAGGTACCCGCCAGCAGCGCGGTTTCGGTCTGGCCGTAGCCGTCGCGGATGGTGATGCCGGTGGCGGCGTGCCAGCGGGCGATCACGTCCGGGTTCAGGGGTTCGCCCGCGCTGACGCAGCTTGTCAGGCTGTGCCCCGCCAGTGCGGCGCTGTCCTCTTGGATCAACATGCGATACACGGTGGGCGCGGCGCACAGGCTGGCGACCCGGTGGCGCACCATCAGCGGCAGCATGTGCGCGGCATCGAACGCGCCATCAGGGTGCACCATCAGATGCGCGCGCATCAGCAGGGGGGCGAAATAGCTGGACCAGGCGGCCTTGGCCCAGCCCGTGTCGGAAATGTTCCAGTGCCGGGTTCCGGGCGCCAGGCCGAGCCAGTCCCGCCCCGTGACCAGATGGGCCAGGCCATAGGCCTGCCCGTGCAATGTGCGCTTGGGGTAGCCGGTGGTGCCGGATGTGAAATAACACAGCGCCGGATCGCTGGCCCGCGTGTTTGCCGCCGGGGCGGGGTCGGCACCTGCAAGCGCCGTCTGGATATCCGTGAAGGCCGGGGAGCCTCCGGTTTCCGCCTCCCCCACGCTCAGCATTGCATGTGGTGTGGGCAGCCCCCGCAGGGCCGCGGCCACTGTGCCCGTCAGGGCGGTGTCCGCGATCAGGGCGCTGGGCGGCAGGCTTTCCAGCCGGTAGCGCAGGTCCCGTTCCCGAAGCTGGGTGGTGCCGGGGCAGGCCACCGCGCCCAGCCACAGGCAGGCGGTCAGCGTTTCCCACCAGGCCGGGTGCCGCCCCAGCAGGATCATCACCGGGTCGCCGGGCCCCACCCCGGCGGCATGGAGCACCCCGGCCAGCCGCCGGGCCCGGTCCATCAGGTGGGAGATGGTGTAGCTGGTCGCATCATCCCCGTTCATGAAGCTGATGGCGGGATCGTCCGGCGCGGCTTCCGCCCAGGGCAGCAGCACGTCGCGGGCGAAATTGAAGCGGTCCCGTCCGCCGGGGTCGATGCGGTCATACAGGGCCTGAACCGGGTCCGGGGTGGGGGTCATGTCGCGGTGCTCCTGCTGGCGGGGGCGGTGTCAGCCCGGCCCGCTCACAGCGTGGCGGGGTCGAACGGGCGGATGATGTTTTTGCCATCCCAGTTCATGCTGGCCTGCCGGACCATGTGGAACAGGGATTCCACCGGGTCCGTCAGCTCGATCAGTTCGATCATGCCGCCATTGGCGCGGCGGGTGTCCATATAGGCGGCGCGGGCGCCCACCCCAGCCACGCCGTACAGCGCCTGTTCAAAGCCCTGATCGCGGTAGAAGCGCACGCTGGCATCGAAATCCGTGGTGGATACGGCCCAGTGATGGAAGCCATAGCCGCGGTCCCGGCGCACATCCTCATACACACTGGGGGCATCGTTGCGCTGCTGGATCAATTCGAAGCACATAGAGCCGGAAAAGGCGAGCCCCAGCGAAATATCCAGGTCCGCGGGCTGGCCGCGATAGGTGCAGTCGGCCAGGGGGAAGCTTTCAAAATAAATCCAAGGGCCGATGTTCAGGGTTTTGCTCCAGTCGGTCATGGCGGCGTGGATGTCCGGCACGATGTGGGCTTCCTGCATGATGGCGCCAAGCGGCTGGCCGAAGCTGAGCATACGGGTCATGGCCTTGTTTTCCTTCTCAAGTCAGACAATGTGCATACCGCCGTCCACCACAAGCTGGGCGCCGGTGACGTGTTTGGCTTCATCGCTGGCCAGATAGAGCACCGCATGGGCGATGTCGTCCGGCTCGCCGAACTCGGCCATGGGAATGCGGCTGACAAAGGCGGCCTGCGCTTCTTCCCGGCTGATGCCTTCCTTGGCCGCCGTGTCATCGAACAGCCTGTCCAGCATGGGGGTCATGATCTGGCCGGGATGCACCGAATTGCAGCGCACTTTCGGCGAGGTGGCGGCGGCGTGCAGCGCCACGGACATGGTAAGCTGGCGCACCCCCGCCTTGGCGGCGCCGTAAGCGGTGATGAAGGGGGTGCCCACAAGGGCGGCGATGGACGACATGTTGACGATCGCCCCGCCGCCGCTTTCGCGGATCACCGGCAGGGCCGCCCGGCAGCCGAGAAACACCCCGTCCAGATTGATTTCCTGCACCCGTCGCCAGGTGGCGAGCGGCGTGTCCTCCGGGCTGGTGGCCCCGCTGGCCTCGCCGAGCCCGGCATTGTTCACCAATATGTGCAGGCCGCCCGCCTCATGGGTGATGTCGGTCATGAGACTCTCCCAGCGGTCCTCGCGGGTGACATCCTGATGGCGGTACCGGGCACCGGTTTTGCGGGCAAGCGCTTCGCCCGCCTTGTCCTGTATGTCGCTGAAATAGACGTTGGCCCCCTCGCGCATCATCATGGCGACGATGGCGGCCCCCAGCCCCGATGCGCCACCTGTGACGAGCGCGGTTTTCCCTTTCAGACGGTTGGCCATCAGGCCCCTCCTTGAAGTGTTGCTGTTTTTATTGCGTATGGGCGGCGGGCAGGCCCGCCAGTTGGCCGCCGTCCACCAGCAGGCCGTGCCCGGTGATCATGGCCGCCTGCCCGGAAAGCAGAAAGGCGATGGCATGGGCGATGTCGACGGGCCTGGCCACCCGGCCCAAAGGGACCTGTGCTGCCATGCCCGCCAACATCGCTTCCCGGGAGGGGAACTGTTCGGCGACCGGGTCCAACATTTCACTGTCCACATAGGTGGGGTGGATGCTGTTGCACCGGATGCCCGTGTTCTGGCGTCCGCAATAAAGCGCCACGGACTTGGTGAGGATGGTCACGCCCCCCTTTGAGGCGCAGTAACCGGCAATATCTTCGCCGCCCACCAGCCCGCCAATGCTGGACACATTGACGATGGCGCCGCCCCATCCGCCGCGCTGCCGGTTCATGCGCTTCACCGCTTCCCGGCAACCCAGGAATACGCCGGTCAGGTTCACCGACAGCATGGCGTTCCAGTCATTCAGGCTGAGGTCTTCGAACGGGCCGGCGGTGCCGATGCCGGCGCAGTTGACCAGATAATCCAGTTGGCCATGATCGGCGATCACGCCGTCCAGCAGGGTCTGCCAGTCCGCCTCGCTGGCCACGTCCAGCCTTTGCCCGCTGGCGCCGGGCAGGGTGCGGGCGGTGGCCTCTGCCGCTTCGGCGTTGATGTCGGCGATGATGACGCTGGCGCCCGCCTCGGCCAGCAGGGCGGCGGTGGCCCGGCCTATGCCGCTGGCGCCGCCGGTGATGACCGCCACCCGGCCCGTGTGGCCGGATGGCGTGGTGCGTGTGTCCTCTGTCATGGATCGCCCCCTAGAACCGGTAGCCAAGCGACAGGCCCCATTCGCGCGGGCGGCCATAATAGGCTTCCACAAAGCCGAAGGCGTCCACATTGATGCCGTTGGTCAGATACTTCTTGTCCAGCAGATTGCTGCCGAACACCGCCAGTTGCCACGGCCCGTCCTCAGGCGACAGGGTCAGGCGGGCATCCAGCAGCCAGTATCCCGGCTGGGACAGCAGATTGCCGTTCACATCCAGCGTCGGCGAGTTGATCGGGTCCTTTTCCACCGTGCTGATATAGCTGGCGTCACCGCGCAGGGTCAGGCCCAGCGTGTCCGTGGGGTGCAGCGTGTACTGGGCGCCGAAATTCATGTTCCAGCTCGGCGCTTCCGGCAGTTCCGCATCCTCCGGGATGGTCACATTGGGCTCAAGCTCTGTGTATTTGTCGGCCAGATAGGCCACGCTGGCATCGATGGACAGGTCCGGCAGCGGTACGGCGGACACTTCCAGTTCCACGCCCTTGATCTCGTTCTCGGCGGCGTTTTCCACGTTCAGCACCAGCGCGCCGCCCTGGCCCGCCCGAACGGTGGTCAACTGGATGTCTTCATAGATATTATAGAAAGTGGCCAGATTGACCGTCAGCCGGTTGTCGTACCAGCTTGTCTTGGCGCCCAGCTCGAAGCTCCACAGCTTTTCGGGATCGAACGGATTTTCGCCCACATTGCCATTGGTGGGGCGCGGACTCCAGCCGCCGGATTTGAAACCCTTGGACACGGTGGCGAACATCATCAGCGTGTCGGACGGCTCATATTCGATGCCGAAGCGCGGCGACAGATCGGTCCAGCTTTCCCTGAGCGTGCGGGGGCCCACAAGCTGCTGGCGGCCGCGCAGGCTCACATGGTCCTGGAAATAGATCTTGCGCTCCCAGGTATAGCGCAGGCCCGCCGTGACGGACCATTCCGGCGTGATGTCATAGCTGGCCTGGCCGAACAGGGCGATATTGTCCACATCGATCATGTTCAGCGGCTCAAGCGAAGCCTCGAAGCCGAGAAAGGGCAGGGTGCCGTCCAGCAATTGCACCTGATTGAAGTCGCGGGCGTTCTCGTCGAAATAATAGGCGCCCAGCAGCCAGAACAGCTTGTCGTCAAAGGCGTTGCCGGAAAGCTGAAGCTCCTGGCTCACCTGATTCTGCCATTGCCGGTTGTCGGTGGAGACGATGGGCAGTGGCGTCTTGTCCGAGTCTCGGCTGAAACCGGCCTGAAGGTCGCGGTAGGCGGTGATGGATTTCAGGCTCACATTGTCCGAAATGTCCCAGTTGATGTTCAGCGATACGCCCCAGATATCCAGATCGTCGCGGGACCTGTCCGTGCCGTTGGACGTGAACACATCATCCGTCAGCCAGCGCTCATCGAACTGGGTGTCCGCGGGCAAGCCAAGGCCGGGGGCCAGTTGCGGCGCTACCACGGCGTTGTAAAGGTCGATCAGGGTCAGCGCGTCGCCCGGTGTGGGGTCGAACGGGATGCCCACCGCCGGGTCCGCGATGGCAGTGCCCGGCACGAACGCCCTGAGCGAGCCCACAGCGCCGTTTTCCCGCTGGTGCGTCACATCGCCGGACAGCGAGATTTCAAGGTCCGCTCGCGGTGTCCAGCGCAGCATCCCGCGCGCGATGTATTTGTTGTCGTCCCCCAGGTCCAGCCCGTCGCTCAGGCGTTGGCCGTAGCCGTCCCGGTTGATGGTGGCGGCGGATACCTTGGCGAACAGCTTGTCCTCCACGATCGGGCCGGACAGATAGCCCTGAAGATCCAGCCGGTTGAACCGCCCGGTGGTGGCCTGAACGCGGCCCTCCACCTCGTTGGTGGGGCGGTTGGTGACGATTTTGATGGCGCCGCCAATGGTGTTGCGGCCATACAGCGTGCCCTGCGGGCCGCGCAGCACCTCGACGCGCTCCACATCCACCAGGCTCATCATGCCGCCGACGGAGCGGGCGATATACACATCGTCCAGATACAGGCCCACGCCCGGATCATTGGGGAAGATGAAGTCGTTCTGCCCCACCCCGCGCATGAAAATCTGCGCCGCGCTGTCGCCGCCGTCCGGGCGGCCCTGATTGATGCGCAGATTGGGGGTGAACTGCTGAATGCCCTTCAGTTCGAAGATGTTACGCTTTTCCAGCCCTTCGGTGGAAAAGGCGGTGACCGCCACCGGTGTGGATTGCAGCCCCTCTTCCCGTTTGCGGGCGGTGACGGTGATTTCCTCCACCGCATATCGTGACCTGTCCAGCGCGGCGCCGTCCGTGTTTCTGGTTTCCTGTGCCTGTGTGGCCGGGGCCGCCAGCGCCACCGCCAGCAGGGATACACCCAGCCCGGCGCGTGCCCGTATGGCTTTGGTGCCCATGACATCCGTATTGCGCCCCCATGGGCCGCCCGTGTGAAATGATGACTGCATGAGTCCTCCCCAATTCTGTTGCGGCCTTTTCCGGGGCGCGGGCACCCTCCCAAGTGCGATCGCGCCGATGACCGTTCTGATACGCTGCCACCCCGTGTCAGGCCGGCCTATAGCGGAAAACACTCATTTGCGCTCACGCTCCGGCTTCTCCTCTACCGGCACCGATAATCGGTGCCGGAGGCCGCGACCGCGGCCCGCCGCCTTTGCGGCGCCCCCGTGGAGCGGTGAGCGTCAGCGAACGAGCGTGAGCGCAAACGAGCAGTTTCCATGTGCTCCTGCCTCTCCTCTACCGGCACCGATAATCGGTGCCGGAGGCCGCGACCGCGGCCCGCCGCTTATGCGGCGCCCCTTTGGTGCGGTGAGCGTAGCGAACGAGCGTGAGCGCATATGAGTAATTTCCGTCATATCGGGGGGTGGGGGCTGTCCCTAGGCTGGGTGACAGCGATCATGCTTCATGAGGGGAGGACGAACCATGAGCACCGCGCAACTGCAAAAAAGCGATACTTCCGCCATCAAGCCGGTCAAGCCGCGCTTTCCGGCGTTTTTCGATCCCGGCACGCTGGACTGGGCGCCCTGGGTGATGGAGGGCACTTGGTTCAAGCTGCTGAACGTGGATATGAAAACCGGCGGCTTCACCATGCTGCTGAAAGTGGACGCGGACAATGAAGCCCCCGTGCACGGCCATCTGGGCGCGGTGGAAGCCTATGTGCTGGAAGGCGAGTTCGGCTATGAGGAAGACCGTGGCGGGGTCGGTTCCTATGTCTATGAGGAGGCGGGGTCCATCCACATGCCCACCGCGCCGGACGGCACGGTGATGTTCGCCATCGCCCATGGTCCGCTCACCGGTTATAATGACGACGGCTCCATCGCCGGGGTGATCGATGCCTCCGTGATGCTGACAATGGCCCGCGAGGCGGGCGCCGCCGACCATGTGCTTAAGCGCAACCATCTGGACTAGAACCCATACAGGGCAGGCGCGAAAAACAATCACGCCTGTTCGTTTTTATGGGGTATTCAGGTCGATTGCGCTATGCTGGCGCCGGGTCCGCTGCCGGGCCCGGTCGATCCGTCGCGGCACCGGGCCGCCATGCGTGGGAGGATGACATGCGCCTTGACAGCATTGTACCCGCCGAGGAGGTTCTGGGCGTTACCGAAGCCTTGCTGGACTGCCCGTCCCTTGAGGACGCGAGCGACCGGCTGGCCCGCCCGGTGGGTGATTTCGTCGGTGCCCGATCCGCGGCGCTGTTCCAGTTCCGCTGGGACAATGGCCTGCCACGGGTCGGCTTTTCAAGCTGCTTCGGCGTGGACCCCACCTATCACGCCCTCTATAACGACCATTATTTCCGCCATGATCCGCTGGTGCACAGCGCCATGCTCAGGTCCGGGCGCCAGCCGGGCACACGGCCCGAAGTGGGCCTGTTCTGCCTGGCGGACATTTCGGATTATGACCGTCTGATGAAGACGGATTATTACAACGACTTTTTCCGCCCGATCAGCGTGCATCATGTGCTGGCGATTTCCGTTCCCACCGGGCGGCCAGAAGAATCGCTGGTGATGGGGTTGCACCGGCCCGCCGATGCCAAGCCTTTCGACGCCGAGGACATGGCCCGCGCGCGCGCCGTATCCCGCACGGTGATGACCAAATTCCAGGCGCTGCTGCGGGATGTGCAACTGGCGGAAAAGACCGCCATCATCGATATACTGGCCGAGACCCGCGGCGGGCGGGCCGTTCTGGCGATCGATTCCAAAGGGATGATTCTGTATCGCAACCGGATTGAGGGCAGCCGCCCCTTTTCCGACCTTCAGGCCGGGACGGCCCTGCCGGACTCGCTGATGGCGCTGGTGCGGCCCGCCATGCGCCAGCTCGACCGGGAAGGTCAGCCGCCGGGCGGCAAGCCGCTGGCGGTGACCACCGGCGAAGGGCTGGGCCTGGCGGTCAGCCTGCGGCATATTTCCGGCGGCGGGATGGCCCGGCGCTATGTGCTGACCCTGGAACGGGAAAGCCGCCCCGACATGGAAAGCCGTGCCGCCGCACTGGGCCTGACCAGGCGGGAAAGCGTGATCGCCCGTGCCGTGGCGGAAGGTTATTCCAATGGCGCCATCGCCAATCTTTATTCCATCAGCGTGCGCACGGTGGAAAACCATCTGCGCGCCATTTATGCCAAGTGCGGCGCCTCGTCCCGCACGCGGCTGACCCATATGCTGCTCAATGACGCGGGAGAGACACCATGACCGATCAGGGCGCGATCGCCTCCGCCAGCACCGCCACCAAGGCGGGCCGCACATCCACCATGCTGGGAGCCAGCAAAATGCCCTGGGTGCCTTTCGCGCTGGAGGGCACCTTCTTCAAGCCCCTGCATCTGGACGACGATCAGGGCAAGGCCACCTTCATGCTGAAGATTCCCGCCGGGGCCGCCGCCAGCAGCCACAAGCATCTGGCGGCGGTGGAAGCCTATGTGGTGTCGGGGGGCTTCACCTATGAAGGGGAGGGCACCGTCGGGCCGGGGGATTATGTGTATGAGCCGGGCGGCATCGTGCATGAACCGGCAGCCGAAGGGGCGGACGACCTGATCCTGTTCGTGGTGGCACAGGGGCCGGTGCAGGGGATGGATGCCCACGGCACCCCCCTTGGCGTGATCGACAATGACGTGATCTATGACTGCGCCTTGAAGGGCGGGGTGGCGGATCATCTGCGCTGAACGGGGGCAACCGCCCCCGCGCGTGGGGCTGCCGTGCCCGGAAAATCCGTGTGGTGATCATGCGGGGCACAAGCCGCTTTTCAAATGACCGGACGGGCGATAGGGTGGCGCATCTTTCTGATGCACCGTCTGGCGCGGCATCATGTCATTGTTGAGGGGGCCCATGACGCTCTTCACCGGTAACGAGACGCTCGGCACGGTCAAATGGTTCAATGCGGACAAGGGGTTCGGCTTCATCCAGCCGGATACGCCCGGTGATGACATTTTCGTTCATCTGAGCGCCGTGCGGGATGCCGGATGGCAGACCCTGAACGAAGAGCAGCGGGTGGCCTTTCGCATCACGCGGGATGACAGGGGCCGCCAGCGCGCGGTGGACCTGAAAATGCCCGCGCTGAAGGTTTGACGGTCATGGCGGCGGATCAGCGCCTGTTACGCATGGCGGGCTGGCAGGGCGCCAGTCGGCAGCGGCTGAAGGCGGATGCCTCCTTCCGCTGGTATGAGCGGCTGACGGATGGCCCGCGCCGCGCCCTTATGATGCACGCCCCGGCGCCGCGGGAGAACCTGCCCGCCTATCTGCTGGTGCGCCGCCATCTGGAACGGCTGGGCCTGCGCGTGCCGCGCCTGCTGGCGGCCGATGAAGATGCCGGGCTGGCACTGATCGAGGATTTCGGCGACGACACCTTCACCCGGCTGCTGGATGCGCGCCGGGTGGACGGTGCGGCCCTGTATGATCTGGCGGTGGATGTGCTGATCCATCTGGCCCGCGCGTCCGCCGCCACGGATATCGATCTGCCCGCCTACCATATGGATGCCCTTCTGGATGAAGTGGCGCTGCTGCCGGACTGGTATGTCACCCATGGTCTGGGCCGCGCCGTATCGCCAGCCTTGCGCCGCCGCTATCTGGATGCGTGGCGGGCCGCCCTCGCCTCGGTGGCCGACCGCCGGGAGGCGCTGGTGCTCAGGGATTATCATGTGGACAATCTGATGATTCCGCATGGCGTGACGCTCGCCGCGCCCGCCGGGCGGGATGTGAGCGCGTGCGGCCTGCTGGATTTTCAGGATGCCCGCCTTGGCGTGGCGGCCTATGATCTTGTTTCCCTGGTGGAGGATGCCCGCCGGGACGTGCCGGACGACGTGAAGGAACGCGCGATCCGCCGTTATCTCGATGCCCTGCCGGGCGTGGACGGGGCGGCCCTCAGGGCGGACATGGCGCTGCTCGGCGCCCAGCGTCACGCCAAGGTGGCGGGCATTTTCACCCGGCTCAGCGCGCGGGATGGCAAGCATCACTATCTGGCCCATCTGCCACGGGTGCTGCGGCTGCTGGCGGCGGCACTGGATGATCCGGCCTTGGCAGAGGTGCGCGGAGTGATGGCCGATTTGGCACCGGACCTGCCCGCGATTGCGGCTCCGACCAGCGTGTCGGCCTGAAATCGGTCTAAAAGCCGCCCCGTTTCCACGCTTCTGCATTTCCCCGCGTCAGGGGGCGGACACCGCGTCCGGGTCGCTCATCAGGCGATCATAGGCTTCGATCATGGTGTCCAGCCGGTATTGGCTGCGTGCCTTTTCCCTGTTGGCGGCGCCGATGTGGGCCCGGTCGGTGCCGTCTTCCAGCAGGCGCAGCATGGACCCGCTCAGTTCAGCCGCATCCGTGCCCTGCACGAAGGGGCGGTTGGCCTCTGACACCATGCGGGCCACGTCGCCCACATCGGTGGCGGCCACCGGGCGCCCGGCCAGCATGGCTTCCACCACGGCCAGCGGCATTTGCTCCGTGTCCGACGACAGGGCGAACAGGTCAAAGGCCGGGATCAGCCGTTCCGGGGTGCTGACGGGGCCGGTGAAGGTGACACGGCCTTTCAGCCCCACCCGCTCTACCAGCATGGATAGCGCCGCGCGGGCCATACCATCGCCTACGATCACCAGCCGGGCCGTGTCGTATTTTTCCGCCACCGGCAGGAAGGCTTCGATCAGGCGGCCCAGATTCTTTTCCGGGCGAAGAGCGGCAACCGTGCCGATGATCGGGCTGGCCCCTTGCAGATTGAAGGCGTGGAGCATTTCCGGGTCGGTGTCCCGGTCAAAGCGGTCGCTGTCCACCCCGTTGGGAATGTGCAGCAGCTTTTCGGGCGCGATCTTCCAGCTTGTGCGCGCCAGCTCCAGCAGCGTGTGGGAGGGGACCACCACCTTTTTCGCCCGGTTATAGGCCAGCCGACGCACCCATTTGCGCAGGCGCTTTTCGCCGCCAGCCTCGTCCGGGCCGAAGCCGTCCTGTATCTGGATCATGGGGCATATCCGCCCCAGGCAGTTGGCCAGCATCCATTCCACGCTGCCCCAGTTATAGCCCACCAGCAGGTCCGGCGCGATTTCCGCCAGCCGGTCCCGATAGGGCATGATCGCGCCCACCAGCCGTTCATGATAGGGGGTGAAGCCGGGCTGTTCCGGCTGGCGGTCGGGGCGGATCAGGTCCATCGCCTCATAGCGCCCGTCCATGGCCAGCACGCTGTGGCGCAGGTTCGCGCTGCTGTTATTGACATGGGTGGCGAAGCGGCGCTGAGAGCCGCCCACGGTGAAACTGGGAAAAACATGCAGAATATGCTTGGTCACGGTCCCTGTCCTTGGCTGTCGGGTGCGCCACTTGATCACATGCCCGGCGCCCGCGCAAGCGACGAGCCGGGCCGGCCCCACAGGCACCCGTACAGGCATCCACGGGCGCGGGCCTAATGGGCCATGAAGATGGGCAGCGGGCAGTCCGCCACCAGATCGCGGGTCACACCGCCCAGGATCATTTCCCGCCAGCGGGCATGGGAATAAGCCCCGATCACGACCATGTCGGCACCCAGCCTGTCCGCCTCGGCGATCAGCCGATCCGCCACCGGCGCCCCGTCGCGTGCCACCTTGTGGTCGCTGACCGGAATGGCGTGCAGGGCCAGATAGTCCCGCGCATCGCCAAGACCGGGCCGGGCGCTGTCTATGTCGCCCACCTGCACCAGATGCACCTTGGCCGCCTCCGCCAGTACGGGCAGGGCGGCATTGACCGCGCGGGCACATTCGGCGCGCCCGTTCCAGGCCACCATCACGGTGCGCCCCACATCACCGGCTCCCACGCTGTCCATGCCGCCCGGCACCATCAGCAGGGACCGGCCTGAGCGAAACAGCAGATCGGAAAAGATCGCATCCTGATCGCCGTCCCCGTCGCTTGGCTGGTGGCAGATGGACAGGTCCGCCAGTCGTGCGCGGCGGCCCACATGATCGGTGATGAGGCCGGTGACCTCGTCCCAGTGGGCGGCGGGCGTGCCATTGTCGCCCTTCACCTTGTCCAGCGGCAGCCCCGCCCGTTCGCAGGCGGCGCGGAAAACCGCCAGGCCCCGGCTGGCCTGCTGGCGGCCTTCCTGTTCGGCGGCATCGCACAATTCCTGCACCATGTCGGCGGTCAGCCCTTCGCCCATGAAGGGAATCGCCGTGCGCGGATCGGGGCGGATGAACAGCCCGGTCAGCGTGGCCCGGTAGCGCCGGGTCAGCGCCAGCGCCACTTCCACGGCACCGTCCCGCGCCTTGGCGTCCGCGCTGTCGGGCAGGGTCTGGCCGGTCATGGGCACCAGAAGCGATTTCAGCATGGCTTGGTCCTCTCGCATGGGGTGCGGCGGCGGGCGAGCCGGTCGGGCCTGCCCGTTTCCGGCAAGGAGTTTAGAGGGAAAGTCGTCGATCACCAATGGGCGATGTGTCGCCGTCGGATGCCATGGCCGCCCCGCGCCTGAACAACTGCGCCTGAACAACTGCGCCTGACCGGGGCCGCGGCGCGGCCACGGCCCTGATCCGCCCATATTCCGGTTCAGCCTTTATTCAGGGGGGCGGGCTGATAGACTGGGGCCATGACCGCACCCGCATTCACGCCGATTGTACTGGCCGCCCTTGTGGCGGGGATCGCGCCCGCCGCCTTCGGGCAGGGGCGCGGCGTACCGGATCATGAAGCCGCGCTGGAAGCCCGGCGCGCGGGACTGATTTTGCCGCTTGCTGAATTGCGGCGCCGGGTGGCCCGGCAGCTTCCGGGCCGCATTGTGGGCCATCGACTTCTGCGCACCAATCGCGGCTGGGTTTATGAATTGCGGCTGATTTCGGCGCGGGGACGGGTGCTTTACAGCCTTGTGGAAGCGGATACGGGCCGGGTTCGCCTGACCCATCCGAAAAAGGATGACCGCTAGGGCGCGGGCCGCGCGGTCGGAATGTATTTTGGGGAATGATGATGCGTCTACTGGTCATTGAAGATGACTTGGAACTGGCGGGGCAGATACAGGAATCCCTGGCCGAGGCGGGCTATAGCGTGGACCTGAGCCATGACGGCGAGGACGGCCATTTCCTTGGCGAGAGCGAGCCTTATGACGCCATCATACTGGATCTGGGCCTGCCGGTGATGGACGGCGTGAGCGTGCTGCGCAAATGGCGCGCCGACGGGGTGGACAAGCCGGTCATGGTGCTGACCGCCCGCGATAGCTGGTCCGAAAAGGTGGACGGCCTGGACGCGGGCGCGGACGATTATCTCACCAAGCCCTTTGTCATGGCGGAACTTCTGGCCCGTCTGCGGGCGCTGATTCGCCGTGCCGCCGGACAGTCCTCCCCCACGCTGGAGGCGGGGCCGGTCAGCCTGGACACCCGCGATGGCCGCGTGCATGTGAATGGCAGGCCGGTCAAGCTTACCGCGCAGGAATTCAAGCTGCTCAGCTATATGATGCACCATGCGGGCAAGGTGGTCAGCCGCACCGAACTGACCGAGCATATTTACGATCAGGATTTTGACCGTGATTCCAACACCATAGAGGTGTTCGTCAACCGCATTCGCAAGAAGCTGGGCGTGCCGCTGATCCACACCATGCGCGGGCTCGGCTATCGGCTGGAATGGCAGGGGGACGGGCCGGCATGACCGCCCGGTTCGCCGGTATTGGCGCCCGCCTTCGGGCCTTCTGCCGGTCGCTGACCGGGCGGCTCACTCTGTCGGCGGTGGCGCTGGCGGTGGTGATCGTGCTGGCCGGGGCGTTTGCGCTGACCACGGCGTTCAGAAGCTATGCGCTGACCAATCTGGATGACCGGCTGCGGCTGGTCATGGATGTGATGGTGGGGGCGGGGGAGGTTTCCCGCAGCGGCGTGCTGCGTTTTTCCCGCGACGTGTTCGACGAACGCTTCATGACCCCTTATTCCGGCTGGTACTGGCAGGTTTCGGAACAGGGCCAGCCCGCGTTCCGGTCCCGCAGCTTGTGGGATCAGGCGCTCGATCCCGATCTGTCCAGCCAGCAGTTCGAGCCGCGCTACCGTGAAGTGGCGGGGCCGGACGGCCAATATCTCAGGGTGCTGGAGCAGGACATCGTCTTGCCGGAAAGCGACCGGGTGTTCCGCTTCATGGTGGCCGCGGACATGTCGCGCATCCGGGCGGACGTGGCGCGCTTCAACTGGCTTCTGGTGGCCAGCCTGAGCCTGTTCCTGGCCGTGCTGGCGGCGGCGCTCGTGGCTCAGGTGGCGTTCGGGCTGCGGCCATTGCGGCGCCTGCAACGGGAAGTAAAAGCCGTCAGCCGCGGTGAGCGGGACCGGATCGAGGGGCACTATCCGCCGGACCTGATGCCGCTGGTGGATGAAGTGAACACGCTGGTGGCCCACAACCATAACCTTCTGGGGCGGGCGCGGACCCAGGTGGGCAATCTGGCCCATGCCCTGAAAACACCGCTCAGCGTGGCGCGCAACTCGACGGCCCGGATGACGGAGACGGAGGCGGAAAAGGTGAACCGCCAACTGGACCGGATGCAGCAGCATATCGATCATTATCTGCGCCGGGCCCGGCTGGCGGGCGGTCAGACCGGCGCCGCCATCCCCCTGAAAGACTGCGTGACGCGGCTGGAACGTGCGCTGGGGCGGCTCTATGGCGACAAGGGCCTGCGGTTTGAAAGCCATATCGGCGGCCATCTGGCCTTCGCCGGGGAGCGGGAAGACCTTGATGAGTTGCTCGGCAATCTTCTGGACAATGCGGCCAAATGGGCGGAAAGCCGGGTTGTGGTGACGGTGGATACGCTCACCCGGCGCGGGCGCGGCTGGCTGGATATTCATGTGGCCGACGATGGCCCCGGCGTGCCGGAAGACAAGCGGGATGACCTGTTCGAGCGGGGCCGCCGACTGGACAGCCGCACACCGGGCAGCGGGCTTGGCCTGTCCATTGTGCGTGATCTTGTGGATGCCTATGACGGCACGGTCAGTCTGGGGCGGGCCGATATGGGCGGGCTCAGCGTGCGTCTGATCCTGCCGATGGCGAAAGCCAAAGCCTGACCCCCGCATAGGCCAGCATGAACCAGCCCGCCATGATCAGGCCGCCGCCCATGGGCGTGAGCGGCCCCGCCATCGCGGCAAGGTCCGGCATCAGGCTGCGGCCATAAAGCGTGCCCGCGAACAGCCAGATGCCCGCCAGCATCAGTCCGGCCGAAAGGCGCGCCGCCCGTGCGCTGGCGGCGGGGCCGATCGCGGCCAGCAGCGCGGGGGCAAGCACCGCCGCGGCGTGGCTCAGATGGATTTGCAGCGCTGTTTCATAAAGCCGTGCCGCCGCCGCGTTCAGGGGGGTCAGATGGCTGCCCGCCGCCGCCGCGATCACACCGGCAAGCCCGGTGATCCCGGCCCATGCCAGTAGCAGGCCGCCCTGTTCCCGCCGCATCAGGGCGCCGCCTGCTTTGTCAGGGTCTGGTGGATGGCGGCCAGGCAGGCTTTGGCCAGGTGGCGCGCGCGGTCAGGGGTCCAGCCATGGGTTGGGTCGGGGCGGTCGGCATTGTCCTTGAACGGCATTTCCAGCGTCATGGCCAGACATCCGAAGCGATGGGCCGTCCAGTCCGTGCATTTGGTCAGGTCGGCGGTGCCGGGGGCGTCCGCCTCATAGCCGTAAACGTCTTGAAAGTCGGGGCTGAGGGTGGTCAGCAGGGTGCGGAAATCGGTGAAGGCGCTGGCATGGTCCGCCGTCAGGCCGGGAATGCCCTCATACCCCGCCAGGAAATTATAGGGCAGCCCCTCGTCGCCGTGCACATCCATGTGCAGATCCACGCCGGTACGCTCCATTTCCGCGCGGACCAGTGCCACTTCCGGGCTTGTTGCCATGTCCGGCGCGTGCCAGACGCGGTTCAGGTTCACCCCCGCCGCATTGGTGCGCAGATGGCCGCGGCGCGCGCCGTCCGGGTTCATGTTGGGCACGATGCGGATATGCGCCCGGTCCAGCAGCGCCCGGGAGATCGGGTCCGCCGGGTCCAGCAGTGCATCTAGGGCGCCTTCCATCCACCACTCGGCCATGGTTTCGCCGGGATGCTGGCGGGCGATCAGCCAGACTACCGGGCTGTCTGGCCGGGGGGCGTCCAGCTCCAGCAGGTCCATGGCCTGACCGTCCAGCGTGTGGCCGAGCACGCGGCAGCGCACCCGCGGATCGGCGCTGGCGCGGGCGATCAGGTCCTGATGGCGCTCCATGGAATAGGGCGGGAAATAAGCCAGCCACAGCGTGTCCTGTGCGGGGGTCAGGCTGAAGGTCAGCCGCTCCCCGTCGAAGCTGGTGGGCACCCGCCACCAGTTTTGCCTGTCATAGCTGACGGGTACGCCATAATCCCGCCAGCCATCGGGATAAGCGGCCCCGCCCGCATTGTCGATGGTGATGGTGCAGGGGGTATCCCGCACGCCGCTGAGGCGGAAATGGAACCATTGGTAAAAATCCGACCGGTTGTCCCGGCGGATGGCCAGATGGATGTCGTCTGGCCGGTTGGCCCGGATGATCTCTATATTGCCGCTGTCAAAGGCGGATGTGATCTGCATGGCGCGCTCCCCCGCTGGTGGCCTGATCCGGTCAAGGCTTAGGGCCGGGCGCCGAGGGCGTCAAGATGGGGCTCCGGCTGGTTATGGTGGGCGGGTCAGTCCTGTTGCCCCATTAAGGCCGTGACAAGACCATCCCAATGTGGTATTAAAAATGACACTGACGCCAAGGCGTGAGCGGACACCCCCGCTTCCTAGCGGGAGCCTAGACAGGGGCGCCTCCCGGCTGACAGGCCGACACCGGAGGCGCTCCTTTTTTGTAAGGTGCGGCGCCCTGTGATCCTCGCACTCTGTGATTCCCGAAACACCCGCGCGCGGGCGCATGGGTGATAATGCGATCAGGCGTTTTCGCGCCGGAGGGGCGGGTCCGCTTCCATGTTGTCGGGTGTTGCGGCGCCGGGCAGTTCACCCAGCGCGGCTTTCAGGGCGGCATTGGTGATGAAGGCGGAGCGGGTAATGCCAAGGGCGGCGGCGCGGCTGTCCACTGTGTCCAGCACGTCCGACTCCATGACAAGCTGAACCCGTTTTTTCATGGCGCCGCCATCAATGAGGGGGACGGAGATCAACCAGGCGCCTGCCGCGAGGGCTTCGCGCACGTCGTCCCGCTGGCGGGCGGCGGCGGTGCCGATGGGGGTGGGAACCGCCCAATCTTCAGCCTTGATCGCCGCCACATGTTGGGCGAGGGCGCGAATGGCCGTGTCCATCACGGTGTCTTCGTCGTCCGTGGCTGCGAAGGCACCGTCCATGTCAACAAAGCTGATACCAAAGGCGCTGCCGTCATCCTGACGAACGAGGGCGGTGTAATAATTGCTGGCCATGGTGCTTGTTCCTTCCGGTTCGCGTGGGGGCTGATGGTCGATCAGAGCCATCCCGCTTTTTTTTGAATGTCCCGCTGCGTGCCGATGGGCAGGTCTTTTTTGGGGTGTGGCACGGTGATGATCTGCTGCCTTTGGCTGTGTTTGAAAGTGTGGTGATCGCCCGACTCCCGGACTGGTTCCCATCCTTCCCTTAGCAGCCGCCGGATGATGTCCCGGCTGGACATCCGCTGCATCTTTTTACTCATCGGCGCGCCCCTAATTTGTGTATATTTATACATATTCCAGTGTATGTTCGCAAGTGTTTGTGTCAATAAATACACATGTGCAGGTGGATTGTCGAGACCGGGCGCGGCGGCGGGAGCCTGTGCCGTCTGGGTTTGACCCGGCGCGTGAGACATATCTTGACAGGGCGGGATCGGCTGAGTAGGTTCCGCGCCCATTGCCGGGGCGATCGCTGCCGGTGTGATCATGGCGCGCCCGGCGCGCGGCAACACCATCAAGAGTGCAGGATAGACAGATGAAAGTGCGGAATTCTCTCAAGTCCCTGAAAAATCGCCACCGCGATTGCCGCGTGATTCGCCGCAAGGGGCGCATTTACGTGATCAACAAGACCCAGAAACGCTTTAAGGCACGCCAGGGCTGAGCCTATTCAGGGCTGACTTAAGGCGGCTTGCCGGGCCGGAGCATGAAGCGCCGGTTCCGGGGCCAGGCTTGCACATCGGCCTTTCCGGGTGGCTTTGAATATGTTTAAAACCGCGCATGGGGTTAATGCGCGGTTTTTGCCGTTGGAGGCATCATGGTTCAGGCGGTTCTGTTCGATATCGGCAATGTGTTCGTGCACTGGTCGCCGCGTTTTCTTTATGAAAAGCTGATCGATGACCCCGCCGAGTTGGACTGGTTTCTGTCCGAGGTGGTCACGCTGGACTGGCACACCGCCCATGATGCGGGCAGGCCCTTTGCCGAGTCCATTGCCGAGCGGGTGCGCGCCTATCCCGATCATGGCGATCTGATCCGCGCCTTTGACAGCCGCTGGGACGAGACCATTCGCGGCCCGATCCCCGGCAGCGTGGCGGCACTGGAGTCGCTGAAAGCGGCTGGCGTGCCCAGCTATGCCCTGACCAATTTTTCCGCCGAGAAGTGGCCGCCATTCCGGCAGTCATTCGCCTTTGCCCGATTGTTCGACGGGGTCGTGGTCTCTGGCGAGGAAGGGCTGGTGAAACCGGACCCCGCCATTTATCACCGCGCCGTGACACGTTTCCGGCTTACGCCGGAGCACACATTGTTTGTGGATGACCGGGCGGACAATATAGCCGCCGCCGAGGCGCTGGGCTTTCGGGCACATCTGTTCGAAAGCCCGGACGGGCTGCACAGGGCGCTGGAAGCCCACGGCCTGCCCGCCCCGCGCCGCTGACGCAACGGGGTCGCTGACGCGCCGTCACTGTGGGACTGGGGGCGCCGTTGACGCGACGCCGCCGTGGGGCGCCGTTCGGCGGTTTATTCGCCGTCTTCATAGCCTTTCAGTTCCTTGCCGCTGATCCAGGCGATATGCAGCACATTGGTGGCGCCGGGCGTGCCGAAGGGAACCCCGGCGGTAACCACGATGCGCTGCCCGCCCTTGGCAAGGCCCTGGCGAAGCGCCATGCGCCGGGACTTGCCCACCATTTCCTCAAAGGTGGACACATCCCGCGTTTTCACCGTGTGACAGCCCCACACCACCGCCATGCGGCGGGCCACCTTGTTGCTTGGGGTGAGGACCAGAATCGGCGCCGCCGGGCGCTCCCGCGCGGCGCGCAGGGCCGTGGCGCCGCTGGATGTGAAGGTGACGATGGCGCGCGCCCCCACCGTGCCGGATACCTGCCGGGCCGCCTGGGTGATGGCGTCTTCCGCCGTGGGGTTCGGGCTGGCGCTTTGAATGTCCACCTGTTCGTAATAGCCGGGTTCGCCTTCAATCTGACGGGCGACCCTGTCCATCACTTCCACTGCCTCGCGGGAATAGCTGCCGACGGCGGATTCGGCGGACAGCATCACGGCATCCGCGCCGTCCATCACGGCGGTGGCCACATCCGACACTTCGGCGCGGGTGGGAACGGGGGCGGTGATCATGCTTTCCAGCATCTGGGTGGCCACCACCACGGGCTTGCCTTCCTCGCGGGCCAGACGAATGATCCGCTTCTGGATGCCGGGCACTTTTTCCAGCGGTTCTTCCACGCCCAGGTCGCCGCGGGCCACCATCACGCCGTCCGCCAGTTCGATGATTTCCTCAAGGCTGTCCACCGCGGCGGGTTTTTCGATCTTGGCCATCACGGCGGCCTTTCCGGCCACCAGTTTCTTGGCCTCGGCCACGTCGTCGCTGCGCTGTACGAAGGAAAGCGCGATCCAGTCCGCGCCCACTTTCAGCGCGAAGGACAGGTCCCGCCGGTCCTTTTCCGTCAGCGCCGCCAGCGGCAGCACGGCATTGGGCACGTTCACGCCCTTGCGGTCGGATAGCGGGCCGCCCACCATCACCGTGCAATTGGCCTTGCCCGCCTGCACCTTGTCCACCCGAAGCTTGATCTTGCCGTCATCCAGCAGGATGTGCGTGCCCTTGTCCAGCGCGTCGAAGATTTCCTTGTGGGGCAGGGGCGCGCGGGTGGCGTCGCCGGGTGTGTCTTCCAGGTCCAGTTGGAAGCTGGCGCCCTCTTCCAGCGTGACCGGCCCGTCCGCAAAGGTGCCGATCCTGAGCTTCGGCCCCTGAAGGTCGGCCAGGATGGCAATGGGGCGGCCCAGTTCCGCTTCCACGTCGCGGATGGTATCCACCAGCGCCTGCTTGTCCTTGTGGTCGCCATGGCTCATGTTCAGGCGGAACACGTCCACGCCGGTCAGAAACAGGGTGCGGATCTGTTCGCGGCTGCTGCTGGCCGGGCCGAGCGTGGCAACGATCCGGGTCTTGCGTTCGCGGCGGATAATGGTGCGATTGGGCACGGGTCACTCTCTCCTTGGCGGGCGGGGCGCATGGGTGGCGGCCCCGCGGGCGTCCTTTACAAGATCTCTGTCAGCCTCCCCGGCGCTGCAATCCTTTGCAAAAAGCACTGGACTGCGGCCATGATGTCGGATCGTGGGGGCTCCCCCCCTTGCCGCAAGGGCCTGACGTATTAGACTGGCACCATCAGGCTGGCACCTTCAGGGCATCAGGGTCCGGGCGCGGGCCGGCCAGTCGATTTCCTAAGGGTATCTCATGGGCACAGAGTCGCATCAAGTTGAAATTTTGAACAAGCATGGCCGGGGCGGCGTGATCATTTTGTGCGATCATGCCACCAATCGGGTGCCTGAGGCACTGTACCGGGACGGGAAACCGCTGGGGCTGGCCGCACGGGACATGGGCCGCCATATCGCGTGGGACATCGGCGCGGCGGCGATCACCCGGCGGCTCAGCGCCCTGATGGATGTGCCCGCCGTGCTGGCGCCGGTGTCCCGGCTGGTGATTGATTGCAACCGCGAACCGGACCATCCCACTCTGGTGCCCGACCGATCGGACGGGGTGATGATTCCCGCCAATCAAGGGCTGGACGGGGCGGCCATCGCGGCGCGCAAGGCGGCCTGGTACGATCCTTTTCACGATGCGGCGGCGGATCTGGTCGCCAGCCACCTTCGGGAGGGGCGCGTGCCGCTGGTGGTGGGGATGCACAGCTTCACCCCGGTCATGAACGACAAGGTGCGCCCCTGGCATATCGGCTTTCTGTGGAACCGGGACCGGCGGCTGGCCCAGGCCATGATCGGCCTGATCGAGCGGGAGACGGACCTGAGAGTGGGCGACAACGAGCCCTATTCGGGCCGGGCGCTCTATCATTCCATGCAGGCGCATGGCGCCGATCACGGTCTGCCCCAGACCACCGTCGAAGTGCGCAATGATCTGGTGAACACGCCGGATCGGGTGGAGCAATGGGCCCGGCTGTTGGCGGACATACTGGATGAATGCATGAATCGCCCGGATGTGTGCTACCGGGCGGAGGAAGGACAGATGACATGACGGACCCGAACAATCTGGACGTGGCGCAGCGGGACAGGATCGAGGCGCGGGCCTTTCGCACGCTTCTGGATCATCTGGCGCTGCGCAGCGATGTGCAGAATGTGGACCTGATGGGACTGGCGGGATTTTGCCGCAACTGCCTGTCGGACTGGCTGCGCGATGCGGCGGAGGCCGAGGGCGTGTCGATGGACAAGGGTGAGGCCCGCGCCCATGTGTATGGCATGGCCTATGAGGACTGGAAGGCCCGCCATCAGACCCCGGCGAGCGAAGCGCAGATCAGGGCGATGGATGAAAGCGTGTCCCGGAACAAGGCCCTGCGCGCGGCCCGCGACCGGGGTTGATGGCGGTGGTTCCGGCCCCCTTGCGCATATTCGGGCCGGGCTTGCCCGTCCGTGCTTGATGCGCGGCGGGCGCGCGGATAGGGTGCCCGTCCCCGGTGCGTGACCGGGACGGAATTTGGACATATGGGAATTTCAAAACATGGTACAGGCAGGCGGTGTTGCCGGCGATCAGTTGCGGTCTTTCATCGAGCGGATCGAACGGCTGGAAGAAGAAAAACGCGGTATCGCGGAAGACATGAAAGAGGTCTATAAACAGGCCAAGGCCGTAGGGTTCGACACCAAGATCATGCGCAAGGTGGTGGCGCTCAGGAAAAAGGATCAGGCCGAGCGGCAGGAGGAGGAAGCCCTGCTGGACGTTTATCTTCACGCCCTTGAGGGCGGTGACCGCCCCGCCGCATCGGGTGGTGAGGGCGAAGGCTGATCCGGCGCCACACGTTGGCGCTTGGCATGGCCCGAATGATCGATCGGTAAAAGGAAAGCCGGGCTCCGTGGCCCGGCTTTCCTGTCAGATCAGGATGGCATCGCTGTCCAGCAGGGCGGTCGATTGGCCCGACAGGGTCAGGGTGAGACCGTCCGTGAGCGCCAGTTCCAGGCTGTCGCCCGCCTCGTCGCCCACAGTGCGGGCCAGATCCCGCAGGGCGGCCCGGTCCAGGTCGAAGGCCGAGAGGTCGAGCCGGTCCATATCCGCATTGAAGTCGGTGATGGTGGTGGCGCCGGTGTCGTCCGCCGCGAACAGGAACAGGTCCGCGCCGGGGCGGGCCAGCGGGGCGTCTCCCGTCAGGATATTGTCGCCCGAGCCGCCGACCAGCGTGTCGGCCCCGCCGCCACCGGTGAGCGTATCATGGCCGCCAAGGCCAAAAAGGCGGTCATCACCGCCGAACCCGCGCAGATCATTGCTCAACCCGGTGCCGCTGATGCTGTCATCGTGCATTGAACCGATCACCCCTTCAATGGAGCGCAGCACGTCGCCATCGCCGTGACCGCCGCTGACGGCACCGGTGGCCAGATCCACCCGCACCCCGGCGTCGGATCGGGTATAGAGCGCGAAATCACGCGCATTGCCGCCATCCAGTGTGTCGGCGCCGGGGCCGCCTTCCAGCCGGTCTATGCCCCGTTCGCCGAACAGTCTGTCCCGCCCCGGCCCGCCAAAGATCAGGTCGAAGCTGTCGCCGCCATGGACGGTGTCCGCGCCCCTGCCGGTGAACACCCGGTCGGCGCCAGCGCCCGCCATGACCCGATCATGACCGGGGCCGGCCCAGATCTGATCCCGGTCCACTCCGCTGTCCAGCGTGTCATCGCCCGCGCCGCCGTGCAGGCTGTCCCGTCCCTCGCGGGTGAAAATATGATCGCCCGCGTCGGTGCCGGTCACGGTATCGTGGCCGTCCCCCGTGGTGGCGGTGGCAAAGCGCGTGCCGTCCAGGGTGAACACCTGCCCGGTGGCGTCATTGCCGTAATGGCCGGCCATCACCGACGCCCCGGCGGTCAGGTCCAGGGCGATGTCGCCGCTGATGGCGGCCATGTTCAGGCTGTCCGTGCCGGTGGTGTCGTCAATGACCGGCACCGCGCCCGCGGCCTCGTTCATATTGGCCCAGTCGTCGGTGAAAAAATACACATCGTCATTGCTGGCGGCGTCCCCTTCGAAGATCAGTTCCATGCCGGAGACCGACCCCGATTTGCCGTTGTCGATCACGTCCTCCACGGTGATGGTCCAGGTGCCCGCGCTATCCTCCCCCCAGAAGGCGCGGGACAGCATGGGCCACCCCTCCCGGCTGCCGGAGAAGCTTGGGTGATCCAGCGAGCGGTTGGAGGAAGCCGCATTGTCTTCCAGTTCTTCCTGCGGGGTCAGGTAATCCGTTACGGTGCCATCGGCTTTCTGGGCCTGGATCTGGGGTTCCGAGAACGTCCCCACCGTATCCATGACCCGGCTGACCGTACCGTCGGGGGAGGTGATGGTGATGCGGAAATCGCCGAACTGTTCATGGGCGAAATTGGTCTTCAGCGTGACCACATCCAGTTCCAGATTGTCGCCCACCTCCACTTCAAAGGTGAGGGGGGCGCCGTAATCCACGGTGTGGACATCGTCGTTCGCCAGCACGGCGCTGCGGCTTTCGATCAGATTGTGGCTGGTGCGGGTCTGGTGCCAGGTCTGCGCCAGGCGCACGGCGCCGTGGATATCCAGCAGGCCGAAGCCGTGATCCTTGCTGAAATGCAGGCCCTGGCCGTTCACCTGTGCGGCGCCGTTGATCTCCCACGGGTGGAGGCGGCGATGGCCGGAGACATCCTCCGTCAGGCCGGGGCCGGCATGGCGGGCGGAAATGGCGAGGATTTCCTGCACGTCCCGCCAGCCCAGGTCCACCCCGAACTGATTGGTCTCCGCCGCTTCCAGCATCAGGGCCACCCCGCCGGAGACCAGCGGCGCCGCGGCGGATGTGCCGGTAAAGGCGCTCGTGCCGGAGCCCGCGAGGCCCAGCGCATCCACGTCGAAGCCAAGAATGCGGGGCATGTCCCAAAAGCCGTCAAAGGTCTCCCGGTCAATGGGGCGCAGGCTCGGGAGGGCGGTGTTGATCAGGCCGCTGACCACGGCGGAGACATGAATTTGTGTGCCGAAATTGCTGGCGCCGTCGATGTCGCCCGTTTCCCCCGCCCAGGCCACGGGGAGAATCTCGAACTGGTTGAAGATCGGTTCGGTCATCAGCGATGTCTGAAGATTGCCGCCGTTTCCCGCTGAATTGACCCATATGGCGCCCAGGTCGTCGCGCCCGGTTTCCGCCGCGCGGATGCGCCTGGCAAACATATCGGGCTGATTGAAGCGGGGCGTTTGCATTGAGGGGATGTCAGGGCCGCTGAGGCTGGATTGAATCACATCAAAGGGGCCGAAATCATCAATCACCGTGCTGATGCCAAAGAAGCTGGCATCCGGCGCCACACCCACCATGCCGATGCCGTTATTGCCTTCCGCCGCGATCAGGCTGGCGACACTTGTGCCATGATCGCCCGCGCCCGCGGCGCCGCCCCGGTCCCGTGCATCCGAAACGGTGGCAATCCGGGTGAAGTTTTCTTGCAGGTCCGGGTGGCGGTAATCCAGACCTTCCACGGATTTGATATTGACCCCCTTGCCGGTGAACTCGTCCCAGACGGGGATCAGATTGATATGGGCGCCGCCGGTGATGGCCGGGGCGCCTTCGGGGACGGGATAGAAGGGGGGGGGCGGGGTGCCCGGCACGTCATCCGTCAGGTTATTGATGAAACTGGCGGCGGCAATGGCTGCCTTTGTCATCTGCACGCCCACAATGCTGCCCATCAGGGGCAGCAGCGGGTCGTTGAAGGGCAGGGTGACGCCGGCGAAATCCCCCACGGGGACGGTGAAGGGCTCCTCGCCCGGTTGCCAGTCCCCCAGCAGTTCTTCCGCCACCCGGCGGGCCACATCGAAGCGTTCCGGATAGTCCATATCCGTGTTGCCGTCGCCGTTGGCATCACTCATTACACTCTCCCACAGTCGCGTTTTCTGGTTCGTTTTCTGGCACGTTTTCTGGCATACCGCCTGGAGCCTTTTATCCTGTGCACGTGCATATGTCACTTTTTGGTTGCAATTGAATCCATCAACCGGCCGGGCCCTCAGGCCCGGCCGTGTGGCCCGCCGAGGCTAGAAGTCGTAATAGCCGAGCTGGTGGGTTTGCAGGGTCTGATCGCCGTGATCGGTGTTGTCCTGCGCTTGCAGGATCAGGCTGCCGTCATCGGCGATGAGAAGGGCATTATAGCCCGCGTCCGCCAGGCTCAGCAGCTCGCCGGACTGGCTGATGCCGTCGCCGTTCGTGTCCGCCCAGATCTTGAGCATGTCGGCGAAGTCGTCCTCAAATGTGACCTGCCCGTCGCCATTGGTGTCCAGGGCGTTTGCCATCAGACCGCCGGAGGCCAACGCCCCCAGTTCCCCGCCATCATCCACCGTGCCATTGCGGTTCAGGTCGAAAACAAGAATCCCGTCCGATCCGCCGATCCAGGCATTGCCGGTTTCCGTTTCACCATTGCCGCTGATGTCGAAGGCGACCGTTCCGCCATCGGCGATGGCGCCGTCATGGTCCAGGTCCACGGCGGTGACGGAGCGGGAATTGCTGACCGCCAGCCTGGCATCGCCAAGGGTGACGGTTTCTCCGTCCACCGTCGCCGTACTGGTGTTGATCAGACCGTATTGGCTGTCCGGGTCCAGGCCGGTGGGCGTGGGGGTCAGGTCGATTTCCGTCATGCCCGCTTCCGTCAACGTGCGGAGTTCATCCGCCTGGCTGATGCCGTCGCTGTTCACATCCTGCCAGAGGGTGAAGTCGTCGAACCGGTCGTCATTGGCGGTGAGTTTGCCGTCTCCGTCGCTGTCAAAGGCGGCGAGCCCTTCCAGATCGGTGGTCGCCCCCTCCAGATCCTGCACGAAGGAGATTTCCGTTCCGTTGTCGATGGTGCCATTGCCGTTCCGGTCCAGCGCCAGCAGGCCATCCCCGGCATCCACCCAACTTGTCAGTTCCAGGTCTCCGTCCCCGTCCGTATCGAAACGCACGGTGGGGTCGCTGGTGGGGGTCAGCATGGTGCCGTCCCCGTCCAGATCGAAGATGACGGGGGGAAGGAAGGACCCCGGAATATGCAAGGTGTAGCTCATCAGGGCGGTGGTGCTTTCCCCGTCATCGTCTGTGGCCTTGACGTTGAATATCAGAAAGCCGCTCTTGTTTTCAGCAAAGGCGTTTCGTGGCCGGATTGCGCCGTGGTCATCAATTTCGAAAAGAACATTGGCGAAATTGAACGGCTCCCGCAGGATGTCGGTAATCTCAAAGCTAAAGCCATCCTGTTGCTGGCCCTCCGGGTTGTCCGGATCGAAGGCGTCGGCGTCCATTATGATTGTGGACGTGTTAAAGAAAACGGTGCCGGGGGCCTGAAGGGCCACTTCCCTTTGCTCATTCTCCATCGTCGGCGGGCTGGTGGGCACATTCGCGGTCACTGTGTAGGTTTTTTCATCTTTCCCGCCGTCGTCATCGCGGACGATGCCGGTGAAGGTGACCGAGTCCCCGTCTTGCAGTGTATCGACTGCGTTTTGGGTCCAGGTGATGACACCCGTATTGGCGTTCACATTCAGATAATTGTTGGGGTCGCCCGAAATGGCGAAGGTCAGCGGGTCAAGGTCGTCGTCCGTCGCATTCATGTCGAACACCTGCTGGCCCGCTACCAGATCCCGGGTAGCCGCGCCGTCCCCTCCATTGAAGGGCTCGGTCATCACCGGCGGGGTGTTGTCATTGAAAACCAGGATGTCGAAATCCTTGGTCTCGCTTGAACCATCGGTGGATGTGGCCTTCACCGTAATGGTGAAGGTGGTGTTCTGGCTCACATCCAGCGCGGCGGTGTCTTTCACCTTGACGCGCAGACCCCCGCGATAGGGTTCGGCGAATTCAAACGCCCCACCCGCATCGTCCACCATGGTCAGGGTCACGTCGTCCGACCGGTCCATGTCGCTGGCGCGCACGATCAGGCCGGTATCGGTTTCGGCGGGCTTTGTGTCCTTTACCTGGTTTGGGGAATCCGTGTGAATGTCCCGGAAATCGGAGATGCCGTGCTCGCTCGTGTCGTCCGCGACATGGATCGTGAAGGTCTTGCCAGCCGAGCGGGTTCCGTCGCCGGCGATCGCCTTGACGGTGACATCGTGATGTTGATCGCTCTCGGCGTCCAGCTTGCTGCTGTCATTCACCCGCAGCGTGCCGTCGCTGTCGATGCGGAAGGCGCCCGCATGTTCCTGGGACACGATCTCGAAGCCTGTGACGCTGTCCGATACATCGGCGTCCCCGGATTTGGCAACCACGCCCACCGTGCTGCCATTGGCCGCGCTTTCAATGATGGAATTGGCAGCGGGGTTGCTGTCCGTGGGGCGAGAGGGCGAAAATTCCTCCACGTCCTTGACGGCGATCGTCAGCGCCAGATCGTCCGACCATGTGCCGTTGCTGGATTTGGCCTGGATGTTGACGCTGTGGTGCTGGTCGCCTTCTGCATCCAGCTTGCTGGCGTCACCCACTTTCAGTTGGCCGCCATTGGTGATGGTGAAGGCGCCCGCATGTTCCTGGCTGGAGATGCGGAAGCCGACGATGCTGTCCGAGATGTCCGGGTCGTTGCTGGTTACGCTCAGGACATTGTCGCCCGTGCCCGCATTTTCCTTCAGCATGGGGCTGCCACCGGTAATGGTGGGCGTGGTGGGGCCGAATTCGCCGGTGTCGTCGTCAATGCGAATGGTGAAGTTCTGGGACGCGGACCACTGGCCATCGCTGGACCGGGCCTGCACGGCGATGCTGTGGTGCTGATCGCTTTCCGCATCCAGCCTGGTTCTATCGGCCACCGTCACGCGGCCGTTGCTGTCGATCGTGAAGGCGCCATCGTGTTCCTGACTGACAATGCGGAAATCGACAATACTGTCGGATTTGTCCTTGTCGCGGGAGGATGCATCCAGTTCAACGAAGGTGCCGTTTGTGGCGCTTTCCAGGACATGGTTCACGGTACCATCCGTATCCCAGGGGCGCTCAGGGGCAAACTCTTCCACGTCCTTGATGGTGATGCCAATGGTCTTGCCATCGGACCAAGTGCCATCGCTGGAGAAGGCTTGTATTGTTACATTGTGAACCATGTCGCCCTCGGCGTCGAGCAGGCCGGGGTCGTCCACGCGAACTTGTCCGTTTTCGTTGATTTTGAAGGCGCCCGCATGTTCCTGGCTGGAGATGCGATAGTCGACAATGCTGTCGGATGTGTCCGCGTCGGTGCTTGTCACTGTCAGCACATTGGCGTTCGCGGTGGCATCTTCTCTCACCATGGGGCTGCCGCCGGTAAGCGTGGGCGTGGTGGGGCCGAATTCTCCGGTGTCGTCTGAGACTGTAATGGTGAAGTCAGAGTCAGATATGGAGCCATCAGTGGACGTGGCGCGCGCCGTGATAGTGTGTGTCGTGGCAAGTTCCGCATCCAGTTTGCCGGGATCGGCCACGGCAACGACACCGGTATCGGGATCAATGGTGAAGGCACCCCCGGCATTATTCGTCAGAGAAAATGTTACAGTGTCGGTGATATCGCCGTCCTGGGCATTCGCGTTGATGCCCACTGTGGTGCCGGATGCCGCGTTTTCCTTAACGCGGTTCGCGGCGCCGTCACCGTCTGTTACAGCGCTTACACCCTCTTCATTCACATCACCGATGTCGATGGTGAAATCAGCATCGGAGATGGACCCGTCATCTGACGTGGCGCGTACGGTGATGGAGGCCGTACCACTTGTTTCCGCGTCCAGGAGATCACCATCTCGGACATAAACATCACCACCCACCGGGTCGATGCTGAAAGCGCCCCCCGCATCATTCGCAAGAGAGAATCTGACATTATCGGTCAGGTCCGGGTCTTTGGCGTTGGCGTTGATACCCGTCGTTGTGCCCGTGGCCGCGCCTTCGTTCACCCTGTTGGGGGCATTGTCTTCGTCCGTGACCGTACCGACCGGGGCTTCGTTGTAATCCAGCACTTCAACGGTGACACGTTGAACCGCTGACTCCGTACCGTCCGAGGCCACGGCAACCAGGTCGATATGATGCAATGCGTCGGTTTCCGCATCCAGCTTGGTCGGGTCGGCGACGGAAATACGGCCTTGAGAATCCACCTCAAATGCGCCAGCGACATTTTGGTCCACAATGCGGAATGTGGTGATGGTATCGCTGACATCCTTGTCTGAAGCAGACAGGTCAATGCCGGCGCTTTGGCCTGGGTCGGCGTTCTCCGACACGCGGTTGGGTAGGAGGTTGGTATCCCCGGATTCGATTACCGGCTTGTGCTCCTCCACATCCTTGATGTCGATGGTGAAGGCGCGCGTGGTGCTGGAACCATCAGTGGACGTGGCGCGCACTATGATGGTTTCCTCAGCCTCGAACTCGGCATCCAGGCGTTCTTTGTTCCGAACGCTGACCACGCCGGTATAGCGATCGATTTCAAAAGCCTCGTCGGCGTCATCATCCAGCGAATAGGTGACTCCGTCGGTCAGGTCCGGGTCGGTGGCTGTGGCGGTAATGCCGACCAGCGCGCCGTTTGATGACGGATTTTCCAATACAGCGTCATCGTCATTATTGCTGTCGGAAAGGCCGCCAATGTCGGATTCATTGATGTCCGTCACCTGTATGGTGAAAGACCGACTCCGATCACCGCTGTCGGTTTCGGCGCGAACGAACACCTGTTGACTGGCAGCGCTTTCCGCATCCAGCTTGCTGGGGTCCGTTACAAAGATTTGGCCGGTTTCCGGGTTCACGTCAAAGGCGCCGCTGTTGTTCTGGTTTGGGTCCAGCGAATAGGTGGCCGTATCCGTTACATCCTTATCGTCAGCGAAAGCAGTGACCCCGGTGAGCGTGCCCGCGACCGCATCTTCGCGCACCGTATTGATGTCGTCATTGGCGTCTACGATGCGCTCCAGGTCGAATTCGTCCCGGTCCAGAACTGTGACGGTGAAGGTCTTGTCCTGAAAGCTGCCATCAGTGGACGTGGCGCGCACGGTGAGGTTGGCGCTTTGTGACACTTCCGCATCCAGTTGCCCGCCATCAAGAACGCGGATTTCACCGGTCGCGGAGTCGATCTTGAAGGCGCCATTCGCGTCGTCGGTTAGGGAAAATGTTACAGTGTCGGTGATATCCCTGTCTTCGGCGGTTACCGTCAGGCCGACTTCCGAGTTGCTCGTCGCGCCTTCGAATATACGGCTTCTATCATTGTTCCGGTCTTGCAGCCCTTCCACAGCGAATTCGGTGGTGTCATCGCCGAGCGTCACGCCAATGCCCGTGCTGCTCTGGGAACCATCCGAAGACGTGGCGATAACATCGATGGGAAGGGTCCCTTCCGTTTCCGCATCGAAATCGGCGCCAGCGACGGTGAAGACGCGGCCGGTATCCGGGTCTATGGTGAAACGATCATCGCTGTCGGTGCTCAGTGCGAATGTGACAGTATCTTTAGGGTCCAGATCAGTGGCGGAAAAGGTGATGCCCGTATCCGCATTACCGCCGATGGATTCCAGCATGGTGGGGGTTTCCCGTGTCACGGAGACATCACCCACGGAATATTGATTGTCGGGGGTTATGGTGATGGTGAACTGCTGGTCGGATGTGGAGCCGTCGGTGGATGTGGCGCGGGCCGTGATCGTGTGATCCACCGGGCCGGTGTCGGCGTTCAGAAGGGTGTCGTCGGCGACGGTGATCCGGCCGCTGTCCGGGTCCACCTTGAAGCGCCCGCCCGCATCGTCCACCAGGCTGAAGGTCACGCTGTCCGTCAGGTCCGGGTCGTCGGCGGAAAGCCTGATGCCCACCGGGGTGTCTTGACCGGCCACATCCAGCACCGTATCGGCATCCGAATTGGCGTCCAGAAGGGCGCTGACGCTGTGTTCATTGGCATCGGTCACGGCCACGCTCACCGTGCGGCTGCTGGTGGAGCCATCGTCGGAGGTGGCCAGGACGGTCAGGCTTTCGCTGCTGGATGTTTCGGCATCCAGCAGGCTGCTGTCGGCCACGGTGATAACGCCGGTCTGGGCATCGATGGCAAAGGCGCCGCCCGCGTTGTCCGTCAGGCTGAAGCTCACAGAGTCCGTGCCGTCGGCGTCAGTGGCATTGGCGTCGAACCCCACCAGCGTGCCATTCTCGGCGGCTTCGCTGACATTCTCGGCGGCTGGGTCGCCGTCCGTGATGGCGGAAATAGCCGCTTCATTGGCATCCGTCACAAGAATGGTGAAGGTTTCGCTGCTGGCGCTGCCATCGTCCGAATTGGCCATGACGGTGATGCTGTGGCTCTGGGCACCTTCAAAGTCCAGGGACGCGCCGTCCGCCACGCTCACCGCGCCGCTTTCCGCATCAATGGTGAACCGGCCCCCGGCGTCGTCGCTCAGGCGGAAGCGCACGGCATCTGTCACATCCGGGTCGGTGGCGGTGGCCGTGATCCCCGTGGATGTCCCGGCTGTGGCATCCTCGCGCACGCTGTTGGCGGCGTCGTTCCCGTCGGTGACGGCGGAAATGTCCACCTCGTCCACGTCATCCACCGCGATCAGGAAGGTTTCGCTGCTGGTGCTGCCATCATCCGAATTGGCGGCGATGGTCACGCTTGCCGTGGTGCTGGTTTCCGCGTCCAGCAAGGAACCGTCCAGCACCGTGACAACGCCGGTCTGGGCATCGATGGCAAAGGCGCCGCCCGCATCGTCCAGCAGGCTGAAGCGCACCTCATCGGTGCCGTCGCCGTCCATGGCCCTGGCGGTCAGGCCCACCACGGCGCCCTGTGCGGCGCCTTCGCTCACGCGGTTTTCATCGGTGTTGGCGTCCGATACCGGCCCCACGGGGGTCTCATTGGCGTCGGTCACGGTGACTGCCACGGTGGTTTGTTCGGTGGACCCGTCCGAGGAGGTGGCCACCACCGTCAGGCTTGTCTGGGGGCTGGTCTCGAAATCCAGCCTGCTGCTGTCGGCCACCGTGACGACGCCGGTTTGAGCATCGATGGCAAAGGCGCCGCCCGCATCGTCCGCCAGGCTGAAGGTCACCGTATCGGTCACGTCCGGGTCCGTGCTGGTGGCGTCGAAGCCCACTGCCGTCCCGCTGGCGGCGGATTCAGAGACGGTTTCATCCAAAGGGTCCGCATCGGTGATCGGCGTGAGATCCGCTTCGTTCACGTCCCGCAGGAAGATCTGGGCGTTGAATTCGGAACTGGTGCCATCGGTGGACACCGCGCGCGCCGTGATCGTGGCATAGCTGGCGCTTTCCGCATCCAGCAGGCTGTTGTCGGCCACGGTGACGACGCCGGTTTGGGAGTCGATGGCAAAGGCACCACCCGCATCATCCGCCAGTTCGAAGCTGACCTCGTCAATCGCGTCCGCATCCTCGGCGGCCACGCGAATGCCCACCGGGGTTCCGGGGGCGGCATCTTCCGCCACGCTGCTGTCGTCGCCATTGGCGTCAAAGGCGGCGCCCAGCGGATTTTCATTGCCGGCGAACTGGGTGGGCAGGTCGTCAATGGAAAGCGTGCCGTCATTGGTGGAGACCTGCTCCACATCGCCGGTAAGCGTGGTGCGGTTGCCGTCGCCGTCCACAATGGTGATGGTGCCGTCCTGATTGTCGAAAAAGGACAGGGAGTCGCTGTCGGCTTCCAGAACCACGCGGTCATTACCCGCACCGCCGATGACCGTATCCTCGCCCAGTCCGGCGCGAATCAGGTCGTCGCCATTGCCGCCGTTCAAAAGGTCGCTGCCCGCGCCGCCTTCCAGCGTGTCTTTCTTGTCGCCGCCGAAAAGGCTGTCATTGCCGGCGCCGCCGCGCACGGTGTCATAGCTGGCGCCGCCGTTCAGGCTGTCATTTCCGGCACCCCCGTTCAGCACGTCGATGCCGTCCCCGCCGAGCACCACATCGTCGCCCGCCGTGGCGACCAGCGTGTCATTGCCGCCGCGCAGTTCGATGCGGTCAATGCCGGTAACATTGGTCTGGCTCAGGTCAATATTGTCGTGGCGACCGAAACTGGCGCTGTCGCGGCCCGCTAGGGTGACCCCGTCGAAGCCGCCGCCGGTGATGGTTTCCACCGCCCCGGCTTCAAAGCCGTTCAGGGCGATGGTCACGCCGTCCGCCGTGGCGGTCACCGTGTCGTCGCCATTGCCGCCGATGAAGCGGTCAGTGCCCGAATCCAGCCCCACTTCGAAGCGGTCATTGCCGCCGCGGCCCTGAAGCACGTCATTGCCGCTGCCGCCAGCGATCACATCGTCGCCCGCCGTGGCGATCAGCGTGTCATTGCCGCCGTGCAGTTCGATGCGGTCAATGCCCTGAAGTGCGGTGCCCGAAAGGTCGATGTCGTCATGCAGGCCGAAGCTGGCGCTGTCCCGCCCGCTGACCGTCACGCCGCTGTGGCCGCCCGCGCTGATGATTTCCACATCGCCCGCCGTCAGGCCGCGCAGGCCGATGGCCGTGTTGTCCGCCGTGGCGGCAAGGGTGTCGTCGCCAGCGCCGCCGATGATTTTATCCAGACCGTCGCCGGGACCGGTCAGAAACAGGTCGTCGCCCGCGCCGCCGAAAAGGTTGTCGTTGCCGCCGCCGCCCGCGAGGGTGTCATTGCCGTCTCCCCCGCCCAGCGTGTCGTTGCGACCACCACCGATCAGGCTGTCATTACCGCCCAGGCCCTGAATATCATCGGTATCGCCGCCGCCGGTCAGGGTGTCGCCATTTGCCGTGCCTGTGATGATCGCCATTGTGAACCTCTTTACACCTCGAAACAAAACACAACCAATGCGGATCGGATCGCATCAGAACTCAACCGATAAAGTAAGAAGCTGGTGGCCACGACATGACAACCAAAACATTTATCACAAAATTGTGTTGCCATTTAAGGGTGTAAATTCCGGCTTGCGGAATGGGCGGTGGGGGTTTGTGGTTGTCAGGCGCCAGTGAGTCTCTACCATCAGGGAACCCGCCGGAGGGGCGGTTCAATATTGGGAGGAGCCAAGAATGAAGCTGTTTGCGGTCAAGGAGCAGCGGCAGGATGAAAGGCGCGTCGCCCTGTCGGCGGAAACCGCGCGCAAGTTCATCGATGCCGGGCTTGAAGTGACGGTGGAGTCCGGCGCCGGGGTGGCTGCCGCGATTCCCGACAAGGCGTATGAGGCGGCGGGCGCGACGCTGGTGACGGATCGGGCAAAGGGCCTTGGCGAGGCGGATATCATCCTGTCCGTTCAGGGGCTGGAAAGCGCGGATGCGGGTGCGGTGAAATCCGGCGCGTTTCATCTGGCGCTGCTCAATCCGTTCGGCGAGCGGGATCGGCTTGAAGCGTTGGCGAAGGCGGGAATCACCGCCTTTTCCATGGAATTCGTGCCCAGGATCACCCGCGCCCAGTCCATGGACGTGCTGTCCAGCCAGGCCAATCTGGCGGGGTATCGCGCGGTGTTGGATGCGGCCCATACCTTCGGGCGGGCCATGCCCATGATGATGACGGCGGCGGGCACGATTCCACCGGCCAAGGTGCTGGTGATGGGCGCCGGTGTGGCGGGGCTTCAGGCCATCGCCACCGCCAAGCGTCTGGGCGCGGTGGTGCATGCCACCGATGTGCGCCCGGCGGCCAAGGAACAGGTGGAAAGCCTGGGCGGCAAATTCGTCATGGTGGAGGATGAAGAGACCGAAGCCGCCGAGACCGAAGGCGGTTATGCCAGGGAAATGAGCGATGCGTATAAGAAGAAGCAGGCCGCGCTCATTGAAGAGACCATCGCCAAGATGGACCTGGTGATCACCACCGCCCAGATTCCGGGCAGGCCCGCGCCGGAACTGGTGAGCGACGCCATGATCGAAACCATGAAACCGGGCAGCGTGATCGTGGACCTGGCGGTGGAGACCGGTGGCAATGTGTCCGCCAGCAAGCCGGGCGAAGTGGTGGAGCATGGCGGTGTGACCATTGTGGGTCACCGCAATGTGCCCAGCCTGGTGGCGGCGGATGCTTCCCAGTTTCTGGCGCGCAACCTGATGCACTTCCTGTCCCCCCACATCAAGGAGGGCCGGTTCGACCCGGATATGGAGGACCAGATCATTCAGGACAGCCTGGTCTGCCGGGACGGTGCCATTGTGCACGAGCGCCTGAAAGATGCCGGTTAAGGGAGAACCATCATGACCGAAATCATCGCAAACCCGTTTATCCAGCAGATCACGGTTTTCGTGCTGGCCATTTTCATCGGCTATTATGTGGTCTGGTCCGTGACGCCAGCCCTGCATACCCCCTTGATGAGCGTGACCAACGCCATTTCCAGCGTGATCATTGTCGGCGCTTTGATCGCCACGGGCGAAGGGGTGGGCTGGTCCCGCCTTCTTGGTGCGCTGGCCGTGGCGCTGGCATCCGTCAACATCTTTGGCGGATTTGCCGTGACCGCGCGTATGTTGTCCATGTACCGGAAAAAGAAATAGGGGGCCAGTGTGAGCCAATTTCAAACCGACATCACGGCGGTCGCCTATCTGGTTTCCGCTGTTCTGTTCATTCTGGCGCTCAGGGGGCTGTCCAGCCCGGAAACCAGCCGCCGGGGTAATATCGCCGGTATTCTGGGCATGACCATCGCGGTGGTGACCACCGTGCTCAATCCCGGCATCGTATCCTATGACTGGATTATCGGCGCCGTGGCCGTGGGTGGCATTGTGGGCTATGTGATCGCCCGCCGCATTGCCATGACCGCCATGCCGCAACTGGTGGCGGCGTTTCACTCCCTGGTGGGGCTGGCGGCCGTGCTGGTGGCATCGGCGGCTTTCCTCAATCCCGGCGCCTTTGGCATTGTGGGTGCGGATGGCGGTATTACCGTCGCGTCCAAGGTGGAAATGTCGCTGGGGGCTGCCATCGGGGCAATCACCTTTTCCGGTTCCATCATCGCCTTTCTCAAGCTTCAGGGGCTGATGTCCGGTACGCCGATCATGCTGCCCGCCCGGCACTGGATCAACGGCCTGATGGGGTTGGCCATCATCGCCCTGATCGCCGCCTTTTCAGCCGACATGGCCCTGATCGGCGGCGGCATGGAATTCTGGGTGCTGGTGGCGCTCAGTTTCATCATCGGCTTCCTGCTGATCATTCCGATCGGCGGGGCGGACATGCCGGTGGTGGTGTCCATGTTGAACAGCTATTCCGGCTGGGCGGCGGCGGGCATCGGCTTCACGCTGGCCAATACGGCGCTGATCGTGACCGGGGCGCTGGTGGGTTCCAGCGGGGCGATCCTGAGCTATATCATGTGCAAGGGCATGAACCGGCCCTTCCTGTCGGTGATTCTGGGCGGCTTTGGCGGTGACGATCCGACCGCCGCCGCCGGGGGCGGGGAAGACCGTCCGGTCAAGCAGGGCTCGGCGGAAGATGCCAGCTTCATCATGGCCAACGCCAACCGGGTCATCATCGTGCCCGGCTATGGTATGGCCGTGGCGCAGGCCCAGCACAGCCTGAAGGAAATGGCCGACGAACTGAAAAAGCAGGGCGTGGAGGTGTCTTATGCCATCCACCCCGTGGCGGGTCGGATGCCGGGGCACATGAATGTGCTGCTGGCGGAGGCCAATGTGCCTTATGACGAGATCTTCGAGCTGGAAGACATCAACAACGCCTTCAGCCAGGCTGATGTGGCCTTTGTGATCGGCGCCAATGATGTGACCAATCCGGCCGCCAAGACCGACCCGCAAAGCCCGATCTATGGTATGCCGGTTCTGGATGTGGAAAAGGCCAAGACCGTACTGTTCGTCAAGCGCTCGCTCGGCAGCGGTTATGCCGGGGTCAGCAACGAACTGTTCTATCGGGACAACACCATGATGCTGCTTGGCGACGCCAAGAAAATGGTGGAAGGCATCGTCAAAGCCATGGACTGAGGCGGCATTGCCCCCGTGTCATGCGTCGCCTGACGCACGAAGAGCCTCGCGGTACGCCGCGGGGCTTTTTTCATGGCTTGCGCGTGGGCTTTGCGGAGCTTGCCCCGCATGGGCGCCGTTCAGGGGTCGATCCGCTCCGCCGGCAGGCCCCCGCCGATATCGATAAAGCGGTGATCGGCCAGTTCCGGGTCCAGCTTCCTGGGGTCAACCGGCACCCATGGATGTCGGTTTCCGGCGGAGTCGCGGAAATCCATTGCCGCCACGCCGCGGGTTACGTCTCCATTCCGATCAGCCAGCGGCAGGATGTGCATGTCCAGCAGGATATGACCGGCCAGCGCCGTGTCATGGCGAAGGCGCCGGGTGGTGTTCAGCCCGCACGGGGTTTCCAGCATCCGGCGTACCAGATGGCGCTGTTGCGCAATTCCTTCAAAGCTGACGGGGTGATAATCCCCCGTGATCGGGGTGTCCTGATCCAGGCCCAGTATATCCTTGATGTGAGCCCCGACCATGTGCGCCGCCACATTGCCATCGCCCCGATGCTGGAATAGCAGGATATAGGGCATGACGGCCCGCAGGGCGGTGAGCTTCAGGTCGCTATGGGCGGGTACCAGGGGGTGTCTCGTGCGGGGCAGAGCCGTCCAGGCCTCCCGCAGGGCGGCTGGCACGTCCATTTCCGGCGATATCACAATCATGGATCATCCTGTGGTGATGTCATTACCCTTCCTGCGCTAGAGTATGTGCCCCCGCTCCCTCAAGGTTTGAATAAAATTATTCCTTTTCCGGTGTGTGGTTCCGGTATGCGGAATGGCGCGCCCGTAAGCGGGTCAGGGGCGCCGGGGCGGGCGGGGGAAAAAGGCGGGAACGCGTGCCATATAGTCCTCATAACCGGGCCGACGCTTGCGAAGTCCCTTTTCCAGCATGGGAACGCCGGACCATTTCATCAACAGAACCGTCATGATCACCGGGGCCGCCAGCGCGACCGGATCATGACCGATCAACCACAGCCCCCACCACAGGCAGGCATCCCCGAAATAATTGGGGTGACGGGTCCAGGCCCAGAGCCCGCTATCCAGCACGCGCCCCTGATTGTCCGAATCGGCTTTGAAACTGGTCAACTGGTGATCCGCCAGCGCTTCCAGAGCGATGCCGGTCAGGGCCAGCAGCGCGCCGCCCGCCACCAGGGGGGTTGCGGGATCGGGCGCCGCGACCACACTGAGCAACGGCAGACCGATCAGTCCGATCAACAGGGCCTGAAGCGCAAATATGACAGTGAGCGTATACAGGTGTCGGGAAAGGCCCTGCCGGTTTTTCAGGATCAGTGTGTAACGGCGGTCTTCCCCTTCTGTCAGATGGCGCCGCAGCAGGTGCCCGCCCAGCCGGAGCGCCCAGAGGCTGACAAGCCCCAGCGCCAGCCATATGGCGAGGGCGGTGGGCCGCCCCGCCGCCAGCCAGCCGGACCAGCCCAGCAGCGCGAAGCCGGGCGCCCAGGCCGCGTCGATGAAACTGACCCGGCCAAGCACGATGGACAGCAGCCACAGAACGCCCATCAGCGCGGCTACAGGGGCGAATGCTTCAAGCCAGAGGGTGAGGGTCATGGCGGGTGAACTCCTTCTTTGCCTTTGGGGCAGGGTGTCGCTGGTTTGTCTTGGTCCTGATACGGGTAGGCCATGGCGCCGGATGAGAGTGCATCGGTCAGTGGGGTGCCATCGGCCCCGCATTGAGTGCCCAAATGCCCGTTGCGGCGCCGATGGAAATGCACAGTCAAGAAAAGGTGGTTTGGCACCGGGCATCAGAGCGATTATACACGCACCATGAACAGCGCGCAGCAAACACCGGCTCAGTTGATCGACTTCCTGGCCGCCAGCCTGGACCGGCACGGCGGTGACGGGCGGTTCAGCCTGTCGCCGCGGGAACAGAAGGCGGCGGATGCCCTGTCCCGCGCCGTGGATGGTCAGCTTCATGAAATGGTCAGCGCGCTGGAAGACGTGGCCAGTTGTCAGCAGCCGAACCCCGCGCCCGCCCATGAGGACCTGCCGCCGCTTGAATCGTTCTGCGCCGGAATGCGGCATATCGGGGAACAGTTGCTGCCCTTGCTGTTCGACCGCTTCGAGGCGGCCGCCGCAGACGAGGGCGTGCGGCCAGGGGCCCTGGCCTGGATCGTCCGCAGCCGGGCGGAAGCCTATGTGGGCTATCTGATGCAGTTGGCGCGGGTGCATGGGCTGGCCTTTGACGGGGAGCGCCTGCAAAAGCGCGATACCCCGCCCACCGTGCGGGAGCAGGGAGTGCTGCTGGATCTGGAACGGGCTCTGAACGCCATATGTGATGACCGCCTGAGGCGCCTCGATCAGCTCTGACGCCCTATTCACATCCCGTTCACGTGGCTGTGTTTACGCTCACACAAGAAAATTGCATATGTGCGGCAAGGTGGGATTCGTGCCATTGGCGGACAACAGGAGGCTGGTCTTATGACAGACGCGACGATGCTTAAGAGTGTGGCGGGATTGGTACGCCCCCTGAGCGGGGTGGCGCTGGTCGCCGTTGTGATGCTGACATCTGCCGCGATCGCCGGGTCCGGCGCCGGTCAGGCCGGGGAGCAGTCCCAGGAGACATCGGCACAAGAAGACGGGGAACAAGCCGGTGAAGACAAGAACAAGGCCGTCAGCCGCATGGAAAGGCGGGCTGCCGAGCGTATGGCCCGACTGAAGGAGCGGTACACCTTCACCGGCGAGACCACCCGGTGTGTCAATGTGCGCCGCCTTGGCAACAGCGACGCCATCGATGACGAGACGTTATTTTTCAAGGGGCTGGGCAAGACCGCCTATGTCAATCGACTTCTGAACAAGTGCCCGCGGCTCGCGTCCGAAGACCGGTTCGCTTATGACACGCCATCTTCGCAGCTTTGCCGGGGGGAATTGATCACCGTCATGGACAATTTCGGCCAGGCATGGGGAAGCTGCGCAATTGGTGACTTTGAAATCCTGAAGAAAAAGCAAAAGCCGTCAAAAGACTAGAGAGGGCGACCGGTGGATCGGCCATTCGCGCCGTCCGTTGATCGTCTTTGGCGCACTGCCTGTCGCATCATTGTGGCAAGGCGGTGCGTTTTCTTGTCATCAAGAGCGGGCGGTCAAGCGCCCGGATCAACAGGGCGCCGCCGTTCAGGTGACCGGCCCGGCAGCCCGTGTCACGGTGCGAGGAAAAAGAGCCGGCCCGGCGCCCCGTGAACCGTGGGGCGCGGGCCGACCGCCCCATCACTGATACCCCCGCCACGGATCGCCCCCGGCGGGCGCAACCGGGAGACGCCCCCCGATGCCGCAATCCCCAGCCGACCCGCCGATGGGCCTGAAGGCCGATGCGCTTCGGGAGCAGGCGGAATATGACAATGGCCTTGGCTTTCGCCCGCGGCGCGGGCAGTCTCGGGGCACGGGGCCGGATCGGGATTCCCGGCCCGGAAGGGGCATGATGGCGGGGTTGTTTTCCAATCGGGACCGTACCTTCTGGACCTTGCAGGCGATCGGCTGGTCCGGTTATGCGCTGGTGCGCATGTTCCACGCCATGACGGTGGGCTGGCATCCGCTGGACTATTATCCGCTGGTGCTGTTCGCCATGGTGTTCGGCTTTCTGCTGTCCACGCTGATGCGCTATCTCTACCGCCCGCTCAGGGACCGGCCCATGCTGGCGGTGCTGCCGCTGGTGCTGCTGGTCAGCGGGTCATTGGGCCTGTTGTTTTCCAGTGTGGAAGTGGCCATGGCGCCGCGCCTGATCGACGAGTTCGAACCCGCGCGGGGGCTGGAGCGCTTCGGCAATGCCATGTTCGAGGCCACGGCCCTGTTCGCCTGGTCATCGATTTATTTCGGCTATCATTATTATCGCGGTTACCAGCGCCAGCAGAAGCAGTTGCTGAAGGCCACCGCCATGGCGCATCAGGCGCAACTGTCCATGCTGCGCTATCAGCTCAACCCGCATTTCCTGTTCAACACGCTCAATGCCATCTCCACTTTGGTTCTGGAGGGCGCGTCGAGCGAGGCGAATCGCATGATCGCCAAGCTGTCCAGCTTCCTGCGCTATACGCTGGTCAATCAGGCCAGCCACAAGATCAGCCTGGAGCAGGAACTCTATGCGCTGGGCCTGTATCTGGACATCGAGAAGGTGCGGTTTGAAGACCGGCTGAAGATTGTTTATGACATTGATGAACGGGCACGGGATGCGCTGATCCCCAGCCTGATCCTTCAGCCCCTGATCGAGAATGCCATCAAATACGCCCTTGCCCCCAGCATTGAGGGGGGAACCCTGACCATTCGCGCCGAGCGCCGGGGGCCGCGCCTCAGGCTTGCGGTGTGCGATGACGGGCCGGGCATGACCAACCCGGACGCGCCGGTGTCCCGTTCCGGTTCGGGTGTGGGGTTGGCCAATACCCGCACCCGCATGGAGGAACTGTACGGGGCGGATCAGGCCATGACCATTGCCAACCGGCAGACAGGGGGGCTGTGTGTGACCCTGGATCTGCCCTTTGAAAAGGATCAGGGGAAAGCCACATGATTCGTGCGCTTCTGGTGGATGACGAGCCGCTGGCGCTGCGGGGGCTGTCCCGGCGGCTGGCCGCTTTTGACGATCTGGATGTGGTGGGTACCTGTTCCAATGGCCGGGATGCGGTGCGCCGGATTCGGGAGGAAAAGCCCGACCTGATCTTTCTGGATATCCAGATGCCGGGCTTTGATGGCTTTGCCGTGCTGCGTGCCCTTGTGGGGGAAACGGCCATGCCCATGGTGATCTTCGTCACCGCCTATGATCAATATGCGCTGGATGCGTTCGAGGCCCACGCGCTGGACTATTTGCTGAAACCCGTTGACGAGGACCGCCTGGCCGATGCGGTGGCCCGCGCGCGGGACCATCTGGCCCAGCGCATGGCGGTGGAGCAGACGGCGCGGCTGGTCACCCTGCTGGACGAGATGGGGGACGCCCCCGCCAGCGCGCTCACCGCCATGCTGGAAAGCGCGCCGGTGCCACGGGGCAAAAGCTATGACCCGCAAATCAGGATCAAGGACCGGGGGCGCATCACCATCGTGGACGTGGCGGACGTGGATTATATAGACGCGGCGGGCGACTATATGTGCATTCATGTGGGCGAGGACACCCACATCCTGCGGGAAACCATGAAGACCATGGAAAAGCGCCTCGACCCGGCGATTTTCCAGCGCATCCACCGCTCCACCATCGTTAATCTGGAGCGCGTCTCGGAAGTACGCCCCCATTCCAATGGCGAATGCTTCCTGACCCTGAAAAGCGGCGGCGAATTGAAAGTGTCCCGTTCCTATAAAAGTGTCGTCGCCCGCTTTTTATGAGGTGACGCCTGCGCAGGGCCGTGCTGGCCCGCGCGCAAACCACTCCCCACACACACTCCTGCCGCCTCTACCGACACCACACAGCCCCCTCCCTTGGTCGCGACTGCGCCCCGCCGCCAGTGCGGCGCCCATTTGGAGCGGGGTGCGCAGCACCCAAGCGTGAAATCAAACATAGCCGGGCGCGGAGCGCCAAGGCGTGAGCGAAAACAAAACCCAAAACCGGTTGCTTCTGAAACCGGTTTTGGTGACAAGGGGGGAGAGCCAGCAGGCCGTGCAAACTCGGGGGAGGAAAGCCATGGCAGACAGTCGCAGCGACAAGGTGCGCCGGGATTATATGAAGCGATCGGTGGGGGAGCACAGGCTGCACCCGGAAACCCAGATGATGGGCTATGGCTATGATCCATCGCTGTCGGAAGGGGCGCTGAAACCGCCGCTTTTCCTGACCTCCACCTTCGCTTTTGACCGGGCGCAGGACGGCAAGGAATTCTTCGAGCTGGCCTATCAGAAGCGGGAAGCCAGCGAGGGCGAGGAGATGGGGCTGATTTACAGCCGCATCAACAACCCCAATTATGAAATCCTCGAAGACCGGTTGGCGCTTTGGGAGGAGGCGGAAAAGGGCCTTGTATTCGCCAGCGGCATGTCCGCCATTTCCACGGCGCTCTGGGCCTATCTGCGCCCCGGCGATGTGCTGGTGCATTCGGAGCCGATCTATGGCGGCACCGAGTTTCTCGCCCGCAACATATTGCCGGAATTCGGGGTGAAAACTGTCTCCTTCCGGGCGGGCGGGCCGCAGCCCACCCTTGCGCCGGCGGTGGAAAAGGCCCGCAGTCTGGGGCGCGTGGCGGTGATCTATACGGAAACGCCCGCCAATCCCACCAATGATCTGGTAGACCTGAACGCCGCCCGCCAGATGGCGGACAGGCTGGAGCAGGAGCAGGGCTATCGCCCCATCGTGATGACCGATAACACCTTTCTCGGCCCGGTCTGGCAGAAGCCCCTGCAACAGGGCGCGGATATCGTGCTTTATTCCTTGACCAAATATATCGCCGGTCATTCGGATGTGGTGGCGGGGGCCGCCATCGGCTCCAAGGCCGTCATGACCCCGGTTCAGGGTTTCCGCACCATATTGGGCACACAGTGCGACCCGCACAGTTGCTGGCTGGTGATGCGTTCGCTGGAAACGCTGAAGCTCAGAATGGAAAAATCCAACGAGAACGCCGCCCGTGTTGCCGCTTTTCTGAAGGATCACCCCAAGGTTACTCATGTGAACTATCTGGGTTTTCTGGCGGATGACGATCCCAACAAGGCCATTTATGACCGTCAGTGCCTGGGCGCCGGGTCCACCTTCGCCTTTACCGTCAAGGGGGATGAGGCTGCCGCCTTCCGGGTGCTGGATGCGCTCAGTGTCATAAAGCTGGCGGTGTCGCTGGGCGGCACGGAAAGCCTGATGGAAGCGCCCTATTCCATGACCCATTCAGACGTGCCTGACCATGTGAAGGACGGTCTGGGCATGACACCCAGCATGTTGCGCATTTCCGTGGGGGTGGAGCACCCGGACGACCTGATCGCCGATCTGGCACAGGCGCTGGACCATGCCTGATGCCCGTGGTTTAAAGGGGGCATGGATCAGGCCCTGACCATTTTGAATCATCTTGGCACGCTGGCGTTTGCGCTGGCGGGTGCCATGGGTGGTGTGCGCAAGGAGTTGGACCTTTTCGGCGTCCTGGTCACGGCGCTGCTGCCCGCCATCGGCGGCGGCACCATACGGGATCTGATTCTGGATGTGCCGGTGTTCTGGGTGGTCAGCACGGTGCCCATCTGGATCGCGTTGGGGGCGGGGTTGATGGCTTTTCTGCTGGCCCGGCATGTGGAGCGGCGCCGCGTGGTTCTGGATTGGGCGGATGCCGTGGGTCTGGGTATTTTCGCCGTGGTGGGCGCCGAGCGGGCCTTTACCGTCACCGGCGATCCGCTGGTATCCGTGATGATGGGGGTCAGCACCGGCGTGCTGGGCGGCCTGATCCGGGATGTGGTCACGTTTGAATTTCCCATGATCATGAGCCCCAGGGAGCTATATGCCACGGCGGCCTTTGGCGGCGCCGGAACCACCGTGCTTGTTCTGATGTTTCAGCCGGAAATGGGGCCCTGGGCGCTTTGGCTGGGTGTGGTGGTGTCCTTTGTGATGCGGGCGGGCGGCATGGTCTTTGGCTGGACCCTGCCACGCGCCAAATTCCCGGACAGTCGTGAATGAAGGGCACGATCTTGCGCGGCCCGGCGGCTTGGGCGATAGTGCCATGACAGCGCAGTAAAAAAGGGCGAGCTCATGCGATATGCGGGATGCGTTGGCGGATGGCTGTTTCTGGCATGGGCGCTGATGGCGGCGCCGATCCGGGCGGCGGACGGCCCGCCGCCGCTGCCCGTTCCCCATGCCAATAATGCGGTGGCGGCGGTGACGGTGGCGGGCCGCACCTATGTGATGAGCGCCACGGGCCTGATGCCGGGCAAGACCCATGCGGATACCAGCCGTGCTCTTTATATCCATGAACAGGGCGCGCCCGGCTGGCGCCGCCTGCCACCGCTGCCGGTGAAGCAGGGTCGGCTGGCCGCCACGGCGCAGGCGGCGGCGGGCACCTTTTATCTGTTTGGCGGCTATAGTGTGGCCCCAGACGGGTCGGAAGTGTCCACGCCGGAGGTGTTCGCCATCGAGCCGCTTTCCGGCAAGGTGACCCGGCGTGCGGATATGCCCCTGCCGGTGGATGACACGGTGAGTTTCACCTATCGGGACCGCTTTATCTATCTTGTGTCCGGCTGGCATGATGACGGCAATGTGGCTGCCGTACAGGTTTATGACACCCGCACCGATACCTGGCAGCGTGCCACCGATTATCCGGGAACGCCGGTGTTCGGCCATGCGGGCGGCGCCGCGGGCGGGCGGATCGTCATTGCCGATGGCGTGGCCGTGCTGGGCGAAAAGGAAGGGCGCCGTACGTTCGGGCTGGTGGGGGAGGTATGGCTTGGCACCATCGCACCGGGTGACGCGACCCGCATAGACTGGCGGAAAGGCCCGCCCCATCCGGGGGCGCCGCTCTATCGTATGGCTGCCGCCCGGCACCCCGATGCGGCCATGGTGATATTCGCGGGCGGTTCGCCCAATTCCTATAATTTTGACGGCATCGGGTATGACGGGGCGCCGTCCCCCGCCAGCGACCGGGTGATGGCTTTTGATTTCAATGCCATGGCATGGCGGAAGATGCCGTCCAAGCCCATCGCCAGCATGGACCATCGCGGCCTGATAAGCCTTGGCGGGCGGCTGTGGACCATTGGCGGTATGCTGTCCGGCCAGACGGTGACAGGGCGTGTCCTGCCCCTCGGCGGGCGCTGAGATCGGTCGTCGGCGATCCCTATCCTCAGGGCCTGCGGTTACGGCCTGGACGGCGTTGTTTCCCCACGTTCTTTGCAGGCCCGGTCAACTTTATCCTGTCATCACGCGGCAAATTTGCTAAACAAAGGCCACTTCGCGCCCGGCCATGGGTCTTTCGGGGGCCTTTCGGGGTCTTTCGGGCGCGATCGTTAGATTCAGTCCTTTCATGGCAGAGAAAAAGCAGGATAGAGGCAAGACATGGCGGGTCATTCCAAATTCAAGAACATCATGCACCGCAAGGGGGCGCAGGACGCCAAGCGTTCCAAGCTGTTTTCCAAGCTGTCCAAGGAAATCACCGTGGCGGCCAAGATGGGCGACCCGGACCCGGAGAAGAATCCGCGCCTCAGGCTGGCCATTTCCAATGCCAAGTCCCAGAGTATGCCGAAGGACAATATCCAGCGGGCGATCGACAAGGCCAGCGGCAATGACGCCGACGAATATGAGGAAATGCGCTATGAGGGCTATGCCTCCGGCGGCGTTGGTCTGATCGTGGAGGCGCTGACGGACAATCGCAACCGCACGGCGGCGGATGTGCGTTCGCTGTTTTCCAAATATGGCGGCAATCTGGGTGAAAGTGGTTCTGTCAGCTTCATGTTCGATCTGGTGGGGGAGATCACTTTTCCCGCCAGCGTGGCGGATGGGGAGGCCATGTTCGAAGCCGCGCTGGAGGCCGGCGCGCAGGAAGTGGATTCCGACGATGACAGCCATGCCATTTACACCGATGCGGAAGACCTGCACGATGTGGTGGCCGCGCTGCGTGATCAGTTGGGTGAAGACCCGGAAAGCGCCAAGCTGATCTTCAAGCCGAAGGAACCGCCCATGCTGGAAACCGCTGACGATGCGGGCAAGGTGCTGCGGCTGATCGAAGCGCTGGAAGACAATGACGATGTGCAGACCGTCTATGGCAATTACGATATACCGGATGCCGTGATGGCGGAACTGAGCCAGGACTGATCGGCGGTTCAGGCGCGCCGGCACATGCCCGTAATGGCCGGGCTTTTCGGACTGGCTGACCGGGGGAAGGACACAAGACTGATGCGGCTGATGGGGCTCGATCCCGGTTTGCAGCGAACCGGCTGGGGCATCGTGGAGGCCAGCGGGTCACGGCTGAGCCATGTGGCCAATGGTGTGATTGCATCGAGCGCTTCGGACAGCCTGGCAAACCGGCTGGTGGCCCTGCATGATGGCCTGGCGGCAGTGATCGCGGACTGGCAGCCCGCCTCCTGCGCGGTGGAGGAAACCTTCGTCAACAAGAACCCCACATCCACCCTGAAACTGGGCCAGGCGCGGGGCATCGCCCTTCTGGTGCCCGCCGCCGCGGGTCTGCCGGTGGCGGAATACACCCCCAATCATGTGAAAAAGACTGTGGTGGGTGTGGGCCATGCGGACAAGGATCAGGTGGCGCACATGGTCCGGGTTCTGTTGCCGGGCGTTGTCATCAACGGGGCGGATGCGGCGGACGCGCTGGCCGTGGCCATCGCCCACGCCCATAACAGGTCCGCCGCCCAGACTCTGGCGGGGAAGAGCGCATGATTGCCAAGCTGACCGGCCTGGTGGACAGCGTGGACACGGACAGCGTGGTCGTGGACGTGGGCGGCGTGGGCTATCTGGTACATGCCTCCAGCCGCACGCTGGCCAATCTGCCCGGTGCGGGGGAAGCCACCCGCCTGTTCTTGGAAACCGTGGTGCGGGAGGATGCCTTTCTGTTGTACGGCTTCACCGACCGGCAGGACCGGGACATGTTCCGTCTGCTGACCTCCGTGCAGGGGGTGGGGGCACGGGTGGCGCTGGCCATTCAGAGTGTGCTGTCGCCGGGGGATCTGCACAATGCGATTGCGGCGCAGGACAAGGCGTCGGTGGCCCGTGCCAATGGTGTGGGGCCGAAGCTGGCCGGGCGGATCGTCAATGAATTGAAGGACAAGGTGGCCGGCATCGCCGCCACCGGCCATGCCGGGTTGCAGGCGGGCCAGGCGGGTGCCGGGGGCGCCGTTGCTGGTGGCGTGGCGGAGGATGTGACCTCCGCCCTGGTCAATCTGGGATACAAACCCGGCGAGGCCCATGGGGCCGCTGTCAAGGCGGTGCGGGAACTGGGTGACGGCGCGGAGGTGGCCACGGTGCTGCCCATCGCATTGAAGTCGTTGTCGCCGGGTTGATGCGGGGCGATGATGCGGCGCAGGTCGGCGGCGCGGTGTCGACCAGAGTGGATAAGGCAGGATTGCCATGACGGACGAGCAGGACAGACTGGTCAGCGGCGACGCCGCCCCCGGTGACGTGCCGGAGGCGAGCCTGCGCCCGCAGCGGCTGGCGGAATTTATCGGCCAGGCGCAGGCGCGGGAAAATCTGCGCGTGTTCATCGATGCGGCGCGGGGTCGCGGCGAGGCGATGGACCATGTGCTGTTCCATGGCCCGCCGGGTCTTGGCAAGACCACGCTGGCCCAGATCGTCGCCCGCGAACTGGGCGTGAACTTCCGGGCCACGTCCGGCCCGGTGATCGCCAAGGCGGGGGATCTGGCGGCTCTGCTGACCAATTTACAGGCCCATGACGTGCTGTTCATCGACGAAATCCACCGCCTGAATCCCAATGTTGAGGAAGTGCTTTATCCGGCGATGGAGGATTTTCAGCTTGACCTTATTATCGGCGAGGGGCCCGCGGCCCGTTCGGTCAGAATCGATCTGCCGCCGTTCACACTGGTGGGCGCCACCACGCGGTCGGGCCTGATCACCAAGCCGCTCAGGGACCGGTTCGGCATCCCTACCCGGCTGGATTTCTACAGCCCGGCGGAACTGACGGAAGTGGTCACGCGCGGCGCCGACCTGCTGGATTTCGCGCTCAGCCCCGACGGCGCGCGGGAAGTGGCGGCCCGTTCCCGCGGGACACCGCGTATCGCCGGGCGGCTGCTGCGCCGGGTCAGGGATTTTGCCGAGGCGGACGGCGCCGGCCCGGTGGACGCGGCGGCTGCGGATCGGGCGCTGACCCGCCTTCAAGTTGACAAACTTGGCCTTGATATCATGGACCGTCGCTATCTGGGCTGCATCGGCGAGACCTATGGCGGCGGCCCGGTGGGCATCGAAACGCTGGCGGCGGCCCTGAGCGAGCCGCGCGATGCGATCGAGGACATCATCGAACCCTATCTGATGCAGGTGGGGCTGGTTCAGCGCACACCGCGTGGCCGGATACTGTCACCGCAGGGGTGGAAGCATCTTGGTCTGACCCCGCCCAAAGGACAGGAAGACGGACAGATCAGTTTTCTGGACCGGCGCTGAGCGCCGAAAGAGTGAGGAGCAACCCTTGGCGACAGTGATGGAACCCGCCACCGGCCAGTGGCATGAAGGCTGTTTTCGCTTCCCCATCCGTGTTTATTACGAAGATACGGACGTGGGCGGCATGGTCTATCATGGCCGCTATGTGAGCTTTTTCGAACGGGTGCGCACGGAAAGTCTGCGCGGCACGCCGGTGGATGTGGCGGCGCTGTTCAAGTTGCCGGAAGCGGATGGCGGGCCGTTTACCTATGTGGTGCGGGATCTGAAGGTCACCTATCACCGGCAGGCCACGGTGGGCGATGTGCTGATCGGGGGCTGCATGGTGACCCGCGTGCGCGCCGCCGCGGTGGAGGTTTTTCAATGGATAGACCGGGACGGCGAGCGGCTGGCCGACGGGCCGGTGACCGCCGCCGTGATCGGTGCGGATGGCCGCCCCCGGCGCTGGCGGGATGATCACAGGGCTGTCTGGCAGGGCTGGCACGAGGATGCCATCAAGGCCGGGCACCTTCCCCTTTGAGACAAGCGGAGCAGACAGAGCATGGATGAAACGGTAGAAGTGGCCGAACTTGGCGGCAATGCCTCGGTGGATTTTTCCATCCTGGGCATGTTCGCCAATGCCGACCTGGTGGTGCAAACGGTGATGCTGCTTCTGGTGGCGGCCAGCGTGTGGAGCTGGGCGATCATCTTCAACACCGCCTCGCGGCTGCGGCGCGCCCGCAACCGCGCCGACGGGTTCGAGGACCTGTTCTGGTCCGGCCAGTCGCTGGACGACCTTTACGGCGAGTTGCGCGCTGCGCCCGGCCATCCACTGGCGGCGGTATTCGTGGCCGCCATGCGGGAATGGAAGCGCAGTGTCGGGGGCTCCAAGGGCCGGTCCCTGGACAAGCTGTCCATCAAGGACCGCATCCTGCGTGTGATGATGGTCACCCAGGCGCGGGAAATGGGCCATATGGAAGGCCAGGTGGGGATTCTGGCCACCATTGGCTCGGCGGCGCCTTTTGTGGGGCTGTTCGGGACCGTCTGGGGCATCATGAACAGCTTCAAGTCCATCGCCATGGCATCCGATACCTCGCTGGCCACGGTGGCGCCGGGCATTGCCGAAGCCCTGCTGGCCACAGCGCTGGGGCTGGTGGCGGCAATTCCCGCCGTGGTGGCCTATAACAAGCTTTCCGGTGATCTGGATCGCTATGCCGGGCGCCTGGAAGGCTTCTCGGACGAGTTCGCCGCCCTGATTTCCCGCCAGATGGACGACCGGGAGGCCGCCTGATGGCCATGCAGATGCCGGGCGGCCAACAGAACGGGCGGCGGCGGGGCCGTTATCGCCCGCTGGCGGAAATCAATGTCACCCCCTTTGTGGATGTGATGTTGGTGCTGCTGGTGGTGTTCATGGTCACCGCGCCGATGCTGACCGCCGGGGTCAATGTGAACCTGCCCAAGGCGGATGCGCCCAATCTGCCGCAGGATGACAAGCCGCTGGAAGTGAGCATTGATCAAAAAGGGGCCATATTCCTTGGCGAAACTCGCATTGCCATGAAGGAACTCGTGCCCCGCCTGAAAGCCATTGCCGGCACGCGCCGGGATCTGCGCATCTATGTGCGCGGGGATGAAGGGCTGGATTATGGCCGGGTCATGCGGGTGATCGGGGCGATCAATGGCGCGGGCTTCACAAGGGTGGCCCTGGTGGCGGAGCGACCCTGAGGCATGGCTGAGTGGCGGATCAACAAGGGCCTGGTGATTTCCCTGTCGCTGCATGTGGGTGTGGCGGCCCTGGCGGCGGTGGGGCTGCCGCATCTGGGCGTTCAGCGCCCGCCCCCGCCGCCCCCCATCGCGGTGGATTATGTGAAGATCGCCGACCAGACCCGCGTGACGGAGCCGGAGACCGCGTCCGCGCCGGAGCCGGACAGCGAGCCGACGGAGGAGGCCAGCAAGCCCAAACCCGCGCCGTCCCCGCAAAAGTCCAGCCCCGCCCCGGCACCGGCCCCCAGTGCCGAGAGCGCGGACAGTATGCCGCTGCCCGATGCCAGGCCTGAACCGAAGGCGCAAAAGGCTCCGGCCCCCGAACCAAAGCCGGAGGTGACGGCACGCACCCGGTTGCGCAATTCGGTAAGCCCGGCCATGAAGCCGCGCCCGCCGAGCCGCATTCGCGCGGATCGGATCAGTGCGCTGATCGACAAGTCCATCAAGGAAGAGCAGTCGCGCACCCGGCCCACGGATGAAGACAGGGAACAGGCGGCGCAGCCGCAGGAGAAAAAGGATCAAAGCCCTTTTCTGGACCAGTTGCGGGGCCGCATTGCCACGGCGAGCCTGCGGGATGCGCTGTCGGCCAAGCTGGAGGAATGCTGGAACTTTCCCGGCGGCGCCAAGAATGTGGACGACATGGCGGTGACCGTGCGGATCTGGCTGAAGCCCGATGGCAGTTTGGCGCGGCCCCCGGCTTTCGTGGAAACGCAGAACATGGATGATGGCTTTTACCGCACCTTTGCCGAAAGCGCCCGCCGCGCCGTGCTGATGTGCGAACCTTACGACGAGGCAACGGATTATATTGCCAGCGGCCAGCGTTTCATTGATTTTGTCTTTACGGGGGAAGAGTTTGGCGGGACATAAAGTCCCGCCACATGCGTAAGATGGAACCTGACGGTTCACCACATGCGTAAGGTGGAACCTGACGGTTCACCAGTTAGGTAAGGCGGCTCGGTGGGCCGCCACGGGTTGGACAGGGCCAATATCGGCCACGGAGAGAGCCCCCGGACGGGGCGCGAGAAAAGACAGGGATGATGCAAATGGCTTTCCGATTGGGTTTGGCGATTATACTGGCGGCGGCGGTGCTTTCCGTGCCCGCACATGCCCAGCTCAAGGTGGATGTGACGCGCGGCAATGTGGAGCCGGTGCCTCTGGCCATTCCCGATTTCCGACCTGTTGAGCCGGGGGAGACCAGCACCGGCAGCCTGTCCGAGATCGGCGGCAGCATCACCGATGTGATCACGAACAATCTGGAATCCACGGCGCTTTTTCGGGCCATCGACCAGAATGCCTTTATCGAGGAAATTTCCGCCGAGCCGAGCCGACCCAATTTCGCCGCCGCCTGGCGGCCGCTGGGTGTGCAGGGGCTGGTGGCCGGGCGGCTGGAATTGCTGCCGGGTGGCAATCTGCGTGTGACCTTCCGGCTGTGGGACGTGCTGGGCGAAAACCAGCTTGAAGGGATGAGCTACACCACTCCGCCCGGCAACTGGCGGCGCATTGCCCATGTGATTTCCGACCGCATCTATACCCGCCTGACCGGGGAAGAGGGTTATTTCGACACCCGCATCGTCTATATCGCGGAACAGGGCGACCCCCGTGACCGTCAGAAACGACTGGCCATCATGGATCAGGACGGCGCCAATCAGCAGTTCCTGACCGATGGCAGCTATCTGGTGCTGACCCCGCGCTTTTCCCCCAGCCGGCAGGAAATCACCTATCTCAGCTATTATAACGACAAGCCGCGCGTTTATCTGTTCAACATCATGAACAACAAGTTCGAGGTGCTGGGCGATTTCCCCAACATGACCTTCGCCCCGCGCTTTTCGCCGGATGGCAACAAGGTGATCATGTCGCTGGCGGAAGACGGCAATTCGGACATTTACGTGATGGACCTGCGCACCCGTGAGGTGACGCGGCTGACGAGCGATCCGGGCATCGATACCTCGCCATCCTATGCGCCCACGGGGGATCGGATCGTTTTCAACTCCGACCGGGGCGGCAGCCAGCAGCTTTATGTGATGGATGCGGACGGCGAGAACATTGAGCGCATTTCCTTTGGCGACGGGCGCTATGCCACGCCGGTCTGGTCGCCGCGCGGGGATCTGGTGGCCTTCACCAAGATCGGCGACGGCAAGTTCCGCATCGGCGTGATGGAACCGGACGGCACGGGCGAACGCCTGCTCACCGACAGCTATCAGGACGAAGGCCCCACATGGTCCCCCAATGGCCGGGTGTTGATGTTCTTCCGCACCACGCCCTATGACAATTCCGGGCAGGGGGGCGGCACGTCCCTGTGGTCCGTGGACCTGACCGGCTATAATGAGCGCAAGATCCAGACCCCCTTTGACGCCAGCGACCCGGCCTGGTCCCCGCCCCTGCCGCTGAAACGGAAATAGGGCGTCGTCGTCGGGTCATTGGCCGGTCAGTCCAGCGTCGGCACCGTATTGGCGAGCCGGGGGCCGATGCGCACGGGCTCGATGCGTTTGGCAAGGCCGGTGCGGTCGTCCGATTCCACGAACACGCCGCACACCGTGGCCTCCCCCTTGGCGGGTTCGAAGCGGCCCCGGTTCAGCTTGGTGCGAAAGCGGCTGAGCGGCTCTTCCTTCTGCATCCCGATCACGCTGTCATAATCGCCGCACATGCCCGCATCGGTCTGATAGGCGGTGCCGCCGGGCAGAATCTGGGCATCTGCCGTGGGAATATGGCTGTGGGTGCCCACCACCAGCGTGGCGCGGCCATCCGCATGGTGGCCCATGGCCATCTTCTCGGATGTGGCATCCCCGTGAAAATCGATCAATATGGCGCTTGCCTTATGGCCGAGGCGGTGCTTGCCCAGCACCTCATCCACCGCCCGGAAGGGGCAGTCCATCGGGTCCATGAACACCCGGCCCATGGCGTTGATCACCAGCAGGGAGCGTCCGCGCCCGGCATCCATCATGTGAAAACCGCGCCCCGGCGTGCCGGGGGGATAATTGACCGGGCGCAGCACGCGCGGCTCACTTTCCAGCAGGCCGGTAATCTCGCCGCGCTGGTCGAAGGTGTGGTTGCCGCCGCTGATGATATCCACGCCCGCCTCGAAAAGCTGGGCGGCGATCTTGCCCGTCAGGCCAAAGCCAGCGGCGGCGTTTTCGCCGTTCACAACCACGGCATCCAGTTTCAGGCGATCTTTCAGGTCGGGTATGGCCTCCATGGCAGCGGTGCGGCCGGTGCGGCCCATCAGATCCCCTAGAAACAGAAAGCGCATGATGTGTCTTGTCCCGATTGCCCTGGCCCTTGACGGGGCCGGTTGGTGTCGCCCGTTTGAATGGTCGCCCTTTTAGCCGGTTTTGCGGGGAAAGACCACACCGGCCTCCGTGATCACGCCGTGCAGCGGCATGTCGTGGGGTTCCACGGGCAGGTGGTCCACCAGTTGCGCGCCATACGCATAACCGAAGGCCCGCACATGGGGATGGGCGGCCAGCGTGCGGTCATAATAGCCGCCGCCATAGCCCAGCCGGTGGCAGGTTTCGTCAAAGGCCAGAAGCGGCACCACCAGCGTATCGGGTATGACTTCCGGCGCGTCGGGCGCGGGGTGGCTGGTGCCAAGCGATCCCTGTTCCAGCGGGTCGCCCGGCGCCCAGCGGCGGAAGCGTAGCGGCGCGCCGCGCTCCACCACGGCGGGCAGGGACAACTCGATCCCGGCGCGTTCCAGTTTCTGGATCAGGAATCGGGGGTCCAGTTCGTCCCCCATGGGCCAGTAGAGCGCCACCGTGCCCCCGCTGCCGGTAAGCAATCTGGCGCCGTGATCAGCGGCCTGCTCGGCGGCGCTTGTGCCCAGCAGGGCGCGAGCGCCTGCCCGCATCTTTCGGGCATGGGCGCGCAGTGCCGACTTGTCCAGGGTCGGGGCCGGGTTGTCGAACGGGGGGGTGGTCTCTGTCATGGGCGCCACCTGTTGGGGGGAAGATACGCGGCGGGACCGCCTCTGCCGTGGAAAGTTTGGACCCTCCGGAACCTGTTGACCAGGTGGGCGCCGTTTGGAAGAGACCACGGCCTCTAACAGGGACAGCTCCCTATCGGAGATTATAGCCCCAGGGGTACCTTCGTATTCCACGCACAGCGCAGTGCCCGCCTGCGCCTTATTTAGGGCCTTGGCAGGCTGTCCGCAATGGTTTCCACTTCCCCGGCGATTTCTTGGATCATGCCGGCCACGTCGGTGGCGCTATAGTCCCCGCCAATGCCGCCGCCCTTGCCCGCCAGCGTGTCGTGCAGTTCATCCGTGATCAGGATGGCCACCATCACTAGCAGCCGCGCTTCGCTCACATGGCCCAGCTTTTCGGTCAGTTCCGTGGCCTTGTCATCCACATAGGTGGCCAACCGGCGCAGATGGTCTTCTTCCCCCTCGCTACAGCCGAGGCGGTAATTCTGATTGTTGATGCTTACCGTGATCTGCGCCATGGCCGCTGCCCCTGCCTGATTGTGTATTCTATTCGGCTGCCCTGGTGCCGTGGGCCTCCAGAACGCTTTCCAGCCGGGTGATGGCATCATCCAGCGCCTGACTCAGCGTGGCCCGCTCCGCGTTCAGTTGCGCCATCTGGCTGGTCATGTCCGACTCGCGAGCGCTCAGGCGTTCATTGCTGGCCTTCAGGGCGGCGATTTCGGCCTCCCGCTCTTTCAGGCTGTCCTCAAGCGCGCGCTTGCCCTCGTCATTGCTGTTGCCTGGGCTGTTGCCGGGCGCGTTGACGGCGGCTTCGGCCTTGGCCTCAAGGTCGCGGAACTGGGCCATCAGCCGCTCCTGATCCGCCTTGAGCCTGTCCACCTCCGCCGTCAGATCGTCCCGTTCGGAAGTCAGACGGTCCCTGTGGGATATCAGCTCATCGCGTTCGGCTTGCATCTTGTTGGCATCGGCCCTGGCAGCGTCCCGTTCTTCCCGGATGCGGGCGAGCGTTTCCGCCTGTTTTGCCTCATCGGCCTTGCTATCCCGCGCCGCCGCAAGGTCCGCCGACAGGGCGTCGGCTTTTTCGGTCGCGGCCTGGGCCTGCTCTGTCCGTGCCTGAAGGCGGGCTTCCGCCTGGTTCAGGCGCTCGGTCAGGGTGCGGGTGCTGGCTGCCTGATCCGCCAGTCGGCTGAGTGCGGTTTCGAGTCGGCGTCTGGCCGCTTCCAGCGCATCGTCTGCGGTGGCCGTCATGCTGTCCCCCTGCATGGAAACGGGTGGGGTGCCGGACGCACCGCCCGGCCCGGCACGAAGAATAGGGCGGGGTGGCCTTTCACGTCAATCGCCACGATCGCCGGGCGGGGCGGTTGACTATCCGGGGGGCAGAGTCCATTTTGTGCGCGCTTTTGAGGCGCGGGACCGGGGCAGGCGGTCTGTCGCGCCTGTTGCCAGTCCCCGTTGCCCGCCCGTTATGTTCAGGCCCAATTTTCGGAGCGATACGCCCATGAGCGATGTGAACGCAGCCCCCATAGAGGATACCCGCCGCCAGACCATGGCCAATGCCATCCGCGCCCTGGCGATGGATGCGGTGCAACAGGCCAATTCCGGCCATCCGGGGATGCCCATGGGCATGGCCGATGTGGCGACTGTGTTGTATGACCGTTTTCTCGCCTTCGATCCCGCCTGGCCGGACTGGCCGAACCGGGACCGCTTCGTGCTGTCCGCCGGGCACGGGTCCATGCTGCTGTATGCGCTGCTGTATCTGACCGGCTATGAGCGGCCCACGATCGACGACATCCGGAATTTCCGCCAGCTTCACAGCCCCACCGCGGGCCACCCCGAATTCGGGGAATGTCCGGGGATCGAGACCACCACCGGCCCGTTGGGGCAGGGGTTGGCCACATCGGTGGGCATGGCGATCGCGGCGGAGAAGACCCGCGCCGAGCTGGGGCCGGACCTGGTGGATCATTACACCTATGTGATGGCGGGCGATGGCTGTCTGATGGAAGGCGTGAGCCATGAGGCGCTGTCCCTTGCCGGGCATCTGAAGCTGTCCCGCCTGATCGTGCTGTGGGACGACAACAATATCTCCATCGACGGCGATACCGGCCTTGCCACGTCGGACGATGTGCAGGCGCGCGTGGCCGCCCATGGCTGGCATGTGCAGAGCGTGGACGGCCATGACATGGAATCCGTCGAGGCCGCCATCGAACAGGCGCAGGCGGACGACCGGCCCAGCCTGATCGCCTGCCGCACCGTGATCGGTTTCGGTTCGCCCAACAAGAAGGGCACCGCCGGGGTGCATGGCGCGCCGCTGGGGGATGAGGAAATCGCCCTTGTGCGCAAGGAACTGGGCTGGGACGCCGCGCCCTTCGAGATCCCGGACGATGTGCTGGCAAACTGGCGCGCGTTGGGCGAAAGGGGCGGTGAGGCGTCGGCCCGCTGGAAGCAGGCTTTTGACGGGCTTGCGCAAGACCGCCGCTCGGACGTGATCCGCCGTCAGGAAAAGCGCCTGCCCGCCGGATATGACGCCGCGATGGATGCCTACAAGAAGTCCCTGGCCGAGGAGCCGCAGACCGTGGCCACCCGCAAGGCCAGCCAGATGGCGCTTGAGGTGATCAATGATGCGGTGCCGGAAACGCTGGGCGGGTCGGCGGATCTGACCGGCTCCAACAACACCAAGACCAGCCAGACCACGGCGATCACGGCTGACGATTTCTCTGGCCGTTATATCCATTATGGTGTGCGGGAATTCGGCATGGCGGCGGCCATGAACGGCATTGCGCTTTATGGCCAGCAGATTCCCTATGGCGGCACCTTTCTGGTGTTCACCGATTATGCCCGGCCCGCCATGCGCCTGTCGGCGCTGATGGGCCAGCGGGTGATCTATGTGATGACCCATGACAGCATCGGGCTGGGCGAGGACGGGCCGACTCACCAGCCGGTGGAGCATCTGGCCAGTCTGCGCGCCATGCCGAACATGACCGTGCTGCGCCCCGCCGACCCGGTGGAAACGCTGGAATGCTGGGATTTGGCCCTGCGCAATACCACGGGGCCGAGCGTGCTGTCGTTGACCCGGCAGAAGCTGCAACCGGTGCGCACCACCCATGAAAGCGACAATCTGTGCGCGCGGGGCGGCTATATATTGCTTGAGGCCAGCGACACGCCGCAGGTGGTGCTCGTGGCTTCCGGTTCCGAGGTGGAGATCGCCGTGGCGGCCCGCACCGCGCTTGAAGGCCGGGGCGTGCCCACGCGGGTCGTTTCCATGCCGTCCACCACGCTGTTCGATGCCCAGAATGCGGATTACCGGGCCGATGTTCTGCCCGATGCGCCTCTCAAGGTGTCCATCGAGGCGGCGACCACGTTCGGCTGGGATCGCTATGTGGGCACGCGCGGCATCAAGATCGGCCTGGACAGCTTCGGGGCCTCCGCCCCGGCGGACGCGCTGTATGAGCATTTCGGGCTGACCGCCGAGCATGTGGTTGCGGCGGTGCAGGATAGACTTTAAGTACGGGATCAGGCGGGCGACAAGCCCTGTATCAACCGGTTCAGCAAGGAGAGTGCAATGAGTGTTCGCGTATCGATCAACGGGTTTGGCCGGATCGGCCGGAACGTGCTGAGGGCGATTGCGGAAAGCAAGCGCACCGATATCGAAGTGGTGGCCATCAACGATCTGGGCGATGCGGAGATGAATGCCTATCTCCTTAAGCGCGACTCGGTCCACGGCCCCTTCCCCGGCACCGTGGAGGTGGACGGCGACAAGCTGATCGTCGATGGCAAGTCGATCCGCGTCACCGCCGAGCGGGACCCCGCCAAGCTGCCCTGGAAAGAAGAGCGGGTGGATATCGCGCTGGAATGCACCGGCCTGTTCACCGATCGCGCCAAGGCGGCCCTGCATCTGGATGCGGGCGCGAAAAAGGTTCTGATCTCCGCGCCGGGCAAGGAAGTGGACCGCACCGTTGTATATGGCGTGAACCATAAGGATCTGACCGCCGATGACGTGGTGGTCTCCAATGCTTCTTGCACCACCAACTGCCTGGCGCCGGTGGCCATGGTGCTGGAACAGGCCGTGGGGATCGAGCGCGGCTACATGACCACCGTGCACTCCTATACCGGCGATCAGCCGGTGCTGGATACGCTGCACAAGGACCCGCGCCGGGCGCGGGCCGCCGCCATGTCGCAGATTCCCACCTCCACCGGGGCCGCCAAGGCCGTGGGGCTGGTTCTGCCGCAACTGGCGGGCAAGCTGGACGGGTCCGCCGTGCGGGTGCCCACGCCCAATGTGTCGCTGGTGGACCTGACCTTCGATGCGCGCAGCGAAACGGATGTGGATGCTGTTAACGCGGCGATCAAGGCCGCGGCGGAAGGTCCGCTCAAGGGTGTTCTGGGCTATGAGGACATGCCCGCCGTCAGCATCGACTTCAATCACAATCCCAACAGTTCCACATTCGATTCCAGCCAGACCAAGGTGATCGATGGCCGCTTCGTGCGGGTGCTGAGCTGGTATGACAATGAATGGGGCTTTTCCAACCGCATGGCCGATACGGCGGTGGCCATGGCGAACGCCGGTTAGGACAGCAACAGGGGGCGGCGCTTGCGGGTGCCGCCCCTTCTGGTTCCGGCAAAGTGTCACATAACAGAGGGTCCGCCCCCGGCGGCGGGCAAGACAGGCTATGAGTTTCAAGCGACTGGACGATCTGGGCGACCTGACGGGCAGGACCGTGCTGGCACGGGTGGATTTGAACGTGCCCATGAAAGACGGCGCCGTGAGCGATGACACACGGCTTCAGGCGGTCAAGCCCACCGTGGACAAGATTCTGGCCAAGGGGGGGCGCGTGGTGCTGCTGGCCCATTTTGGCCGCCCCAAGGGGGAAGTGGTGCCCGAAATGTCCCTGAAGCCCGTGGTGCCCGCGCTGGCGCGTGTGCTGGGCCGGGATGTGGGCTTTGTGGAACTGGGGGACGGCCTGCCCGACACGGCGGTCACGGTGATGGAAAACACCCGCTTCTTTCAGGGCGAGGAACGCAATGACTCGGACCTGGCCGAACGCTTTGCCAATTACGGCGACATTTATGTGAACGATGCCTTTTCCGCCGCTCACCGGGCCCATGCCTCCACGGAGGCGCTGGCCCGCCTGCTGCCCAATGCGGCGGGGGAGACCATGGCCGCCGAGCTGGAGGCGCTGGAAGCCGCCCTTGGCAAGCCGGAGCGCCCGCAGGCCAGCGTGGTGGGGGGCGCCAAGGTGTCGTCCAAGCTGAGCGTGCTGGAAAACCTGCTGGACAAGACCGACCATCTGATCATTGGCGGCGGCATGGCCAACACCTTTCTGTATGCCAAGGGCGTGGATGTGGGGGCATCGCTGTGTGAAAAGGACATGGCCGACACTGCCCGCACCATTCTGGACCGGGCCGCGGAACTGGGCTGTACCGTGCACCTGCCCAGCGACGTTGTGGTGGCCAGGGAATTCAAGGAAGGCGCCGAATGCCGCACGGTGCCGGTGGACAGCGTGGCCGCCGATGAAATGATCCTGGACACCGGGCCGGACAGCGTGGAAGCCCTGAAAAAGGTGCTGGATGGCTGCAAGACCCTTGTGTGGAACGGCCCCATGGGCGCCTTTGAAATCCCCCCCTTCGACGCGGCCACCAATGCCCTGGCCCGTCATGCGGCGGACCTGACCCGCGCGGGCAAGCTGATGTCCGTGGCGGGCGGCGGTGATACGGTGGCGGCGCTGGCCGGTGCCGGGGCACGGGACGGGTTCACCCATATTTCCACCGCGGGCGGGGCCTTTCTGGAATGGATGGAAGGCAAGACCCTGCCGGGGGTGGCGGCCCTGTTCGACTGACGCGCGTTTTACCGCACTGCAAAATAGCAGGTGCCGTATCGGGTTGCCCGGTGCGGCATTTTTTCTGCCTTTTCAGACGTTTGCATTCGATTGCAAAGCCTGTGCGGCGTTGCGGCATGAAGGCGCTTGAGCTATGCCCTAGGAAGGCGCCGGATCGGTGCCGGAGCGACAGGGCCCGAACGCGGGAGGTCGGGCGACGCAAGCAGGGGGGCATCCATGCGGGTGACGAAAAAGGTTCAATCCATCCTTTCCAATTATGGCAGCGACAATCCGGGCACCAAGGCCAATCTGGCCCGCATATTGTGTACCGGCAGGCTGGCGGGCACCGGGCGCATGGTGATCCTGCCGGTGGATCAGGGGTTCGAGCACGGCCCCGCCCGGTCCTTCGCGCCCAATCCGGCGGCGTATGATCCGCTGTATCACTGGCAGCTCGCCATCGATGCGGGGCTCAATGCCTTTGCCACCACCCTGGGGATCATGGAGGCGGGCGCCGATCGCCTCGCCGGGCGGATTCCCACCATTCTCAAGATGAACAGTTCCAATAGCTGGGCCACGGCCAGGGACCAGTCCACCACCGCCAGCGTGGATGACGCGGTGCGGCTGGGCTGCTCGGCCGTGGGCTTTACCGTCTATCCGTGCAGCGATCACGCGCTGGACCTGTTCGAGGAGTTCGCCGCCATTGCGGAAGAAGCCAAGGCGAAAGGGCTGGCCGTGGTGCTGTGGTCCTATCCGCGGGGCGGAGAGCTTTCAAAGCCCGGCGAAACGGCGCTGGACGTGGTGGCCTATGCCGCCCATCTGGCGGCGGAAATGGGGGCGCATATCATCAAGGTGAAACTGCCCAGCGACCATCTGGAACAGCCTGAGGCGAAAAAGGCCTACCAGGACCACGGCGTGGCCATGGCCACACAGGCCGATCGGGTGCGCCATATCATGGATGCCGCCTTTGCCGGGCGCCGTCTTGTGGTGTTTTCGGGCGGCTCCAAAAAGGGCAGCAACAGCCTGTATGACGATGCCCGCGCCATTCATCAAGGCGGCGGTAATGGCTCCATCATCGGGCGGAACACTTTTCAGCGCCCCCGTGATGAGGCCCTGGCCATGTTGTCGGATGTGATCGCGATCTATAAGGGGCAGGGCTGAGCGCCGCGCCCCGGCCTTGCTGTGTCCCCCGGTCCACCCGTGCGGCGGCAGGATTGACGCCGGGGGCGGGGCGGCCTATGACAAGGCCCATGACGGAACAAACGCCCCCCTTGCAGGACCGATGCGGCCTGTATCTCATCACGCCGGATCGGATCGATGATCCGGCGGCCTTTGCCGACGATCTGGCCGCCGGGCTCGCCGCCGGGCCGGTGGATGTGCTGCAACTGCGCCTGAAGCATGGCGGCGATGCCGCCATCAGGGCGGTATATGCGGCGATCGAGCCGGTGTGCGCGCGCTTCGATGTGCCCATTCTGATCAATGACCGGGCGGACCTGGCGGCAGAGTTGGGCGCGGACGGCGTGCACCTGGGCCAGGATGACGGCGACGTGGCCACTGCCCGCGCCCTGTTGGGCCATGACAGGGATATCGGCGTGACCTGCCATGACAGCCTGCATCTGGCCTTTGAAGCGGGGGAGGCGGGAGCCGACTATGTGGCCTTCGGCGCCTTCTATCCCAGCGGTACCAAGGAGCGGCGCTTCGCCCCGGAACCGGACTTGCTCAGCCAGTGGGACGTGGTGACGGAACTGCCCGCCGTGGCCATTGGCGGCATCACGCCGGACAATTGCACGGCACTGGCCCGTGCGGGGGCGCATTTCGTGGCGGTGTGCGGTGCTGTCTGGCAGGCGCAAAACGGCCCGGCTGAGGCCGTGGCCGCGTTCACGCGGGCGCTGGATGCGGCGCGTTCCGCCTAGACACCGTGCAGGATGATATCCTTGAGGCTTCGGGCGGCGCCCACCAGCTTGGCGGTCATCACATCGGATACGTCGGCTGCTTTCAGTGATTCATCCAGCAGGCAGGTGAACCGCTCGAACAGGGCGGGGGTGACCTGGCCCGTCTTTCGCAGGCGGGCATGGGCGCGGGACATATAGTCCGCCGTGTCGCTGCGCCCTTCCATCACCAGGGTTGCCAGCATCCAGTGCAGCTTGCGCTTCAGACTGTTCGTATCCGCGCGTGCAAAGACCGGGGCAAGCTCCGGGTCCGTGATCAGGCGGTCATAGAAGTGATTGATGGCCGTTTTGACGGCGGGGGATGTGAGGGGGTTGGTGTCCGGCACTGCGCGATTTCCCTACTTGGCCTGATCTGTCTGATTCTGCAACATGGCAGGCAAGCTGCCATGGACCGGTTACTGTTGCGTTAATGGGCGGGTCACAAGGGTGTGACCCGCCATCTTGTTATACTGGTGCAACTGCCGATCGGGTCAGTGTGATAACGCTATCTCAGAGCGCCCAGCCGATGCGGCGGTCCAGACTGTGGCGGTTGCCGCCTTTCAGGGTGAAGTGCAGGGCGATCATGGCCCAGAGCACGGGGTATTCAAAACCGCCCGCATTCCAGAAAAAGCCGTTTCCAAGGTGAATCGTCGCCGCCACCAGCAGCATGACGGTGATCGCCGCGCCCGCCAGCCTTGTGAGCAGGCCGATGGCCAGCATCAGGCCGCCGAAAAACTCCACCATGCCAGCGCCGAAGGCGGCAAGAAGGCCATGCGAGAAGCCGAGCTGGCTTTCGAAGAACTGGCCGGTGGTTGTCAGGCCGTGGCCGCCGAACCAGCCAAACAGCTTCTGGGCGCCGTGGGGCATCAGGAAAATCCCGGCCCCGGCGCGCAGCAGCGTTTCGCTGAGCGGGGCGAGGGGGGACAGGCGGGATTGCAGATCGAACCGGGGCGCGCCGGCGGTGGTGGTCGTGTCGGTCATGATGGCCTCCTTCAGGTCAGGGTGGGGCGGCCGATCCGCCCCGTCTGATCACCAGACTAAGCGGGCAATCCGATCCCGCCTAGCCTTGAAGCCGTCATCGCCGTGTTGCGCTTTGGGCAACGCCGCCGGATATTGCGATCAGGACCGTTCGTCCCGATAGACCCAGGTGATGTGGCCCATCTTGCGGCCCTCGCGGGCTTCCCGCTTGCCATAATGGTGATAATGGGCCTGCGGGTCCTTCAGGCATTCCTGCCAGTCATTGATGGCATCGCCCAGCAGGTTGATCATGCGACAGCGGGCCAGCAGGTCCGTCGGCCCCAGCGGCAGGCCGCAAATGGCGCGAATGTGCTGTTCGAACTGGCTGGTGGCGGCACCTTCCAGGGTCCAGTGCCCGCTATTATGGACGCGCGGCGCCATTTCATTGGCGTTCAGGGTGCCGTCGTCCCGCACGAACAGTTCCAGCGTCATCACGCCCACATAGTCCAGCGCATTGGCGATCTTTGTGGCCATAACCTTGGCCTTGGCTTCCAGCGGATCGGACATGGCGGCGGGCACCTGGGTTTCCCGAAGCTGGCCTTTTTCATGGTGATTTTCCGAGACCGGAAAGGCCGCCACATCCCCTGCCACGCTGCGGGCGACGATCACGCTCACCTCCCGGTCAAAGGGAATCCGCTCCTCCGCGATGGCGGGTGCTCCGCTTAGCGCCTGCAAGGCTGGCTCAATGCCCTTGCGCGTCTTGATAAGGGCCTGACCCTTGCCGTCATAGCCGCCGAAGCGCGTCTTGACGATGGCGGGTTTGCCCACGGTCTTGAGGGCGCCGTCCAGCCCTTCCGCGTCCTCAAAGGCGGCATAATTGGCGGTTTTCACGCCACTTTCATTGAGAAAGTCCTTTTCCCGCAGCCTGTCCTGAGTAATGCGTAGCGGTTCGGTGCCGGGCCGCAGCAGGGTGTGGCGCGCGACGATTTCCGCCGCGGCAACGGGCACGTTTTCGAATTCATAGGTGGCCACGGATACGGCTTTGGCGAAAGCCTCCAGCGCTTGCTCGTCGTCATAGGCTGCCTCGTGGACGGTGTGGGCCACGTCGAAGGCGGGGCTGTCCGCGTCCGGGCAGAATATATGAACCCGGTAGCCGAAACGGGCGGCGGCCAGCGCCAACATGCGGCCCAACTGGCCGCCGCCAAGAATGCCGATGCTGCCGCCCGGTGCGATAATGGTCATGCCTTTGAGCCTTCATTCCGTGTGGGGTGGGCCGGAACACCGGCGCTTTGCTGGCTGCGGAACTGGTCCAGCCGGTCAGCCAGTGCCATATTGTTGAGGGCCAGAATCTGGGCCGCCAGAAGGGCGGCATTGGTGGCGCCCGCCTTGCCGATGGCCAGCGTGCCCACGGGCACACCGCCAGGCATCTGCACGATGCTGTGCAGCGAGTCCACACCGCTGAGCGCCTGGCTTTCCACCGGTACGCCAAGAACCGGCAGCGGCGTGAGGGCCGCCACCATGCCGGGCAAATGGGCCGCCCCGCCCGCGCCCGCGATGATCACCTTGATACCCGAATCCCGCGCGCTTTTCGCAAAGTCATACAGGCGCTGCGGCGTGCGATGGGCGGATACGATGCGGCTTTCATGGGGAACGTCGAGCTGTTCCAGCACGTCCACGGCATGACGCATGGTGGGCCAGTCGGACTGGCTGCCCATGATGACGCTCACGAACGGGGTCTGATCGGTCATTGGCACTCACTGGTGTTGCATTGCAAAATGTCGAAAGCGCGGCGCAGTCTAGGCCCCGGCCACCCGGCTGACAAGCCCTGCACATGGCCCCGCTCACGGGCGATGGCCATGCGGTATCCGGCGACCTTGATTCCGGCGCGGTGGCGGCTGGCCTTGTAAGGGGATTCCTTTTGGCTGCATAATGGGCTAGAAAACCCAAGCCGTGGCGCGCAAATGCGGGCGCGCTGACGACCACAAGGGCCCGGTGTCGATGAAAGTATCCAACAGCCCCGGAATCAGCCGGACCACGCCCACGCGGCGCACCGGTGCGGCTGAGCGGGTCTCCGCCAGTGACCGGACCGGGCGCGCGTCGGCCCCGAGCCGAACCGTGCAGGACACAGTGGAGGTTCTCGGCATCCCGCCCGAGGAAATGACCCCCAATGTGAAAAACGCCATCATGACCCTGATGTCGGAGGTGGATGGCCTGCGCCGGGATCTGGAACAGTCCAACCGCCGCCTTCGGGAGCTGGAAGACCTGGCGGATATGGATGCCTTGTTACCCATCCCCAATCGCCGAGCTTTCGTGCGGGAGCTGAATCGCATGATTTCCTTTGCCCAGCGCTATGGCACGCCGTCCACGCTGGTATTCATCGACATGAACGACATGAAGCAGATCAATGATACATTCGGGCATGAGGCGGGGGACAGGGCCCTGTTCCACATGGCCCGCCTGCTGGTGGACAATACCCGCGGCACGGATGTGGTGGGGCGCCTGGGCGGCGATGAATTCGGCGTGATTCTGGCTCAGGCGGACGAAACCACAGGCCGGGAAAAGGCCGCCGAACTGGCGGATATGGTGATGGCCACACCGTTCGAGGCGGGGGGCGAGGCGATCCGGCTCAATCTGGCATATGGCCTTTATACCTTTCGCGGCGAGGACGATCCGAACGCGGCGATCCAGAAGGCGGACGAGGCCATGTACGCCCACAAGAAGGCGGTCAAGGGCGAAGCGGACATACGATAAGGCGATACCCGGTCACAACCGGGGGAGTGGCGCCGGGCGCCCACGGATGATAAAGACCCGTGCAGACTGGGAAATCATGCGGGGTCAGGCAATGATGTCGGGGATGAGCATACCTTGCAGGCGACCGATCTGGTCTTTCAGGGACAGCTTGCGTTTTTTCAGGCGGCTGACCTGCATCAGATTGGCCGGGCCGGTGCGTGTCAGGGCATCTATGGCATCGTCCATGTCCCGGTGCTCCTGCTCCAGCGCCGCAAGACGGGCGCGCACACTCTCCTGATCCATATGAAACCGGGCCTCAATTCAGGGAAATTAATCACGATGCAGACCAGTGGGGAGATTAACACGGGGGATTCTGGAAAGACAATCTCTACCGAGTTTTTCCGCGATGCGGATGCCTTCTGGGCGCACAGTCTGCGCCTGTACGATGTGCCGGGGGTGGCCGATCGGCTGATCAGGGCGCAGGACAGCACCGGCATGGACGTGAACATGGCGCTGCTTCTGGGCTGGCTGGAAGGCTTCGGGCTGGAGCCCGCCGGGGATGTGTTCGAGGCATTGGGCGCGGCATCCCGCCACTGGCACAAGGGTATTCTGGCGGATGTGCGGGCGCGGCGCCGTAAAATGAAGGGCCAGCCCGGCTATGATGTGGTGAAAAAGCAGGAACTGAAGCTGGAACGCGCTGCCCAGAAGGCGCTGATCCGGGCGTTGGGCGGCAAGGCGGTGAAAGGCACCGCCACCCTTTCCCAATATCTGGAAGCCCTGGGCCTTCAGGCGGATGAGGCCCGCGCCCTGCACGCGCATCTCATCACCCGGCCCTGAGGGGCGGCGGCCAAAGACGGGGTAGGGGCCAAAGGCGGGATGGGCTTTACCGATCCGGTGCGCGCCCCGTCCAGCGATGGACGGCGGGGCTGTTCAACTGGAACAGGTCCAGCGCGCGCCCCACGCTGTGCCGGACCATTTCATCTAGGCTTTCCGGGCGGCCATAAAAGCCGGGAACGGGCGGCGCGATGATGGCGCCCATTTCGCTCAGGCTGGTCATGGTGCGCAGATGGCCCGTGTGCAGCGGTGTTTCCCGAACCATCAGCACCAGCGGGCGGCGCTCCTTCAGCATCACGTCTGCGGCGCGGCTCACCAGGCTGCTGGTTACGCCGCCGGCAATCTCCGACATGGTGCGCACGCTGCACGGTGCCACCAGCATACCCCGCGCCCGGAAGGAGCCGCTGGCAATGCTGGCGCCGATATCCCTGGCATTGTGCACCACGTCCGCAAGGGCGCGCACGTCCTTCGGCGCCAGGTCGGTCTCCTCGGTGATGGTGCGGTCCCCGGCGGCGGAAACGACGAGGTGCGTCTCCACCGGCAGGTCAGAGAGAAGCCGGAGCGCGGTGATGCCAAAAATGGCACCGCTGGCACCGGTAATGGCAATCACGATCCGATCTTTGTGAGTCTTTTCCGTCATGATGGATCGGCCCTTTGCCGCGCGCCGCAGGGCGCAGAATAACCGATGGAAAATACTGATTTTTAGGGGCGCGTCAATTCCTGTCTTGAGAAACCCGTTTTGGTCTGCTTGACTTGGTGTTCCAACCAATCGAAAGGGAGTACCAAGGGATGAGCATGCAAACGCACGTGGAAGCGCTCAACAGTAAACATGCCCGGATCGAAAACGCGATCCATACCGAAGAAACCCGTCCCAATCCCGACACCATTCGCCTGATGCAGATGAAGCGTGAGAAGCTGCGCCTGAAGGAGGAGATTTCCCGCCTGAAAGCTCATTAATCCTTCCAGATAGCGTCAGGCAGAATCAGCCTGAGCCAGACATGCACGGCGCCGGGCCCTTGGGTTCCGGCGCTTTTATTGTGTGCGGGGCCGTGCTTCGGTACGCGGGCGGAGCAGGGCGGTATTGTAATCGTTTGCATTCGCGCCTAGCCTGCCCGCGGGGACACATATCAGGAGGGAGGCGAATCATGGTCGATCTGACCCGCAGGCAGTTTACCGGGGCCGGTGTGGCCGGTATGGCATTGAGCGGCCCGGCGGCGCGCATGGCGTCGGCGGCCACAGGCGCCCCGCCCAACATTCTGGTGTTCGTTGCCGATGATGCGGGCGCCCGGCATTTCGGCTGCTATGGCAATCCCACGATCCGCACGCCCCATATTGATCGACTGGCCGCCGAGGGGTTGACCTTTGACAATGCCCATTTGACTACGCCGCAGTGCAGCCCGTCGCGCATCAGCATTCTGACCGGACTGTACCCCCATGCAACCGGGGCCGAAGACCTGCACATGCCCATGCCGAAAGAACACGAGGTGGTGCCCGGTTATCTGCGCCAGCAGGGCTATTTTACCGGCATGATGCAGAAAACCCATATCGGTCCCTATGCCGAGGCGCGGTTTCACTGGTACGACCCGGAGCTGGACGGGCTGGATCGCTTTCTTGATTCCGCTAAGGAAAAACCCTTTTTCATGTGGGTGGCCTTTGGCGATCCGCACCGGCCGGCGGACCCGGAAACCGGCCTGCCCACTTATGCCAAGGGGGCGGTGGAGCCGCCCCATGATCCGGCAAAGGTGGCGGTGGCGCCCTATCATGCGGACACGCCCGAAACCCGCGAGGATATTGCCCGTTATTATGACTATATCGCCCGCATGGACGGCGTGATCGGGGAGCAGATGGCAACGCTGGAGCGGCGCGGCCTTCTGGACAATACGCTGGTGGTGTTCCTCAGCGACAATGGCGCCCCCTTCCCGCGGGAAAAAGGCGCGCTCTATGACGGCGGGGTGAAGACCCCCCTGATCTTCCGCTGGCCGTCCCGCGTGCCAGCGGGGCGGCGTTATGGGGGCGTGGCCAGCGTGATCGATCTGGCCCCCACATTCGTCGATCTGGCGGGGATGGCCGTACCGGATGTGATGCAGGGCCAGAGCATCAAGGCCGGGCTGTTCAATCCCGACCGGCTCAGCCGCGCCCAAGCTTTCAGCGAACGCAACTGGCACGACACGGATGAACATATCCGGTCCATCCGCACCGAGCGCTATCGCCTGATCCACAATGCGTATGTGCATCTGCCGCACGGGTCGCCCGCGGATGTGTCCGAAAGTCCCACATGGCGGGCGCTTTATGCGCGCAAACAGGCGGGCACCCTGACACCCGCTCAGGCCCGGCTGTTCGAGGTGCCGCGGCCTGAGATAGAGTTCTACGACCTGGAAGCGGACCCGTGGGAAGTGACCAATCTGGCCGGTGATCCGGCGTATCGGGCGCTGATCCGCGACCATTTCGCGGAACTGGCCCGGTGGCGCGAAAGCACCGGGGATTTCCCGCCGCATGAGCGCCGCCGCGCCGGGCATACGGATCGGGTGACCGGCGTTTATTTTGGGGACAGCATACCGCCACAGCGTTAAGAGGCGGGCCTTGCGGGCCTGCTTCCCCCTGTTAGCTTTCCCCCGCCAGCTTTCCCGTGTCGGCTTTTCTGTGCCGGGCCGGGCAGAGGGGCGTGGCCCCCCCTGGCGCCGCCCGGCTGAACGGGGGCTGGCTGACCTTAGCTGGTTTCGCCGCTTTCGCCCGCATCCCCGGCGGTCGCGGCTTCGCTTTCAGGAGCGCTTTTTGGGGCATCCTGAGCGGCTTCCGCTTCCGCTTTGGCTTCTTTCCTGGCTTTCTTGTCGGCGGCTTCGCGCACGGCTTCATCCAGTTCCGTCTGGCGGCACAGGCCGAGTTGAACCGGGTCCTGGGCGCGGATATTGGACTTGTTCCAGTGGCTGCCGTCCCGGATCGATTGGATGGTGGGCTTGGTGGTGCCCACAAGCCGCGAAATCTGAAGGTCGCTCAGTTCCGGGTGGTGGCGCACCAGCCAAGCAATGGCATCCGGCTTGTCCTGGCGCTTGGACAGCGGGGTATAGCGCGGCCCCTTGGTGCGCTTGATGGCGGCCACATCATCCTTGACCATTTCCAGGCGCGCATCGGGGTCCGCCTGACAGCGATTGATCTCGTCCCATGTGAGCTGGTTCGTGGTGGTGGGGTCCTGGCCGACCATATTGGTGGCGATGGTGCCATCCGCGATACCCTGAACCTCCAATTCGTGCAGCTCGCAGAAATCGGCGATCTGCTTGAAGGTGAGCGCGGTATTGTCCACCAGCCAGACGGCGGTTGCCAGCGGCATCAGGGGTTGGGTCATGGCGTCATTCCTCATCCTTTAAAGACAGCGCGGCTCCTTTCAGGCTGCCCGGCTGAACACCGGACGGCCTGTCCCCTTTCCGGTCATATGGCCAGAGGGCGCGCCCGGTGCAAGGCCAGCTTCAGCTCTCAAAGGCGCGCAAAAAAGGGGAAGGACACCTTCCTGAAATCGGCTTATCAGGCTTTGACCGGCTTGTCACATATTTTGGTGCCCGTTTCGGTGCGCGCTTTCGGGTGCCGGGGCGTGCATCCGTGTGCGCATCTGGGCGTGCATCGGGGCAGCGTATCTGGGTGGCCTGCCCCCCATGGTTTACAGGGTCAGGATCACCTTGCCGCGATGTTTGCCTTCATCCAGATAGGCATGGGCGTCCGCCGCCCTGTCCAGCGGGAAGGTGCGGTCCACCACTGCCGTAACCATGCCCTGTTCGATCAGGGGCCAGACCTTGACCCGGAGCTTGCCCGCGATGGCGCCCTTGAAGCCATTGTCCCGCGCGCGCAGCGTGCTGCCCGTCAGCACCAGCCGCTTGCGCATGACCGGCCCCATATCCAGCGACACTTTGGACCCGCCGAGAAAAGCGATGGACACATGGCGCCCTTCTTCGGCCATGCAGGCGATATTGCGGGCCACATAATCACCGCCGATCATGTCCAGCACCACATCAACACCCCGATCCTTGGTGAAGGCTTTTGTTTCCGCAACGAAATCCTGTGTCTTGTAATTGATGGCCAGATCGGCGCCCAGTTCGTCGCGGCAGAAGGCCGCTTTTTCATCCGACCCGACGGTGGTGATCACCGTGACATTATAGGACTTGGCAAGCTGGATCGCCGTGGTGCCGATGCCGCTGGTGCCGCCGTGGATCAGCAGGGTTTCGTCCTGTTTCAGTTCCGCCCGGTCGAACATGTTGGACCAGACGGTGTAAAAGGTTTCCGGCACGCCGCCGGCGGCCACTTCATCCAACCCTTCCGGTAGATAAAGGCAGGTTTCCACCGGCGCCACGCAATATTCCGCATAGCCGCCGCCCGTGACCAGGGCACAGACCGGCTCCCCCTCCTGAAATTCGGTCACGCCTTCGCCAAGGGCGGCCACGCGCCCGCTCACCTCCAGGCCTGGAATGTCGGACGCCCCTTCCGGCGCGGGGTAGAGCCCCATGCGCTGGAATACGTCCGGCCGGTTGACGCCAGCCGCCGTGACCTTGATCAGCACCTCGCCGGGGCCGGGTTCGGGTACGGGTCTTTCCACCGGTTTGAGAACTTCCGGCCCGCCGGGCTGGGTGATTTCAATGGCTTTCATCTGGATTGCGCTCCCTCAACTGTTGGGCCAGAGTTTGCCCACCGGCGGCGCCCCTGACAACCCCTTGTGGGTGGATGGGCCTTGCCAGACACGGGGCCGGGTGGCCATGCTGGGCCGGGGCGTATCAAGTGGGAGATGACGGCATGGACGAAGACGACAGCCCGAAGCCGCGCGGCGATGCGCTTGCCGCGGTGGAACGGGAGGACCTGTCCACCCTGGGCGTGGAGGGCTTGCAGGACCGGATCGCGCGGCTGGAGGGCGAAAAGGCCAGGACCGAGCAGGCGCTCGCGGCGCGGCAGTCCTCCCGCGCGGCGGCCGAGGCGCTATTTTCCGGCAAAGGGTGAGGCTGTCGGGGCAGGCATGAGGCCGGTCATAGTGGGGCCGGCGTCAAAAACCGAAAAAAAGGGACGGCCCGGTGGCCGTCCCCCTGATGTGCTTGCGCATTGTCGCCCTTAGGCGGCGTCCGCCTCGATCGCCTTGGGCGCTTTTTCATCGGCGCCGCTTTGAATGGCGATCTGGCGCGGCTTCTTGTGGTCGGGAATGACCCGTTTCAGGCCCACTTCCAGAAGGCCGTTTTCGAAGCGCGCCTCACCCACCTGTACGGTCTCCGCCAATTGGAAGCGGCGCTCAAAGGCGCGTTTGGCGATGCCGCGATGCAGATAGGTGGGGGCCTCGTCCTCGCTGGTTTCTTCCGCCTTGCCGGAGATCACCAGTGTTCCGTCCTGCACGGTCACGTCCAGTTCATCCGGGCGGAAACCGGCCACGGCCATGGTGATGCGATAGTCGTCTTCGCTCAGCTTTTCGATATTATAGGGCGGATAGCCGGGCGCCTCGTCCGAGGCGAAGGAACTGTCCAGCAGACGGTTCAGATGGTCGAAACCAACGGAACTGCGCAGCAGGGGGGTCAGATCGAAGTGTCTCATGGGTTTGTCCTCCTTTTGAAGCGACAGGGTTTGACCCGCCATTTGGCCGGGTCTTGTCTCAGGTCCGGTCCCGTATGGATCGTGGCGACCGGATACTTGAGCAGATAAGAAATTATCGCTTCCGTTCAAGAGGGCAGGGCCCGGTTTCCGCAAAAAACGGGCACAAAAAACGCCACCCGAAAAGGGCGGCGCTTTTTAAATGGTTCGCCCACGACATCAGATGCCGGGGGCGGCCTGTATCCGGCGCGTGGCGCCGGAGCAGACTTATTTCTTGAGACCGAAAGAGCCGAACCGCTTCTTGAAGCGGGCCACCTGGCCGCCTTCCAGCGACTTGCGCAGGCCACCGGTCCACGCCGGATGGGACGTGGGATCGATTTCCAGCTTCATGGTATCGCCTTCGCTGCCCCAGGTGGAGCGGGTTTCGAATTCGGTCCCGTCGGTCATTACCACCTTGATTGTGTGGTATTCGGGATGAATGCCCTGTTTCATGGTCGCACCTCCAAAATTTGAGGGCGGTGTATAGGGGATCGCGGGCGCGATTGCAAGGCTTGCCGTGCACCCGGTGACGGTTTTTTCAAATGGAAGGTCAGGGTTTTTCATCTCAGGCGCTGGCGTGCCGGTAAAAGCCCGCTGGACGGGGGAGCGCGACCCCGTATATCAAGGCGTGGGACATGATGACGGCGCGGCGGATCATCCGCCCGTGGCGGCCATCCGTGCAGGAGCTTTTATGGCAGACGCCCGATCTGACACAGCGGCCCCGGAGTCGCCCGACGGGGCGGAGCCGAAACGGCTGGCCAATCTGGCCACGCTTTGGGGGTTTGTGAAGCCCTATAAGGGGCGGCTGGTGCTGGCGCTCACTTTTCTGGTGATCAGTGCCATGACGGTGCTGCTGGTGCCCACGGCTTTTCAGGGGATCGTGGACCGGGGCTTTGCGGCGGGCGACACCGGGCGGGTGGATCGTTATTTTCTGATTTTCGTGGCCATTGTGCTGGTGCTGGCGCTGTCCACGGCGTTTCGGTTTTATTTCGTCACCTGGCTGGGGGAGCGCGTGGTGGCGGATATTCGCAAGGCGGTCTATGGCCGCCTGATCAGCCTGTCCCCCGCCTGGTTCGAAACCAACCGTCCGGGGGAAATCGTCTCCCGGCTCACCGCCGACACCACCCTGGTGCAGAATATTGTGGGGCAGGATGCCAGCATCTGGGCGCGGAATGCGCTGATCGCGCTGGTGGGCACGGGCTGGCTGTTTTTCATGTCGCCCAAGCTGATGGCCCTGATCGCACTGGTCATTCCGCTGGTGATCGGCCTGCTGGTGGCGGTGGGGCGCCGGGTGCGCACCCTGTCCCGCACCAGTCAGGACCGGGTGGCCGATGTGGGGGCCCAGGCGTCCGAGTCGCTGATGGCGCTGCCGGTGGTGCAGGCGTTCACGCAGGAAAAGGCCGAGGCCCGGCGCTTTGGCGGTCGGGTGGACGAGGCGTTCAGCGCTGCCCGCCAGCGCATCCGGGTGCGGGCGATCCTGACCTTCAGCCTGATCTTCCTGATCTTCGGCGCCATTGCGCTTGTCATGTATGAGGGCGTGCAGGATGTGATGACGGGTGCCATGTCCGGCGGCGAAATGCTGGCTTTTATCATGCGGGCGGTGTTCGTGGCCGGGGCCTTCGGCGCGCTGTCGGAGGTGTATTCCAATCTGCAACGGGCGGCGGGTGCCGCCGGGCGGCTGGCGGAGCTTCTGAACGCCACCAGCCCCATACGCCCGCCTGAAAACCCTGCGGCCCTGCCGCTGCGTGTGCGCGGTGACATCGACTTCGAGCATGTGGGATTCTGCTATCCCGCCCGGCCCGATGCCGCCGTGCTGGATGACATCCATGTGAGCATTGCGCCGGGGGAGACCGTGGCGCTGGTGGGGCCGAGCGGTGCGGGCAAGTCCACCATGCTGCAATTGCTGCTGCGCTTTCACGATGTCACCACGGGGCGCATCCGTATTGACGGCGTGCCCGTGGACCGGCTGAACCCGATGGACCTGCGCCGCCAGATGGCGTTCGTGCCACAGGAAACCGTGGTGTTTGCCGATACGGTGCGGGAAAACATCCGCTATGGTCGGCCGGACGCGGGGGATGCGGAGGTGCGCGCGGCAGCCGAGGCCGCGGCGGCGCTGGATTTCATCGAGGAACACCCGGACGGCTTCGATGCCCAGCTTGGCGAGCGGGGTACACGCCTGTCCGGCGGCCAGCGCCAGCGCATTGCCATTGCCCGCGCTATCCTGAAAAACGCCCCGGTCCTGCTGCTGGACGAGGCCACAAGCGCGCTGGACGCCGAGTCGGAAGGCAAGGTACAGGCGGCCCTCACCCGTCTTATGGCCGACCGCACCACACTGGTGATCGCGCACCGCCTTGCCACGGTGAAGCAGGCGGATCGGATTCTGGTGATGGACAGGGGCCGTATCGTCGCCACCGGCACCCATGATGAACTGGTACAGGCGGGCGGTCTCTATGCCCGGCTGGCGGCGCTGCAATTTTAAGGCGTGCTATCCGTATGGTGCTTTGATACACTCTCAGGTCGTACTTTGTATGTGTGAGTTTGTTATGCGACCTTCCTTTTTCGCTGCACTGAGATGGCGCGACCTTTATTTCTTCGCCCTGTTTCCGCTGATTCTTCTGGCGCTGAAGGGGCTGGAATGGCGCACGGGCACGGCGTGGCGCGTGGACCTAGCCGGTGTGAATGCCCTGATCGGCGCCAGTTTCGCCCTGATGGCGGCCAGTTTGAGTCACGGGGTCTATCTGTTGCTCAGCTGGGCCGATGGGGCGCGGCAGGCGAGGGCAAGCAGCCGGGTGCGGATTTTCTGGGTCGCGGCCACACTGCTTTTCCTGTTGCTGTTTCTTGATGCGGCCCTTGGCCTGCATGAGCGCATGGGGCTCCTTGGTCTGCCGGAGGTGAGCCTTTTCCTGGTTGAAGGCGCCCTGTTGGGGGGTGTGTTGGCGCTCAGGCGGTTCCGGCTGCCGGTGCCCGCGCTCGGTTTGCTGGGTCTGTTTGCCGTGCTGGCGGGTTCCGCAATACTCGGCGATATGAGTGCCGGCGGTGAAGGGGTGGTGCGCCTTTTCGGCCTTCGGTTCAGTTTCGAACAAAGCTTCGAGACGTTCGGCCTGTTCGCTCTCATGGCCGCCTTTCTGGTGCAGGCGCGCGCCGACCTGATGGACCAATGGAAGCTGACCTCGTCAGGCCGGGGCGCCTGACGGCCCTAAAGCCGGACCACGTCCGTATCGCTTAGTGTGCCGGTGCGTACTTCGATCAGGGTGACGGGGGCGTCCGTGCGGTTGGACAGGCGGTGCGGCACGCCGGGCGGCAGGCAGGTGCTTTCGCCGGGGCCGAGGGTGAGCGTGTCTTCCCCCCGCTCCAGCGTGGCCTTGCCGCTGACCACCACCCAGTGCTCGGTGCGTTCCTGATGATATTGCAGGGCCTGTTCCTCCCCGGCGCGGATCATCACTTCCCGCACTTCATAGGCGTCCCCCTCCAGCACCAGACGGCGCCAGAAGCCCCAGGGCCGGTGGCGCGTGCGGTGAACGGTGGCCTCTGGCCGTCCCTGCTCCTTTAGTCGTGTCACAAAGCGTTTGATGTCTTGATCCCGGTCGGTGCGGGCCACCAGCAGGGCGTCTTCCGTGGCCACCACGCTGATGCCGTTGAGGCCGAGGCCCGCCACCAGCAGGCCGTCCCCATTGATATAGCAGTCTGTGCAGTCCTCCAGCATCACATCGCCGCGGGTTACATTGCCCTGACCGTCCTTTGGCTGAACCGCCGCCAGCGCGCTGTAGGAGCCCAGGTCCGACCAGCCGAAACGGGCGGGCACCACCGCCGCGCGGTCGGTTTTTTCCATCAGGCCGTAATCGATGCTGGTGCCGTCCATGGCCTTGAAGGCCTGTTCGTTCAGGCGCAGAAAGTCCAGGTCCTCCCTGGCGTCTCCGATGGCGGCGCGGCAGGCGGACAGCAGGCCGGGGGTGTGGGCTTCCAGTTCATCCAGCACGGTGCCCGCGCGCATCAGGAACATGCCGCTGTTCCAGCTATAGCCGCCCTGCGCCAGATAGGTTTCGGCGGTCTTGCGATCCGGCTTTTCCCGAAACGCATCCACACGAAAGGCGGGGTGGGTGGCATGGTCGGTGAGCGCGGCGCCCGCCCGGATATAGCCATAGCCGGTCTCTGGCCGGTCGGGCGTCATGCCGAAACAGGTCAGATGGCCCTGGCTGGCCGCCTCCGCCCCGGCCCATACGGCTGCGCGGAAGCTGTCCGGGTCGGTGATCACATGGTCGCTTGGCAGCACGAGAAGCAATCGATCCGGGTTGTCCCGCGCCGCCAGCAGGGCCGCCACGGCGAGCGCGGGCAGGGTGTTTTTCGCCACCGGCTCCAGCACGATGGCGGCAGGGGCCGTGCCGGTTTCCCGCGCGGCCTCCGCCATCAGAAAGCGATGATGGTGGCTGCCAATGACGAGCGGCGGCAGAAAGCCGTGCTCCGGCGCCACACGGGCGAGGGTGCCCTCGAACAGGCTCCCGTCCCCCACCAGCGGCAGGAACTGCTTGGGGTACTGTTCTCGTGACAAGGGCCAGAGGCGAGAACCAGCGCCGCCTGACAGGATGACGGGCTGTATTGGAAGGGAAGGGGTCAAAATGAGGTCTCCACGGAGTCAATGTCGGCGATGCACTCTTAAGTAATACTGTTTCCCAAAATCTGGCAAGTGTGCTAAGCGATCTGACCCTAAAGAATGGTCATAAAAGAGGTCTCGCGTATCATGGCAAAAACCGCGCTCATTACCGGTATCACGGGGCAGGACGGGGCGTATCTGGCCCGCCAGTTGCTGGATGAAGGCTATGTGGTGCACGGCATCAAGCGGCGCTCCTCTTCTTTCAATACGGGGCGGATCGATCCCATCTATCAGGATTTGCACGAAGAGAATACGCGCCTGATCCTTCATTATGGGGACATGACGGACAGCGCCAATCTGATCGGCCTGATGAGCGATATCCAGCCTGACGAGGTGTATAATCTCGCGGCCCAGAGCCATGTGAAGGTGAGCTTTGAGACCCCCGAATACACCGCCAATGCGGATGCCATCGGAACTCTGCGGCTGCTGGAGGCGATCCGGCTGCTGAAGCTGGAGAACAAGACCCGCTTTTATCAGGCTTCCACCTCGGAACTCTATGGCCTGGTGCAGGAAACACCGCAGAGCGAGACCACGCCGTTTTATCCGCGCTCCCCCTATGCGGCGGCCAAGCTGTATGCCTATTGGATCTGCGTGAACTACCGGGAAGCCTACGGCATTTTCGCTTCCAACGGCATTCTGTTCAATCATGAGAGCCCGATGCGGGGGGAAACCTTTGTCACCCGCAAGATCACCCGCGCCGTGGCCGCAATCGAACTGGGGCTACAGGACGTGCTTTATCTGGGCAATCTGGATGCCAAGCGGGACTGGGGCCATGCCCGCGACTATGTGGATGGCATGTGGCGCATTCTTCAGCATGACAAAGCGGATGATTTCGTGCTCGCCACGGGGGAAACCCGCAGCGTGCGCGACTTCGTGGAGCGCGCCTTTGCCCGCGTGGGTCGCCCGCTGGAATGGCGCGGCAGCGGCGTGGACGAGGTGGGCCTTGATGCGAAAACGGGCGATGTGCTGGTGCGGATCGACCCGCGTTATTTCCGCCCCACGGAAGTGGACCTGTTGATCGGGGACGCCAGCAAGGCGCATGAGCAACTGGGCTGGCGGCATACGACCGATTTCAGTGCTTTGGTTGATGAAATGGTGGATGCGGATCGGGAGCTTCTGAAAACTGAGCGCTTGGTTCGTCTACAATATGGTCGGGACTGAACGAATGTCGGAAACTCTTTACCCTCTTGAGAATAAGAAAGTGTTGGTTACGGGGTCTGCGGGAATGGTGGGTTCCGCCGTCGTTCGGCGCCTTGAGCAGGAATCGTGTCAGGTGCGCCCGGTTGCGCGCAAGGATGGTGATTTGACGCGCCAGAGGGACGCGGAAGCTTTGTTGCAGGCGGAGGCTCCCGATGTGGTGGTTATCGCTGCGGCAAAGGTTGGCGGCATACTTGCCAACGATACCTACCCGGCTGATTTTTTATATGACAACCTCATGATCGCGGCCAATGTGATCCATGCTGCACATGAAAGCGGCGTGACGCGGCTATTGTTTATGGGGTCCAGTTGTATCTATCCCAAGTTCGCCCAGCAGCCGATGGAGGAATCGTCTCTCCTGACCGGTCCGCTGGAGCCCACCAATGAAGCCTATGCCGTGGCGAAGATTGCCGGTATCAAGCTATGCGATGCGTACCGCCGTCAATATGGGCGGCACTATATTTCCGCTATGCCTACAAATCTGTATGGTCCCGGTGATAATTATGACCTGAAGAACAGCCATGTTCTTCCTGCTCTTGTGCGAAAAATGGTGGAAGCGCGTGAGGCTGGTTCCCAGAGTGTCGAAATATGGGGGGATGGTTCTCCTCTCAGGGAATTCATGCATGTGGATGATCTGGCGGATGCCTGTGTTTTCCTGCTGAAGTCCTATGACAGGGAAGGGCCGATCAATGTGGGAACCGGGGAAGAGGTTTCTATTCGCCAGTTGGCCGAAATGATTGCCGCTGAGGTGGGGTTTGACGGTGATTTGGTGTTTGATACGGAAAAGCCCAATGGCACACCGCGCAAACTTATGGATTCCAGTCTGTTGCGGGAAGCCGGTTGGTCATTCGGGATCAGCCTTGAACGCGGCATAGAAAAGGTGGTTGCGGACTATCTGAACATGTCGAGATAGTCCGCAACAGGTAGTTCTATTGAAAGAGAGGTGGCCCTGTTTGGTTGGACAGGTTGGCGGCAAAATTAAGGGTGCTGCGACGCATCAAGTGGATTTTGTGACGTCGCCGATGGGTGCGGCGAGCAGGTATATCATGGTAATGAAGGTTTTTGGGTTGCTGTAGCCCCGGGCCCGGTGACGGGCGGCCTGGAAGATGGAGTTGAGGCCCTCCAGGCGTGCGTTGGAGTAAGTTGAGTGCCAGCGCTGGATGATGCGGTCGATCTGCTGGCGAACGGTGTTGATGGCCTTGCGGACCGGCGCCAGGGCCTCGGTTTCGGCGACGATCCCCTCTGCCATATGGAGGAAGCGGGTCAGGCGCCAGCGGGCGGCCTGGGGCGTGGATGCCCCCCGGACCCAGCGGAGCTTCTCCTTGATCTTGTAGGCCTCTGCCGTGGCCGTGCCGAGATTTTCCAGTTCGGCGAGGGCGTCCCTGTCGCGGGGCTTCAACTGCCCATCCCCGGCCTTGAGGGTCGCCCAGCGGGCACCCCTGGGCAGGCGGGTCGCCTTGGCCTCAAGGCGGCGGACGTTGTCCACGGCGTTGGTGAACAGTTGCACCGTGTGGAACCAGTCGACGGTGAGATGGGCATTCTCGAAGGTCTCCCCGGCAGCCTTCTGGAATGCGGCGGACATGTCGCAGACCACCTCGGCGACGGCGCTGCCGTCCCCGCCCTGACTTTCCAGGAACGCCCGGAACTGCCTGACACAGGCCTTGCCCTTGCCGGGAACGGCAAAAACCACCGGGGTCTCGGCACGATCAAGGTCGATGAAGACGGTCACATACCGATGACCGCGCTTGGCGGCGGTCTC